>JANXMS010000458.1 GCA_025354525.1 Acidobacteriota bacterium
CCTGCCACCTCGCCAACATCTCTCTTCGCATCGGCCGGAAACTCACTTGGGACGCCGACAAAGAAACGATCACGGGCGATCCCGAGGCCGCTCGCATGCTGACCCGCCCTTACCGCAAACCCTGGGACCAGGTCCTTGCGAGCTTCAAACTCTAAGGCGCAACGGCGGCCAGCCGCTCAATCGCTTCCCGAGTCGTCAACAACTCCTGAATCCGGCCGTCGGCATCCACCAACACCGCCCGCGGTCGTGCCCCTTGCCGCAGCCAAGGGAACTGCGACCGAATATCCGACTGCATCACCCGACCCGATACGAACGCCTTCGGCTTGTTCCCCAGATCGGCCAGAATCGCGTATCTCTTCTCATCGCTTAGCGCGAGTACCGTGTACTTAGCCGCCAATCGGTTGGCTAACTCCGTGTCGCCCAGCGTATAGAAATAGACGA
Source organism: Acidobacteriota bacterium (assembly GCA_025354525.1). GTDB lineage: Bacteria > Acidobacteriota > Terriglobia > Bryobacterales > Bryobacteraceae. Next base: position 442 of record JANXMS010000458.1, read on the forward strand.
ACACGGGTTTGCCACGGAACACTGCCAGGGTTTGCTTCTGCTCTTTGTCCGTTGTCTCAAAGGGCAACATTGGCATCGGGTCCCCGGCCTTAAACGTCGCGAAGGTACTGATGGGCACCCCGGGTTTCTTTTTCGAAAACTCGATGCCCATCCAAATTGCGCCGCCATAAAATATGAGGGCCGCCAGGAGCCCAAGAAGAGCCCATTTCTTCCACTCAGCCAAGGAGTTTCTCTAGCCTCGATCCGGGTACGATGATCGTCTCATTCCGCTCCGGGCCAACCGATACACAGCCGACTTCGACGCCGGTCTGCTCGGCCAGGAAGTCTAGATAACGCCGCGCCGCAGCCGGCAGATCTTCGAGCCGCGTGGTCGCGCTCGTCTGCGTCCGCCAACCCGGTAAAGTCTTGTAAACCGCCTCGATCCGTTCCACCATATCGTTGGTCGCCGGCATGCCTTCGATCACTTTACCGTCCACTTTGTAGGCCACGCAAACTGGAATCTCGTCCAGTTCGTCGAGTACATCCAACTTAGTGATCACTAGGCTGTCAAACCCATTTACCGCCGCGGTGTACTGCAACAGCGGTCCATCGAACCAACCGCATCGCCGCGGTCGACCGGTTACCGCGCCGAACTCTTTGCCCGCTTTGCGGATCTGTTCGCCGACGGCCGTATGGTCTTCGGTGGGAAACGGCCCACCGCCGACGCGAGTAATGTAGGCCTTTGAAATGCCGATCACCCCGTTAATCCGCGTCGGCGGCACGCCAGCGCCCGTACAGGCACCGCCAGCGGCCGCGCTCGACGAGGTGACAAACGGATAGGTGCCGTGGTCAATGTCGAGCATCGTTCCTTGCGCACCTTCAAACAGCACGCGCTGCCCGGCCTTCATCGCCTTGGCCAGCAAGAGCGATGTGTCGCAAACCATCGGCCGAATGCGCTCTGCGAACGCTTCGTACTCATCGCGCAACGCGTCGACGTCCAGATCCCACGGAATGCCAAAGGCATCGGCGATCGTTTTCTTGTCGTCGGCCAGCACGCTGAATAGGCTGCGGAAAATCTCGCGATCGCACAGGTCGGCAATGCGAATTCCGCGTCGGCCGATCTTGTCTTCGTAGCAGGGGCCGATTCCGCGCGACGTCGTGCCGATCGCCGTCCGATCCTTGCGCCCCTCGCTCATCTTTTCGACGATGCGATGGAACGGGAAAATCACGTGCGCCCGGTCGGAAATCTTGAGCTGTTCGACGACGGGAAGCCCGGCCTTCTCGAGCGTTCCGATCTCGGTCAGCAGTGCACCGGGATCAATGACGACCCCGTTGGCGATAACCGCCTGCACGCCTGGACGCAAAATCCCGCTGGGGATCAGCTTCAGCACATACTTCTGGGCACCAATATAGACGGTGTGGCCGGCGTTATGCCCGCCTTGATAGCGCGTGACGATGTCGAATTTCTCAGAGAAGAGGTCAACCATCTTCCCCTTCCCTTCGTCGCCCCACTGCGCCCCTAAAACAATAATATTACTCATGAGCAGACCAAAGCTTTCATTCTACCGCACTATGCTAATCTCGAAAGAATGCAGCTTTGTGATATTTATTTGGGACTCGGCCAATCCACGTTTCGAGATCTGTTAAAAAACATCAGCCTCGGAAAGCTGCGGACCTATCAGCTGTTCGAGCGAATCAAGCTTCGCCTCCGCGTTGTGAAGCTCAATGGCGAGTCGCTTTTTAAAAGCGCGCCCCGGCAATGGGCCCGTTTGGCCGATGAGCGCGATGAAGATTTGGCCATGGATCTGTCCCAGGCCATCCTCGTTTCCCACGTCGATACCTTGATCGTGCCGGTGCTCAATTTTCTGGGCGTCCCCCATACCGAAGGTTTTTTTGAGAAGGACGCTGACATCGCCGAGCATCTGACCGGCGGCTGGCAGCAGCGCGTTTGGAACGAGTTTGAAGGAAAACTTCCGTCGAGCGTTTTGATCTTCTACCTTAACCATCTCGCGATGGAGATGACCAAGGGTGCCGAGTTTTTTCTTCCGGCAGGAGTGGCCGCCGGTCAGGATTTTAAGTAACATGACCCCCGCGCAGGAACTCCACGCTGCGATCCAATCCGGCGACGAGAACCGCGTCGGAGAACTCTTAGCGGTCGACCCTCAACTGGTTTACGGTGGCGGAGCGGCGGGCATGCCCCCGTTGATGCTCGCTGCTTATAGCGGTCGCCGAGAAATCGCTGCTCTGCTCATCGCTCGTGGAGCGGAACTCGACCAGTTCGCCGCCGCTGCCCTTGGCCACGAGAAGGTTCTGCGCGAACTGCTGAGCGGCGCAAATAAACCGATTGATCAGCACAGCTCCGATGGCTGGACCGCCCTCCATCTGGCGAGTTTCTTCGGCCAGTTTGATTGTGTCGAAGTGCTTCTCGACCTTGGTGCCAGCGTCAAAATGCGCAGCGCGAACACCATGGGCAACACCCCGCTGCATGCCGCCGCCGCCGGGCGCCATCGGGAAGTCTGCGCCATCCTCCTCTCGCACAACGCGGAAGTGAACGCCGAACAGGCAAGCCAATATACCGCCCTTCATTCTGCCGCCGCCAACGGCGACGACGAGATGGTTCGCCTGCTGCTCGCCCACGAAGCCAACCCCAAAGCAAAATCTGAAAAAGGGGAGACTCCGCTCGATATGGCCCGCGCCCGGAACCATTCGAGCGTTGTCGCCCTGCTTGAGCGCCTTACGAAATGATCGAAACTCTGCTCTCTGATTTGGCCGCCGCCACCCAGGCGCGCATCGCCGCGGTCACTACCGCCGATGAACTGGAAACGATTCGGGTGGAAGTGCTCGGCCGCAAAGGCAAGCTCGCCGAAGTCTCGAAGGATATGGGCAAGCTGTCGCCGGAGCAGCGGGGCGTGGTTGGCAAGCTCCTCAACGCAGCCAAACAGTCGCTCGAAGAGACGCTCACCACACGCCAAAACGCCTTCGCCGCCGCTGCCCTCGCCGCGCGTCTGGAGCGCGAGTGGCTCGATCTTACCGTCCCCGCCCCCGGACCCGGCCTCGGTAGCCTTCATCCTCTCACTCAAATCCAAGCCGAGATTGAAGACCTCTTCGTCTCCCTTGGCTTCACCGTTCTCGACGGTCCCGAGGTCGAAACGGAGTTCAATAATTTCGACGCGTTGAACATTCCGCCGGACCATCCCGCCCGCGACATGCAAGATACCTTCTGGCTTTCGAACGGCCACTTGCTGCGGACCCATACGTCGCCGGTCCAAGTTCGCGGCATGAAGAAGCTCGGTCCGCCTCTGCGCATGATCGCTCCCGGCCGCGTTTTCCGCAACGAGGAAGTCGACGCTAGCCACGAACATACCTTCTACCAGCTCGAAGGCATGATGGTCGACAAGGACGTCTCCGTCGCCCACCTCATCTACTTTATGAAGACGCTGCTGTCGGCCATCTTCAAACGCGACGTCACCGTCCGGCTCCGCCCCGGCTATTTTCCCTTCGTCGAACCCGGCTTCGAACTCGATATTCAGTGCCTCATTTGCAACGGCACCGGCTGCCCGGTTTGCAAACACTCCGGCTGGGTGGAACTGCTGCCGTGCGGCCTCGTCCATCCCAACGTCCTACGCCTCGGCGGCATCGACCCCGAAGAATACAGCGGTTTTGCCTTCGGCCTCGGTCTCACCCGCCTCGTCATGATGCGCTACGCCATCGACGACATTCGCCAACTCCAGGGTGGCGACCTCCGCTTCCTCACGCAGTTTTAAGGACCCGATGAAGTTTTCCTCCTCCTGGCTCGCTGAGCACATTGACGGCCTCAATTTGGCCCCTGCCGAACTTGGCAGCCTCATCACCATCAAGACCGCCGAGTGCGAAGGCGTCGAACCTCATGGCGCTCACTTCGACCATGTCGTCATCGCTCGCGTGCTTACCTCCGAGCCCATCCCCGGCACCCATCTCGCGGTCGCCTCGGTTGACACCGGTCGCTACGGTATCAAGCAGGTTGTCTGCGGAGCCCCCAACTGCCGCGCGAATCTTCTCACCGCCTATGTCCCTCCCGGCCAACTTGGCGTGACCAACGCCAAGCTCCGCGGCGTCGATAGCGCCGGCATGCTGGCCTCCTCTAAAGAACTCGGCATCAGCGCCGAGGACGAAGGCATCATTGAATTCGCGGCGGGCAACCCCGGCGACGCGATCCCCGGCTGCTCCTCCGACACGATCATCGAGATCGACAATAAATCCCTCACCCACCGCCCCGACCTCTGGGGCCACCACGGCATGGCCCGCGAGGTGTCCGCCATCACCGGCCGCCCTCTTCGCCCCGTCGCCGCCGAACTCCCGTCCGGCCCCGCCCCCATCGCCGTCACCATTGCCGACGCCAAACTCTGCCCCCGCTTCTCCGCGCTCCGCTTTGAAAACGTCACCGTCCAGCCGTCGCCGCTCTGGCTCCAGCAGCGGCTCGAATCGGTCGGCCTGAACCCCATCAACAACATCGTCGACGTCACCAATTTTGTCATGGCCGATTTGGCCCAGCCCATGCACGCCTACGACGCCGCGAAGCTCAATGGCGGCATCACCGTTCGCCCCGCCACTGACGGCGAATCCTGCCCCGCCCTCAACGGCACGACCTATTCGCTCGACCCGACGGTGCTCGTCATCGCGGACGAAAGCGGCCCGGTCGGCATCGCCGGCATCATCGGCGGCGGCCCCTCCGCCATCAGCGCTTCGACGACGACCATCCTGCTTGAAGCCGCCAACTTCCACGCTGCTTCCATCCGCAAAACGTCGACGAAGCTCAAGCTCCGCACCGACGCGTCCATGCGCTTTGAAAAATCGCAGGACCCCGCGAATACGGTTCGTGCGCTCGCCCGCGCCGTGGCTTTGCTCGAAGAGGTCTCCCCCGGCATCCGGCTCGTCGGCGGAGTCGCCGACGTCTACTACTCCCTTCCTCCGCTGGCCCCCATCGAATTCACTCTCGCCTGGATGCAGCGTAAGCTCGGCAAGGCTGATCTGACGGCTGCCGAAGTCACTGCCATTCTTACCTCCCTCGCCTTCGGGGTCACCGAAGCCGCTGGCCAGTTCACCGTCACCGTCCCCAGTTGGCGCGCCACCAAAGACGTCTCTATCAAGGACGATCTCGTCGAAGAGGTCGGCCGCATGATCGGCTACGGCAACCTGACGCCGCTGCCGCCGCTCGTCCCGAACACCGTCCCCCCGCTGCCTCCCGAACGCGCCTACCTTCGCGGCCTCCGCCAACTTCTCACGGCGCAGGGCTATACCGAGGTCTACAACTATTCGTTCGTCAACGAAGCCCAAGCCGTCGAACTCGGCCTGCCCATCCCTGACCACGTCCGCGTCGTCAACCCCATCGCTCAGGGCCAGGAACTCCTTCGTACTAGCCTGCTGCCGCACATCAAACGCAACATCAACGACAACGCCCGCGAGTTCGAATCCTTCCGTTTGTTCGAAATCGGCAAAGAAATCCATGATCGTGGCCGCGAACTCCCCGAGGAGATTCCACACTTGGCCGCTGTCAGCTTCGCCAAACACGGTGACGGTACTGCCAGCCTATTCGAACTCAAACGCCTAGCTGGAACCATCGCCGTCGGCTGCACGCTGGAACCGGCCACGGCCCACGCCTATGAGCATCCGTTCCGCTCCGCCATTGTGATTCTGCGAAACGAACCCATCGGTCGTCTCTTCGAGTTCCATCCTTCCGCGGTCGAAACCGGACGCGCGGCGGTCCTCTATCTCGACCTCGTTAAGCTCCAGGCCCTCCGCCCGGAGACCGGCAAGTACCGCCCGCTGCGCCGCTTCCCGACGAGTGCCTTCGACTTAACCGTGGTAGCGGAGCCCCGCGAACTCGCCGGCCGCGTTCTCCATCTCATCGAGCCGCTCGCCGGGCCGCAGGCGCTGAAGGTGCAGTATCTCTACGACTATACGAGCGAGAAGGGCCGCAGCATGACCTACCGCATCACGGTCGGCGCCGCTGACCGGACGCTGACCAGCGATGAAGTCACCGCCACCCGCGCCGCCATCATTGCTGGCCTCGAAGCCACCGGCCTCACGGTACAGTCTTAGAGCAAATCGCCGACTCGAACGTCCTGCTCCGGAGCCGCCGACGTCGCTACGCGCTCCTCTTCGCCGAACGTAACGACGGACCGATATTGCCCCTCGGCCGGCTCACGATGAACAATCAACCGCCGCCCGTCAACATCGAGTACCCAATACTCGACGATCCCCGACCGCGCGTAAATCCGGGCCTTCGTTGTCAAATCGAACGCCAGCCCCGAGCTGGAAATCTCGACGATCAATCGCAGATCCTCAGGTCGGATAGGCCCCGAAAATTCAAAGAGGGATCGGTGCAGCACGACCGCCGTTGGATCTATTTCGTTCGTCGGGTCTACTTCGATAGTCGGTCCCTGCACCGCATGTGTGAGACCGAATATTCCTCGCAGCCATTCCATCAGCAGCATGGCGGCACGTGACTGGGGATACGCCTTTATAGGTTTGCGGATCAATTCCCCCTCAATCAACTCGTGCCGCTCGGCTTCCTCGGGCGTCAGCATATCTACAGTAAATCGCCGACCCGCACGTCTCGTTCCGGAGCCGCCAACGCCGCGACACGTTCCTCTTCGCCGAACGCAACCACCGACCGATACCGCCCGTCGACCGGTTCACGATGAACGATCAAGCGCCGTCCGGCAACATCGAGCACCCAGTATTCGACAATCCCTGATCGTGCGTACAGCCGAGCTTTAGTCGTCAAATCGAACGCCAGCGAAGAGCTGGAAACCTCCGCGACGAGTCGTAACTCTTCTGATCGGGGGGGGCCGGAAAGTTCTGCTATCGAGCGGACCCGGACGGTCACATCCGGCTCTGGTGAACTAGTCGGCTGGTCTTCCGACCGAAGATCGATCGGAGACTCTTGCGCTACGCATGTCTCCCCGAAACCACCCCTTAACCAGGCCGCCAGAAACAACAATGCTCGAACATGAGGATGATTTTTTCCCACCTTAAGTATCAGCTCCCCCTCAATCAGCTCGTACCGCTCCGCCTCCACGAGCCCCGCCTTCTCCAGCACCGCGCAATCCTCCCGCGTCCACAGTTTATGCGGAAGAGTCGGCGCGTCCATCACGGCTTCGAGTAGAGTCGGCATAATCCAATTATGCCCTCAAAATTTTGTACTGGTTGGACTATAAGCCGGTTTCTGTACTCTGCTTGCGCAGGCGGCAGTCATTCGTCTCGACCTGTTATTACTAACAGGCTCTAGCTGCCTACCCGGGGATTGTAACGGGACGGGCCGCCCCTCTCCCCCTATTTGGCATTGCTCCGCGTGGGGTTTGCCCTGCCACTGACGTTACCGCCAGCGCGGTGCGCTCTTACCGCACCTTTTCACCCTTACCCGGCCAAATGACCAGGCGGTATATTCTCTGTTGCACTTTCCGTGAAGCCGCCTTAACGCGACCCCCCCGGCCGTTAGCCGGCACGACGCCCAATGGAGACCGGACTTTCCTCTAGAACTCTCCGCAAGCGAAGCGCCCCAGCGACTGCCCGTCCAACCAGTACATCAATAATGATGACACACTGAAACGAATGCGGAAGCTTTTGTTCCTACTCCCCCTCCTTCTCCCTGCTCAGGATCCCATCCCAGAAGACCGCGGTGCCGCCGGCCTCCACCGCTCCCAACTCTCCGCCAAAACTTCCATCCGGGCCATGCACATCGCCGCCCATCCCGACGATGAAGACGGCCCCGCCATCACCCTCCTCGCCCGCAAGTATGGCGTCGACATGTCCATGCTCATCCTCAACCGCGGCGAGTCCGGAGCCAACCTCGTCACCAGCGATTTCTTCGATGCACTCGGTGCCCTCCGTACCGTCGAAGTCCTCAAATCCGCCGAATACTACGGCGCCCGCGTCTTCTTCACCCGTTTCATCGACTACGGCTACTCCAAAAACGTGGGCGAAACCTTCCGGCAATGGAACCGCGAAGAGGTCCTCGCCGACATGGTCCACATCATCCGCGCCGAAAAGCCGCACATCCTCATCTCCCGTTGGTCCGGCACTCCCCAGGACGGCCACGGCAACCACGAAGCCTCCGGCATCCTCGCCCAGGAAGCCTTCGCCGCCTCCGCCGACCCTCGCCGCTTCCCCGACGCCGGCCCCCCTTGGCAGCCCCTTAAGCTCTACGTCGGAACCCGTAATCCCTTCGACGGCTACACCATCAAACTTTCCACCGGCGAGTTCGACTCCATCCTCGGTCGCACCTACTCCCAAATCGCCCGCGAAGGCCTCCGCTTTCAACGCTCCCAAGCCACCGGCGGGGCCGTCAGCCGCCTTGGCTCCCAGTTCAGCTACTACCGCCTCACCCAGTCCCGGGTCGGCCTCGCCGACAAGGAAGAAAGCTTCCTCGAACGCATCCCCGACGCTCCCAACCCCCGCCCCTTCCCCACGCCCGGCCCCATCGTCGAAGCCCGCGTCGATCCCCGTAACCCGCTCTCCGGCCCCTTCGCCGCCTTCCGCTCCGCCGAAACGTTTGCCGTCGCCGTCCCCGGCCAAACCTTTAAAGCAACCGTCAAACTCCACGGCACCGAAGCCACCAAAATCGAACTCCTCGCCCCTTCTTCTTACCAAATCACCGAAAACGAACCCGGCCGCTTCACGATCAAGGTCCCTGACTCGCCCACCTACACCGCCGCCTACTGGACCCGCGAATCCATCCGCGAACCCAAATATACCCTCACGAACAACTTCGCCCAGCCGCTCCCGGATCCGCCCATCCGCGTCCGCGTCCATCACGCGAAAGGCGTGATCGAAACCACCCTTAAAACCTCGACCGTCGATGCAACGCAGCTCGAACACCTCCATGATCTCGCCGTCGGCCCCCCCATCACCCTCCAATTCCCCACCGAAGCCGGCATCCTTCCCCTTACGAAACGAAGCCATCAGGTCCAGGTCACCATCGGCTCGAACGTCGATGGCCCTGCCGCCGGCACCGTCCGTCTCGCCCTCCCCGCCGGTTGGCGCGCTGACCCCGCCGAGATCCCCTTCGCCTTCCAACGCGAGCGCGAACAGACCAAACTCAGTTTCACGTTGATCCCCCCCGCCACCCTCGCCGCCGGCGAGATCACCGTCCGCGCCGTCGCCCGCTTCAATGGCCGCGACTTTGACCAAAGCTTCCAGCCCGTCACCTACCCCGGCCTTAAAACGATCTATCTTTCGAGACCCGCCGTCCACCGCGTCCGCGCGATCGACGTCCAAGTCCGTAGCGGCCTTCGCATCGGCTACCTGATGGGCTCCGGCGACGACGTCCCCGAGGCTCTCCAGCAGTTGGGAGTTCCCTACGACCTCATCTCCCCTACCGCCGATTTCAGCAAGTACACAACGATTCTTCTGGGCATCCGAGCCTACGCCGCCCGCCCCGACCTCCCCGCCAACAACGCTCGTCTCCTAGAATTCGCCCGCAACGGCGGCACGGTCATCGTCCAATACAACACCCCGGAGTTCGACAAAAACTTCGGCCCGTTCCCGTACTCCATGGGCCGCAACCCCGAAGAGGTGAGCGAAGAAGACAGCCCCATTAAGCTCCTCGCCCCGAACGCCCCCGTCTTCGCCGCCCCGAATGCCATCATCCTGAAGGACTTCGACGGCTGGGTGGAACAGCGAGGCAGCAAGTTCTTCACAACGTGGGCTCCCGAGTATCGGCCATTGATCGAGACGAACGACACCGGCCAAAAGCCGCAGCAGGGGATTTGGGTCGAAGCCACCGTCGGCAAAGGGAAATGGATCTACTGCGCCCTGGCTTGGTATCGGCAACTGCCTTACGCCGTCCCTGGCGCCACGCGGATCTTCGCCAACCTGATCAGCCAATGAAACACGTTTCAATTCCTGGTTTGATCCTCGCCGGATTCTACGTCGCCGTTGCCATTGCGGCGATTGTAGCGGATCGAACCGCGCCGCTACAGTTTTCCTCGGGCTTTCTCTCTGGTGCCGTCGTTTTACCCGCGCTCTGGGTCGTCGTTTTCCTTCGCATAAAGACTACGGTTTATAGTGACGCTTTCATGGCATGCGCGATTCTCTTCTGCGCCGCGCTGTTCTACCTCCTCGGGTGGTTGGCCGCGAAGGTCATCCGGTTTCTCCGAACCCTACTGTAAGCGGAGGATCATCGATTTGACACCGTAAGGACGACCGCGTTAGCGTAGGAAATCCTTCTCCGTCGAAGAGCCCGTTAAGAACCCTATGACGATGACTGGCAGTGCCATTGAGCGACGGAAATTCCCCGCCCCCTTTTCAAGCTACGAACTCGGCGACTCGTTCGACGAGATGTTTGACGCCTCTGGGGCACCCCGCGAATACTACCAGGAAATCTACGATTTTCTACTCCAGTTGCCCGCCGAAGAACTCCGCCTCCATAAACAAGCCGCCGACCAGTCGTTCCTCCACCAGGGCATCACGTTCACCGTCTATGGCCGCGACGAAGGCACCGAACGCATCATCCCGCACGACCTCCTGCCCCGCATCATCACCGCTCAGGAATGGGGCAAGGTTGAAGCCGGTCTAGAGCAGCGCATTCACGCCCTCAATCTCTTCCTTCGCGACATCTACCACGAAGGCAAAATACTATCCGACGGCGTCGTCCCCCGCGATATCATTTATAGCTGCAAGCACTTCCGTCGCGAAATGCGCGGCGTCCACGTGCCCAAAGGCAACTACCTTACCGTGGTCGGAACGGACCTGATCCGCCTCCCCGATGGCGAATTCGTCGTTCTCGAAGACAATCTCCGCGTCCCCTCCGGCGTCAGTTATATGATGACCTCCCGCCAAGTGCTGAAGCGGATCTTCCCCCGCCTCTATCAGGCCTGCGGCGTTCGGCCCATTGATCATTACGGCCAAGCCCTCCTGGCGACGCTCCGCAATCTCAGCCCCGAAGGCCGCCCCGAACCCACCGTTGTCCTGCTCAGCCCCGGTGTCTATAACAGCGCCTACTTTGAACACTCCTTCCTCGCCCGTCAAATGGGCATTCAACTCGTCGAAGGCCGTGACCTCGCCGTCCACGACAACATCGTCTACATGCGCACCACCTCCGGCCTGCGCCGAGTCGACGTCATCTATCGCCGCATCGACGACGACTTCATCGACCCCCTCTCCTTCCGCAAGGATTCTATCCTCGGCGTCCCCGGCCTGTTCAACGCCTACCGCACCGGCAACGTCACCCTCGCCAACGCCATCGGCACCGGCGTCGCCGACGACAAAGCGCTCTACGCCTACGTCCCCCAAATCATCAAGTATTACCTTCAGCAGGATCCGATTCTCCAGAACGTAGAGACCTTCCTCGCCACCGACCCCACCCATCGCAACCACATCGTCAACAACCTCGACAAGCTAGTCGTGAAAGCGGTCGGCGAATCCGGTGGTTACGGCATGTTGATCGGCCCGCACTCCACCAAAGAGCAGCAGGAAGAGTTCCGGCTTCGCATTCTCGAAGACCCCCGCAACTACATCGCTCAACCCACCATCAGCCTCTCCACCGCCCCCTGCTTCGTCGACGGCGGCAACATCGAACCACGCCACATCGACCTCCGCCCGTACATTCTCTACCAGGGCGAAAAATCAGTTATCGTCCCCGGCGGCCTCACTCGCGTCGCCCTTCGCAAGGGCTCACTCGTCGTCAACTCCTCGCAGGGCGGCGGCAGCAAAGATACCTGGGTACTCAACTAATGGACATGCTTTCGCGCGTTGGCGACGCCTTGTATTGGATGTCGCGCTATCTCGAACGGGCCGAGCACACCGCCCGAGTTCTTGAGATTCATCTCGGCCTTCAACTCGAATCCTTTTCCACTTCGAGCGAGAAGCATTGGGAACGAATGATCACCTCCTTGGGCCTCGAACCGCCCGAGGGAATCAAAGACATCGACCTCATCCAGTGGGTTTGCTTCGACCCTTCGAACCGGCTCTCGATCGTTTCGTGCGTCTCCTTCGCCCGCGATAACGCTCGCCAAGTCCGCGAACACACAAGCTCAGAGATGTGGGAGCAGATCAATAAACTCTTCCACGACGTCCGCTCCAACGCCGTCCAGGAAGATTGGGAAACTGAACCCACAGACTTTCTTCGCAGCGTCCGCGACGGCGCCCATCTCTTTCAAGGCATCACCGACTCGACCATGAATCACGGCGAAGGCTGGCAGTTCATCCAACTCGGTCGCTACATCGAGCGTGCTACCTCCAGCGCCGTCCTCCTCGACGTCCACTTCGAGCATTTTCATCCAACCGGTGCCGCCACCATCAACTTCGAAGAGCATTCCGAATGGATCGGCCTTCTGAAGTCGCTAACCGCTTTTGAAGCCTACTGCAAGGTCTACACGGCGGATCTTAAGCCCGAACGCATTGCCGATTTTCTCCTTCTCAACGAGGAGTTTCCGCACTCCGTTCGTTTCGCCGTCGACCAGATTGATACCGTCATGAGAGCTCTCCCGCGATCCAGTCGAGCCGGTGGAGACCGGCCCGCCCGCCTCGCCGGCAAGCTCCGCGCGACGCTCTGCTACACCGAAATGGATGAGATCGCCGCCGCCGGTATGCACGAATTTCTTGAAACTATCGAGAGCCAGTGCTCCCAGATTCACAACGCTGTTCACCAGGTCTACATCAACTATCCGGTCGACGCCGCCCTCGAGGCCTAACATGTTCTACTCCATCCGACACGTCACTCGGTTCCATTACAGCTCCCCCGTCAGCGAAAGCGTAATGGAGGTACGCATGCGCCCCCGCAGCGAATTCCTCCAGCAATGCTTAAAGTTTGAACTCCATGTCACGCCTCGCGCGCGCGTTCAGTATTACCGGGACTACCTCGGCAACACAGTTCACCATTTCGACGTGCCTGGCCATCATAATCGCCTCGCGCTGATTGCCGAAGCGGTTGTCAAAGTCGAAGAACCCGCCGAACTCCCGCCCTCCCTGCCACTCTCCGCTTGGGGGGCCATCGACGAAATGGGGGCTTCCGGCGAACTTTACGAATTCCAAACCCCCAGCCACTTCACCGAACCCTCCGCCGAACTCGAAAAGCTCATCGCCGAACTCGGCGTCGACCGTCGCCAGGACCCGCTTACTCTTCTCCGCAGCCTCAACCAGAAGATGTTCGCGGCCTTCGAGTACGTGCCCAAGTCCACCCGCGTCGATTCCCCCATTGACGTCGCCCTCGCCAACCGCAAAGGCGTCTGCCAGGACTTCACCCACATCATGATCGCCATCGCCCGCGGGCTGAAGATCCCCTGCCGTTACGTCAGCGGCTACGTCTTCCCGCGCGAAAAACAGGCCGACCGCTCCACCCCCAGCGCTACCCATGCCTGGGTTGAAGCTTGGCTCCCCGGTCTCGGCCCGAACAACTCTGGCGTCTGGGTCGGCCTTGATCCGACGAACAATACGCTGTGCGGAAGCCGTCACATCCGCGCCGCCATCGGGCGTGACTATGCCGATGTCCCCCCCACCAAGGGCGTCTACAAAGGGCGAGCCACCAGCGAACTTACGGTTGCCGTCCGCGTCCTTCCCACCGACGCCCCCGCCGATGATAAGGAGGAGCTTATCCTTCTCCCCGGCAGTAATTCCGGCAGTTCCCCCGTCGCCGATCAGCACTGGGAACAGATGCAACAGCAGCAACAACAGTAACAATGGCCTCCGGTTGGTCGAGGATCACCAACTATTGAACGTACCAGCCGGAGCCAAAACATCTTGCGCAATGTTCGTTCTGCCCCTCGCATGAAAAGGTCGTCTTTTTTGCATCCGACGATGATGGTTGGTTCGCTCGGGCGGTCCTAATGCGATCCAAGTTCGCTTGCTCCCGTTGCTGGGCAACCGGCTTTCTGAGGTTCTTCGCTGTTTGGTGTGGGTAGAAGAGCCGGCGCAAGATCGCCAGTGATGAGGGTAGCCTACAGTGGCAGGAGCATTCGGCCCGCAAGACCGGCCGTGGAAATGGCGGGCGGTGGAAAGCGAGGAAAACCAAAAGCA
>JANXMS010000459.1 GCA_025354525.1 Acidobacteriota bacterium
GCCCGTAGCGGTCGAGCAAATCGCCGAGGTCGTAATCCGGGGCCATTTTGGACATAAGCTGCTTATCGCTCAACATGTTAACGACATAGAGCGGGAGGACGAAAGTGGGTTCCTTTTTCGCCTGGTCGGCCATTTCGAGGATTTTGGCCACGACGGCAGGCTCTGGACCGGGGTCTTCGATCTCTCTCGAATCGGCGCTGATGTCGACGGGCTCCGGTGGGTCCACCGGGAAGCCCTTGCGAACTAGCTGCAACGTTTTGATGAAGCCGTTGTAGGCGGCGAATTGAAATTTCTGGCCTCGTTCGATGTAGCGGAGCAAGTCTTTTTGTTTGGCCATTCGGATGTTGCCCTGGAGAAACTGCTCGCCCATCGATAGGGACGGATATTCGCGCAGGACCTGATCGAGGTCTCTTTGTAACGCTTCCGCGTATAAGCTGGTGAACCGATCATATTGAAACAGGGCGCAAACCATGCGGCGGAGCAGGCCGAGTTCGAGTTCAGAGTCTGGCCGGAACTTTCGCATGTGACTTTGGTGAGAGCGGACATAGGCATGCCGATCATCTGTGGTCAGCAGAGCGAAAAACGGGGGCAAGTCTTCCTTATGGAGTTCGACATGTTCCCCGGTTGCGATTGCGTTCATTGAGCTACGATATTTGCCATCAGTCGTGACGGGGCCCTTGCTTTTTTGGCCGTTGCGACGGGCGCGTTCGGCTCGGCTCAGTTTTTGTTCATCCGTTAGTTCTTTCACCTTGATTTTCTCCTGTGGAAATAGAAAAAGGCGCTGTTTGCTTCGGCCCGATAAAAGGCCGACGCAGACTAGCGCCTTCGATAAAAAGCCTATCACAGGGGTGTCAAGCTTTTGGATGGTGATTAGGGGCGGAGAGAGGTTGGTTTCTATTGGAATTAATGAGTTACGAGCTGAAAATAAATCTGAATGGTCTGTGAGGCCTTTACCGACCAATGACAAAAAGCCGCCAGATGGCGATTTCGGAAATAGTTTCCAGCGGATGACCTGCTGTTCAGTAGACTTCTGCGTGGTGAAACCAGGGACCGGAAACTGGGGCTCGGGGAGGCGGTCGACTGGGCCGCGGCAGGCGCGACGGCGATCTTTCGAAGAGGTAGACTATTTAGATGGCCCGCCAGTTTGATGTAGTAATTGAGCGAGACGAAGAGGGATTTTACGTTGCCTCGGTGCCCCAACTGCCGGGATGCCACACCGACGCGACATCGCTGGACGACTTGATGGTGGAGATTCGCGAAGCCATCGAGCTTTGCCTTGAGGTGGAGGGCCAAGAGCCGTCTAGCCTGGAGTTCGTCGGGATTCAGCGCGTTACCATTGCGGCATGAGCACGCTGCCGCGCCCTACGGGGAAGGAACTCGTGAAGGCGTTGGAACGGATCGGCTTTGTTGCGGAACGCAAGCGCGGAAGCCACTACTTTCTTCGCCATTCAGACGGCCGGGCTACGGTTGTCCCGCTTCGTACACGGGCTTTAGGCTTGGGATTGTTGCGTAAGATCTTGTCTGATTGCGGCATTAAACCGCAGCAGCTTATCGATTTACTGTAAACACATGGTTGCTGGCGACCCTGCCCAGATGGGCGGGGATTTCTTCGATACGATCCAGCGAGTGGTACGGGGAACTGAAGACTGGCGGCGGGCGGGCTTTCGGACTGGTTGACCGGCAGTACGTCTACCTTCTGCCGAACGAGCACATATTGGGTGGTTAACTTTTCGTGAGTAGGGGTGGGCGATTCTTCGCGAGCGCCGAAGCGTAAGCACCTCAACGGGATTGGGGCGTGCCTCATCAATCGAAGCGAGGGAAAGAGGGACTCGCCGCATCATCCGGGCGGGCTATGCGGCGGTGCCACAGGGCAACATCCCAGCCTAACGATGCCCTTCGAATTCGAGGTCTTATTGACTGGCGACGTTCGCGTACATGCCGCGGCGCGCGATATAAGCGAAGGCTTAGTCTCCGAGATCCGTTCCATCGTCCCTGGCGCCCGAAGCGCGAATTTGCGAGTAGGGCCCGCCTCGTGGTTCTCGCGCATAGCTTTCCGTTTATGCGAGTCCGTCAAGAAGTCCAGGTTAGGCGCCAAGGCCAAGCGGATCAACGTTGGAAAAGGCGAGAGGGTGGTCCTGCTCTCGGGCGGCAATCCGCAAATAGCGAAGGGGGACGGCGACGCCCCGGTGCAGGCGTACATGGCGGCGATGCCAGGATGGAAGAGCGAGCTTGGGAAGCGCCTCGACGCGCTGATCGTGGGGAACTTGCCCAACGTGCGCAAGGCTGTGCGGTGGAACACGCCGTTCTACGGCATTTGAGGGCCAGGGCAGGTGGCGTTCTTCCGCGGCACGTCGCTGCGACCAGTCCCGCCCGGAGACGGCAAGACCGAGGAGGCGCGGTATTGTAAGATCCACGAAGGCGAGTTTGACGAGGCGTCAGATGGCGAACTGGGTGAATCAGGGCGCCGCGATGCCCGGCGTGGCTCGCTGGGACCGACTTTCCGCGAGTCGCGAACGCCAAACTCTGAGGTCGTCCATCCAGGTCCTTGGGTTAGAGATGGAGCATTGGTGAACTCCTGAGGAAAGAACTTGCCGATGGGAAAGTAGTCTCCAGTTGAAGCGTCCACGCGGATCGGGCGGAGGTTAGCGTCGCCGCCTGGCTTTTTACGGTTCTTCGCTGTTTGGTGTGGGTAGAAGAGCCGGCGCAAGATCGCCAGTGATGAGGGTAGCCTACAGTGGCAGGAGCATTCGGCCCGCAAGACCGGCCGTGGAAATGGCGGGCGGTGGAAAGCGAGGAAAACCAAAAGC
>JANXMS010000461.1 GCA_025354525.1 Acidobacteriota bacterium
ATGCGCTAAATCCTGGGGCTTGGGGCAAAGCCCCATCTCAACCAACGCCCAGCGGCATCTGTCGAATTCACATCAAAACACCTGCTGAAGGTGCTGCAAATGTAATTGTCGTTAGAAGCGGTTCCTAATTGTCGCCCATCACCCAATCAACAGTTGCCCCAACCCACTCGTGATCGAATGCGAATACGGCCCCTGAATCGCGCCCTTCACCGCCAACGGTGCCGAAGCCACCTTCACTTCGGGCTGCCGTAAATACAGCGCCTCGACCTTTGTGATCTTCATCCGGCTATCATAAAGGGGTTTGGAGTATCGACATTCTTAAGCTTTGTATTCTGGCTTCATCCAGTTCCGGCAACTCAATTTTCATCGGCACCGACCGCACCCGCGTCGTCGTCGATGTCGGTCTCAGCCGCCGGGAAATGGAAACTCGACTATTCGCCATCGGCGAAGACCCCGCCAACCTCGACGCCATCCTCGTCACTCACGAACATAGCGACCACGTCACCGGCCTCGGCGTCTTCTCCCGCAAGTACAAAAAGCCCATCTACCTCACCCATCTCACCGAAACCGCCATCGACTGGGAGGGCATCCCCGCTCCCCGCCAAACCTTCCAAGCCGGCACCGGGTTCACGATTGGCGACCTCGACATCAGTTCCTTCACCATCCCGCACGACGCCATCGACCCCGTCGGCTACGTGGTCCGCTCCCAAGGCATCGGTTGCGCCGTCGTCACTGACCTTGGCTACGTCCCGGATTCGATCAAGATGCATCTCCGCGGGGTCGACGCCCTCCTCCTCGAGTCCAACCACAACCTCGAAATGCTAAAGGTCGGCCCTTACCCCTGGTCCATCAAGCAGCGCATCATGGGCCGCAAAGGGCATCTTTCAAACGACGCCGCCTTCGAGTTCATCACCACCGACATGGACTCGTCCGTCTCCACCCTCATCCTCGGCCACCTCAGCGAGCACAATAACTACCCCACCCTCGTCGAGCAGATGGCCCAACAGGCGCTATCTCAGCGAGGCCTCAAGCCCCGCCTCCACATCGCCGAACCCGGTAAGCAAAGCTGCATCTTCGACTATTAAACAACCATCGCCTCCGCCGCTAAAGCCGCTTGCAGCGTGTCCCAGAGGAGGGTCGAGTTTCAGGGTTCGCATGTCCGCCAAATCAAGTCGCGAACGAAACCTTCGCCTACATTCCACAACTTCGAATGAATCTTGGCAATCCGCACGGACCGGCACTTGGTGGCCAAACCTGCGCGGGCGCTTCCAATTCGACCAGGCACTCAGAAGCTAAAAAAGGACTATAACTCGAACGTCAAAGTCGCCTTGCCCGCCGGCCCTTCGTAGATCAGCTCAAGCTGCTTAATCCCGGTGTCTTTGCCACGGTACGGAAAGAAAACCAATCCCCCCTGCGGCAGCGCCCGGTCGCCTTCCGGCAGAGCCGATTTCTGCGCCTTCTGCTCCATCAAACGCTTCAGCGGAAACGGCATTTTGGGCTCCGCCGGTTTCGGATCACCCGACGCGCCACCACCGCCACTGCTCACGCCCCCTTTCGACTTCGGCCCGCTCCCTTCCGGCGGTGCCGGCGGAACCCATTCCGGATCTTTCAAGGTCTTCAAAACGAACCCATACGGCTGGCTCGGTGTCGCTGATTTCTTCCCGTTGATCCGAATCGAAAACTCGGACGCGGCCAAAGTCAGGCGAGCCCCATCCGCGCCAAAAAACGCGACCTCCGCCACCACGTAATCCTCGGTCGTCAGCGGGTTTTGATCCGTCGGCACCGAATGCCCCACAAAATCAGCCGCAATCGTGACCGTCCCTGCGACGGCCTTCGCCTGATAGTCCGCCGGGCTCGGCCGCGCCGGCCGCCCCTGCACTTCTTTACCGGGAGCCACCTGCGCCCAAGCGCCCGCCGCCCCTAAAACACCAATCAACAAAATTGTGGAGTATCGCATTCCTGCTCACAAATTACCATATCAAGCCGAACAATCGCTGAACTCCTCTGAACTCAAAATGCTAATATGGGATTTCACGCTGGGTCTACCCACGGGAGCACACCACAATGAGTATCCGCCTCGTCATCGATAAAGCAGGCCGCGTAGTCATCCCCAAGTTCTTAAGAGACGAATTTCAATTGGAGCCCGGCGACTCTCTCGAACTGGAGAGCTGCGGTGAGAACATCACTCTGCGCCCGGTGCGCGGGACGGGTCCGTTGACGAAGGAACAGGGAGTGTGGGTGTTCCATGCTGGCCAACCGCTGCCTGCTTCCGTTACCGACGAGGTGCTGCAAAAGGTCCGCAAGGAACGAGACTTGGCGAATTTCGGAAAAGGATGATGAAGGGATTTTTCGATACCTCCGTGCTGGTGCCAGTGTTCTACGGAGACCACGTATTTCACAAAGTAAGCCTGGATCTTTTCGTCCGGTTCGACAAATCCTCCGGCTGTTGCGGTGCGCACAGCCTTGCGGAGGTGTATTCGACACTAACCCGGATGCCAGGTCGGCATCGAATTAGCGCGGAACAGGCGATGCTCTTCATCGGTAGCATTCGGGAAAGGCTTTCCATTGTCGCTCTTAACGGCGAGGAATATGCGAACGCCCTTCATGCCGCAGCGACGCTCGGAATCGTCGGCGGCGCAATCCACGACGCGATGCTCGCGCATTGCGCGCTGAAAGCCAATGCGGAAACGATTTTTAGCTGGAATATTCGGCACTACGCGCAGTGTGGGCCAGACGTTAAACTTCGACTGCGAGCGCCGTCCGATGTCAATGTCGAGTCCTCGGGATCATAGGTTCCGCGGCCAACGTTCCCTCCTGCTATCCTGGCCCGCTTGATCGAAGCTTTTGCTTGTCCTCGAACCCGCCGTCGGCGTAGCCGAAGCCCTCCCGCTGGTTCCACTACGACATGTCCCCGCCGAGCGCCCCGTCCACAAAGCCCAACAAACGCTGAAAACTATACCCGCTCTGCAATAGGTCCGCTGGAGGAAAGTTATCCAGCATCGGATGGGGCGCGAACAGGAACCGTTTGAACGCGCCATCTCGCAGCGCGGGTTTGATCCGCTTTTCAACTTCCAACAACCGCTCCATCCGGATCACGGAGTCTTCCGTAGGACGCGCCAACCCACGCTCCCAACGAGACACCGACGGCCACGATGCTCCTACGAGCCGGGCCAACTCTTCTTGCGACATTTGGTTGTCGGTACGGAGCAACCGAATCCGGTCCATCAGAGCAGAGCGCTTGGCAACAACTGTACCAGCAGAACTCGCTCTTTTATCCGAAACTGCGACTTGTGCTTTAGACATTCTGAGAACACCACGATAGTTCTGCCGTCCAGCGGATTGGCCGCCGAGTAGGTCCGGACGACAGGGATCTAATTTTTCGCAATCGCTGCGCGAGTCGCTGACAGGCCGAGTGGTCGCGAGAGACAAGTTCATCCTTCGTAATTCCCCATTCCAATCGAACTTCAGCGTCGGTAAGATCAACAATTCGACTGGCCTGACAATCGAGCACCAAAACCGTGAATGCTCCCGGGTCAGCCTCCGGCAGGTATTTTCGAATTTCAGCCCAAGCTGATTCCAGAGTTTAGCAGGCATACGAAGTTGGTCCAGCGCTGGCTGTATCATGAAAGCGCCCAGTCGGCGCGACCGAATACAGCCGCGATTCCACAAATTCTGCCCGAACGATGTGGAATCCAATCCCAAACTACAACTTATCAAGTGATCTATCAAGCGAACTTTTTCGAGCCACCAAGGCCCAGCATTTCGATTCCCAGTCCCCCCCTGCTATCCTGACCCTTTCAATAGGAGTTTTCGCTTGATCCAACGCTACACCCGCCCCGCCATGGGCGCCATCTGGTCTGACGATAATAAGTACCAATGCTGGCTCGCCGTCGAACTAGCCGCCAGCGAGGCCCTCGCCGAACTTGGCGACGTCCCTCTCGAAGCCGCCCAGGCCCTCCGCGCTCACGCCGCCGTCGATGTCGAACGACTCTTTGAAATCGAACGCGAAGTCAAACACGACGTCATCGCCTTCACGACCACGGTCTCTGAAAAAATGGCCGCCGCCGGCGTCGCCGAAGCCTCCCGCTGGTTCCACTACGGCATGACCTCCAACGACGTCGTCGATACCGCCCAAGCCCTCCAAGTCAAACAATCCTCCGACCTCCTCCTCACCGCCACCAACCAACTCCTCGAGATCCTCCGCCGCCGAGCGTTCGAGTTCAAAGACACTGTCCAAATGGGCCGCACCCACGGCATTCACGCCGAACCCTACACCTTCGGCCTCAAACTCGCCCTCTGGTTCGACGAACTGCGCCGCAATCGCGCCCGCCTCGCCGCCGCCGCCGAAGATATGCGCGCCGGCAAAATCTCCGGCGCCGTCGGTACCTTCGGCCACATCGGCCCCGAAGCCGAAGAAAAAATATGCGAACGCCTCGGCCTCAAACCCGCCGCCATCGCCTCCCAGGTCATCTCCCGCGACTCCCACGCCGCCTTCATCGCCGCCCTCGCCCTTCTCGCCGCCACCTGCGAAAAGGTCGCCCTTGAAGTCCGCCACCTCCAGCGCACCGAAGTCCGCGAAGCCGAAGAACCCTTCGCCCCCGGCCAAAAAGGCTCCTCGGCGATGCCTCACAAACGCAATCCCGTCACCTGCGAACAAATCTCCGGCCTCGCCCGCGTCGTCCGTTCCAACGTCCAAGCCGCCTACGAAAACATCGCCCTCTGGCACGAACGCGACATTTCCCACTCCAGCGTCGAACGCGTCATCCTCCCCGATTCCTGCTGCCTCGTCGACTATCTCCTTGCCAAAACCATCTGGCTCGTCGACGGCATGCGCGTCAATCCGGACCGCATGCTCCGCAACCTCCACCTCACCAAAGGCCTCATCTTCAGCGGACAACTCCTGCTCGATCTCACCTCCGCTGGCATGCTTCGCGAAAAAGCGTATAAACTAGTGCAAACCCAAGCCATGAAAAGCTGGGAAGAAGAAGGCGATTTCCGAGCCGCCATCTCCGCCAACCCCGAAGTCATCTCCTGCCTGAGCCCCGAACAGCTCGACAAGTCCTTTGCGTTGGACCGGCAACTAGCCAACGTCGATAAAATTTTCGCTCGCGTTTTCGGAGGCTGATTCCATGTCCTTTTCCGGTTCTTCGCTGTTTGGTGTGGGTAGAAGAGCCGGCGCAAGATCGCCAGTGATGAGGGTAGCCTACAGTGGCAGGAGCATTCGGCCCGCAAGACCGGCCGTGGAAATGGCGGGCGGTGGAAAGCGAGGAAAACCAAAAGC
>JANXMS010000464.1 GCA_025354525.1 Acidobacteriota bacterium
ATAGAGCCTCGGCGAGATCGACGACAAGCGCATGCATTGACGGGGCCCTGAGCTGGGACAAACGTAGTTTGCAGTCCGCTTAATACGGGGCCGGTAGTTCGGGTTTACAGAACGCCTCCATTAAGACGGGTATCGCTCTAAACAGCGAGGAGGCGAATTATTTGAATCCTCAATCAGGCAACTGCGTTTTGGCAGATTCGAGTAACCCAATCGGGCCGAAGAAGGGCGCGGACGATGCTGCCGCTGATTCACCCCACAGCGAACTGGTTGATTGTTAGCGTGCCGTTGCCCGGAGTAAGAAGCCGAATTCCGGATTCCGCCAGACGGTGCCCGAGAGGCTTGTGGCGCGGCAGTAGCGAAGGATGGAAATGGGTCGGAACCTGAGCGATTCTAATGACTTTCGTGGGAATTGTGAGCACTTTAGCAGCCGACGGGCCGGGGCTCAGTGATGGCCGTATCGAGAGGTAGAGGCGGTGCTTTTCAACAGAAGCGAGCAGCGCCGAGGCCGGAAAGGGACGGTTATAGCAAGTCTTGACTTAACAGAGGGCCAATCCGCGACGTCTGAAGAGATCCGGAGCAATGTCGGGAGAGAGGAAGGGGGATAGAGCCTCGGCGAGATCGACGACAAGCGCATCCATTGACGGGGCCCTGAGCTGGGACAAACGTAGCTTGCAGTCCGCCCAATACGGGGGGGGAGTTCGGGTTTCCAAAACGCCTCCATTAAGGCGGGTATCGCTCTAGAAGTAGAGGCGCAGTGCAAACTGCATGATCCGCGGTGCCCGAGACGAGAGGAACTCCCCGAAGCGCGAGTTGACTTGATTGCCCTGGGCGTCGAATCGGGCCGTCGTATCGAGGGAGGCAAACTGCGTATGATTGAAGGCGTTGTAGGCCTCCACCCGGAACTGCATCCGAACGCGTTCGGTGATCGGTAGATTCTTCATGAGTGAAATATCCCAGTTGTTCATGCCGGGCCCGCGAATCTGGGTGGTAGCCGAATTGCCGAAGGTGCCGCGGGCGGGCAGTTGGAAGACCTCCGGCCGGAAGTTCCGGCTAAAGGTGCGCTCGCCTTTGGGAAGAATGGCGTTGCCCGTAACGTTGACGCGCGCGCCTTGGCTGGCCGTGCCGGTGATGTCGATCGGGGTGACGGTGGCGAACCCGATCCCCAGCGGGGCACCGCTGACGAAGCTAGAGATGCCCGAAAGTTGCCATTCCTTGGCGACATAGCTGGCCACGCGGTTGCTCCACTTTGGACTGGGAATATCCCAGGTCCAGTCGATACGGGCGTTGTGGGTGCGATCCGAGACCGACAGGCCGTAGTTCCATACGCGAACCGGAAGCAGTGCGCTGACGGTATTGGTATCGAAATTGTTGTAGTTCATTGCCTTTGACCAAGTCCACGCTCCGCCGAACTGAACGCCCTGCGCAAAGCGCCGCCGGGCGGTGACCTGCATCGAATGGTAGCTCGAAGATCCCGCTGGCTCGGTCATGAGAATCTCGTTGTAGCCGACGATCGGCCGGAGAAACGGCGCGGTCAGGGGCGTGGCCGGGTTCGAGGGGTCGACGTTGCGGGGATCGAAATTGGCACCGAGGGGGATGGGGTTCAGATCTCGAATCCAGAGTTGATTGCGTCCCAGGGAGCCGACATAGCCGACGTCGACAACGGTGTTCCACCCGACGTTCTGTTGGACGGACATGCTGAAGTTCATGATGCGAGGCACGCGGTTGGTCCGGTCGAAGGCGTTGACGCTTTGGGGGAAGACAGCCCCGGCGGAGGAGGTCAACGTTGACAGGCTCCCGAAGAAGACGGTGGGGGTGATGATCAAGGGCGGCTGAGCGGTGAAGCGGAGCAGGTTTTCGCTCATGTTCGGACGCCCGAAGAACTGGCCGAACCCACCGCGAATGGCGGTCTTGCCGTTGCCGAAGACATCGAGAGCGAACCCTATGCGGGGCCCGAACTGGGTTCCATAGCCGGAGATCAAGCCGCGGGGAAAGCCGTTGGCACCCGCGACGGCCATGCCGTTTACCGAATCGCCCACGCCGGCGGCGAGTGCGCCGATGAGCGTTACCGGCAGGATTTGGCCCGTCACGGGGTGAATTCCGACCCTCGCATTGTTGACGCGGGTGGGGCGGACCAACTGGACGGCGCGGCTGGCGTTATAGAGTTCCGGCGCAAAGGTGGTCAAGCGGTCGGACCGCATATAGATGGGTTGCAGATGGTGAAAGCGCATCCCCAATTCGAAGGTCAAGCGGCGGGTGGCGCGCCAGGTGTCCTGGACGAACCATTCGACCGCGTGCTGGCGGAAGCTCAAAATCACTCGGTTCGAGGCCTCGGTGTAGGTTTGGAAGTTGCCGAGCGCGGCGTTCGAATAGGCATAGCCGGATTCGAGGGGGTTATTCACGTTCGGCTGAAAATTCAGCGCCCCTGTATAGGCAGCGTCCGAGAGCGAACCCTGGAAGTTGCGTTCGATCATGATGCCGGCCTTCAGGGTATGGGTCCCGAGAGTCTTGGTTAGATTATTGGTTAGGTTGAAGGCGTGCAGTTGTTGATAGAAGGGAAAGCGGCCTTCCATAAACAGGTTCGCGGCATTGGTCACGCCGCCGAAGGTAGCGTTTGGTATGAGCCCGAGCGGGTTGCTCCCGGGGTTGAATTGCCCGGCGGTGAAGCCGACGGTCGAACGTTGGTTCCGCTGGATTTCGTCGTCCTCGGCGCTGTTCCCTTCTGGCCGGCGAGTCCAACCGAAGCTCGTTTCGCTAATCAAGGAGGGGGAAAGGACGCCGGTATAGCGCAAGATATAGCCTTGGCCATGCAACCGATACGTCTTTTTCTTTTGCGGCCAGTTGCTGGCCCCGGCCGTTAAGATTCCCACCGCGCCGGACTGTTGGTCGACGAAGGATGCGATGGTCAAGGCGAGGGAATGGTTCTGGGTGATGTTGTAGTCAATACGGGCGTTCTCCATACGAATGGGGGTTTGGTTCTCGTTCTGGAAGACATAGTTGTATCGTCCGGCGGAGACGCCGCGATCAAGGAAGTTTGGCTGGGGGAACACGCGGAGCAGCGAAACGCCGCTGGCATCCAATCGGTTCGCCGGGATGACGTTACCGGGGAACACGAGGCGGTTGGTGGGGTCGGTAATCGGGATGACGCGCCCGTTCAAATCGAGCGACTGGCTGAAGTCGCCGCGGCGCTCTTGCGCCGTGGGGACCGTTAGTTGGGCAATGGGCTGCGGCACGGTCAGCGGCCAAAACTCCTGGGACCAGAAGAAGAACATCTTGTCGCGATTGCGATTGAATTTTGGGAGTACCACGGGTCCGCCGATGTTGTAGTTCCACGTGTTATAGCGGTAGCGTGGCTTGGCCGTGGAGAGGCGGTTGTTGAAAAAGTCATTGGCGTTGAACTGCTCATGCCGTTTGAAGTACGACCCGAGTCCGTGGAACTCCTTCGTTCCTGACTTGGTGATGAAATTGACGGTAGCGCCGGCCGACCGACCGTACTCGGCCGGGTAGTTACTCATCAGCACTTTGACTTCGGCAATCGCATCCTGACTGAGCATGACGACGCCGTTGAAGTTATTGCCCATCGGGTTGACGGGCATGCCGTCGACGGTTACGGTGTTGGCATTGCGCCGATTGCCTTGGACGCTTAGGTCAAAGTTGCGGTCGATACGTTCGGTACTCCCGACGCCCTGGCCATCGACTACGCCCGGAAGCAGGGAGAGCAAGGTCATGGCGTTGCGCCCTTTGGTCATGAGGTTTTCGAGTTGTCCGGTGCTGATGACTCCCGACCGTTCGGAGCTGGCGACCTGGACGGCCGTCCCTTGGGCGTTGACGGTAACCTGCTCGGAGGCCGAGCCCAACTCCATCGCGAGTTTCCCCAGCGGGAGGGTTTCGGCGGAGGATAGGACGATACCGGCCCGCTGTAGCGTTTTGAAGCCCGCCGTGGCGACCGAGAGTGTATATTTTCCGGGCTGGAGACTTCCGATCAGAAAGTCACCTTGGTCATTCGTAACGACGTTTCGACGGGCCCCCGTATTCGTTTGGACGACCGAGATTTCGACTTTGGCAATCGCGGCCCCGCTCGGGTCGACAACGGACCCGACGATGGTGCTGGTGATCGTTTGGGCAGCTAACCCCGCGGCCAGCGCGAAAACTAATCCAGCGCATGCGGCCGGGCGGAAAAGGAGTGGTAGCATTATGACTCTGATTAACTCTAAGGCATTCCCGGATCACCCGGAACGGCTCGTACAAACTGTTATATGTTACTCCGGGAGTAGAGTCAAGGCCTTCCGAAGTTGCGGGCGGAGACGGAAACACTTACAGAGATCGATGATGGCGTGATCGATACTCGTCTGCCGTCGGGTAAGGACGAGAACGCGCAACGCGGGACTCGGTCTTTGGAGCTGCCGCATGGGAATGGATCTGGAATCGATACCGTCGCCGTCGCGGCGGTGGGAATAGGGAGTGAAAACCTGCTTTCGGTTTTCCTCGCTTTCTATAGCCCGCCATTTCCATGGCCAGCCGCAAGGGCCGAATGTGTACGCGATACCTCATCGGTGGGGAACCGTAGCTGTTTCGGCTCGACTGAAACCGGAGGGGTATCGAGTGACGGTAAAGACGGCCTGTGGGCTTCCCGGCGCTGTGAATTCCGCGTGCTCCGATGGACTCGCCAGACGGCCCATGAGCCCGCTTTGCGGTCGAACCGTGTGGTCTCGGCTCTCGTCTTCGAAGCGAAGCAGGCCGACAGAGTTCGGGCCGATAGACTCCACTGCCTCGAAAATTCCCGCCCGAAGGGCGGAACCATCCCGTTAAGCCCAGCGGCAATCCTCAAGATCACGCTGCGCCAAGACATAGCCGCTGCTTCTACACCCGTGCAACAGCGAGATTTTAAGCGGCTCAGCTCCGGTGGGCTGTTTGCCGTTGACTTTGTGGGAGTCTTAGGGCCGTCGGCGTTTTCGGGTTCTTCGCTGTTTGGTGTGGGTAGAAGAGCCGGCGCAAGATCGCCAGTGATGAGGGTAGCCTACAGTGGCAGGAGCATTCGGCCCGCAAGACCGGCCGTGGAAATGGCGGGCGGTGGAAAGCGAGGAAAACCAAAAGCA
>JANXMS010000465.1 GCA_025354525.1 Acidobacteriota bacterium
GCTTTTGGTTTTCCTCGCTTTCCACCGCCCGCCATTTCCACGGCCGGTCTTGCGGGCCGAATGCTCCTGCCACTGTAGGCTACCCTCATCACTGGCGATCTTGCGCCGGCTCTTCTACCCACACCAAACAGCGAAGAACCAGAATAGCACTGGCCCAAAAAACACCCTCCGAAAAAACGAAGACCCGACTCAACGGCCTTTCTCACGGCGCCCGGTCCAGCGTCATCGACATGTCGGCCTTCGAAAGTCTCGTCCTGCTCCCCTGGGAGGGGCCCGAAGCCTACAAACTCGTCGTCGCGGACTATACGGATAAGTTCCAGCCCCGCGATTGGCGACTCCTGCGTCTGACCCGCGGCGAACGCATTTTCAACGAAGAATGCATGATCAAGGCCAGTCAGTTGGCCCGCCCCGGCGTTTCCGAAGACCGTCTGCTCGATCTCGACGTGCTCAACGGTTTACAGATTGCCTCGGAAAGCAAGGGCTATGCAGCCTTTGACCTTCGCTGCGGGTCCCGGAGGGCCCGAGATCACCCAAATAGGTGTCTTTCCCTACCAAATCTGGTAGCCTGACGGCCATGCGGGTCGTCTATCAAGCCATTCTCTTCGGTTGCCTCACTACAGCTCTGTCTACAGCTCAAGAATCCCGCGGCTGGATCCTCGGCCGCATCACAGACCCCTCGGGTGCCGCCGTCGCTCAAGCCAAAGTCACGGCTACGAATCTCGCGACCAATACCCAGCTCTCCGGCCGCTCCAACGCCGAAGGCAACTTCGAAATCCCCTACCTCCTCCCCGGCACTTACCGCGTCGCCGCCGAATCCGCCGGCTTCTCCAAAGCCATCCGCGAAGGCGTCGAACTCCGCACCGCCGACCGTCTCGCCCTCAACTTCCAACTCCAAGTCGGGGCTCTCACGGAGTCCGTCACCGTCTCCGCCGAAACACCCCTCCTCGAAACCACCACCGCCTCCTCCGGCCTCGTCATGGACGAACGCCGCGTCAAAGAACTCCCCGTTGTCGGCGGCAACGCCATGTACCTCACCCGTCTCGCCCCCGGCGTCACCGTCTCCGGAGGCCACTCCGCCGGCAACCCCATGGACCTCGGCGGCGCCACCGGCGTCATCGTCAACGGCACCCGCGGCGGCAACAGCGAAGCCTCCCTTGATGGCGTCCCCAACATGCAAGGTACCAGCGCCGCCTTCTCCCCACCCCAGGATCTCGTCCAGGAGTTTAAGGTCCAAACCACCAACTACGACGCCTCCATCGGCCGCGCCTCCGGTGCCGTCGTCAACGTCTCCATGAAGTCCGGCACCAATCAGCTCCACGGCACCGCCTACCTCAACGACTCCCGCATCCGCGCCGTCCCCTGGTTCTCCAACGGCTTCCTTTACAATCCCGCCACCGGCCCCATCAACGACGCAAAACGCCGCCAAGCCGCCCCCGGCTGGCTCCACCAACGCTGGGGCACCACCGCCTCCGGGCCCATTCGCATCCCCAAAGTCTACGATGGCCGCAACCGCTCCTTCTGGACCTTCGGTTACGAAGGCGTCAAAATCAACCGCCAGCCCACCGTCTTTGCCACCGTCCCCTCCGTCGCCCAACGCTCCGGCGATTTCTCCGCCCTCCTCGCCGTCGGCCGCCAGTACCAAATCTACGACCCCCTCTCGATCGTCCCCGCCCCCGGCGGCCGCTTCTCGCGCCAACCCCTCCCCGGCAACATCGTCCCCGCCTCCCGCATCAGCCCTATCGCCGCCGCCATGCTCAAGTTCTACCCCGCCCCCAACGTCGAAGGCACCGCCGATGGCCGCCAAAACTACTTCGGCGTCCAGCGCGAACCCAAGGACTACAAAGGCTTCGTCTCCCGCCTCGACCACACCATCTCCGAGAAACACCGCCTCTTCGGCCGCGTCAATTGGACAGACTACCTCACCGGCGTTCAGGTCCTCCCCACCATCGCCCAAGGCAACATAACCACCCAGAAGAACTTCTCCGCCGTCCTCGACGACGTCTACGTCTTCAGCCCCTCCCTCCTCCTCAACGTCCGCGCCGGCTTCACCTACTTCAACCCCAATACCTACCCCAACTCCCGCGGCTTCGACATCACCACCCTCGGCTTCGCCCCTTCCCTCGTCTCGAACATCACCCGCCTCGCCAATCCCGCCGGCCTCGCCTTCCCCATCGTCTATATCGACGACGGCGCCTACAACCAGCTCTCGGAAGGCGGCGGCACTCCCGCCACCCGCGCTTACCAAAGCTACCAGGGCACCGTCACCAAAATGGTCGGCAACCACTCCTTCCGCTTCGGAACCGACCTCCGCATCTACCGCGAATCCACCGGCGGCTACGGCTCCGTCGCCCCCCGCTTCGACTTCGGCAAAGGCTGGACCCGCGGCCCCCTCGATAACTCCGCCGTCGCCCCCCTCGGCCAAGGCCTCGCCTCCATGCTCCTCGGCCTCCCCACCGGCGGCATGGTCAACGTCAACTCCTCCGCCGCCGAGCAAAGCGCCTTCTTCGGCCTCTTCTTCCAGGACGATTGGAAGCTCTCCCCCAAGCTCACCGTCAACGTCGGCATCCGCTGGGAATACGACTCCGCCATCACCGAACGCTACAACCGCTCCCTCCGCAGCTTCGACTTTTCAACCGCCAACCCCATCTCTTCTCAGGCTCTCGCCAACTACGCCCGCAGCCCCATTCCCGAACTCCCCGCCGCCCAGTTCCGAACCCTCGGCGGCCTCACCTTCGCCGGCATCGGCGGCGAACCTCGCGCCCTCTGGAATGGCGACCGCAATAACTTCGCCCCTCGCATCGGCTTCGCCTATCAGCTCAACCAGAAGACGGTCATCCGCTCTGGCTACGGTGTCTTCTACGTCCAGTCCGGCGCCGACCGCCAAGGCGTTAACCAAGGCGGCTTTAACCAGGCCACCAACATCATCCCCTCGAACGACAACGGCCAAACCTTCCGCGCCAATCTCGCGAACCCCTTCCCCGACGGCATCGAACCCGCCCCCGGTTCTTCCCAAGGTCTCCGCACCTTCCTCGGCCGCGGCATCAGCTTCTTCCGCGATAACCGCAAGATCGGCTACCAGCAACGTTGGTCCGTCTCCGTCCAACGGGCTCTCCCGTGGCGCAGCCTCATCGACGTCCAATACGTGGGCAACCGCGGCACCGGCCTTGAGGTCTCCACCAACCTCAACAACATCCCCGCTCAGTACCTCTCCACCTCGCCCGTCCGTGACCAAGCCACCATCGACTTCCTCACCGCCCAAGTTCCCAGCCCCTTCGCCGGTCTCCTCGAATTCGCCGGCACCGGCCTCGCCAACGTCCGCATCGCCCGCAGCCAACTGCTCCGACCCTACCCCCACTTCGGCGATATCACGAACAACCAGCCCGCCGGCATGAGCTGGTACCACGGTCTCCAGGTCAGTTACCAGAAGCGCATGTCCCACGGCTTCACCGTCCAGCTAGCCTATAGCTGGTCCAAGTTCATGGAGGCAACGGCCTATAACAACCCCCAGGACTCCCGCCCCGAGCACGTTATTTCGGACCTCGACTTCCCCCAGCGCCTCACCATCTCCGGCATCTGGGAACTCCCCTTCCGCAAGTCGAAGTACCGGTTCCTCGATCTCTTCGTCACCGGCTGGCAAGTCCAGGCGTGGTACGAAGGCCAGTCCGGCGAGCCCCTTGGCTTCGGCAACATCCCTTTCCGCGGCAACCTCGCCGACATCGTCATGCCCATCTCCCAGCGCTATCCCACCCGCTGGTTCAACACTGACGCCGGCTTTGATCGCGACCCCGCCAAGGCTCTCGCCAACAACCTGCAAACCCTCGGGACCCGCTTCACCGGCCTCCGCGCCGACGGCATCAACAACCTGGACGCCTCCATGTTCAAGAACTTTAAGGTCACCGAACGGGTCACCGCCCAGTTCCGCTTCGAGACCTACAACACCGCCAACCACATCCAGTTCGCAGCGCCGAATACGAACCCCGTCTCCACCGCCTTCGGCACCGTTACGGCCGAGAAGGGCCACGGTCAGCGCCAGGTTACGTTCGGGGCAAAGCTGCTTTTCTAGCCTCGATCTTGGCCACCGCCATCTTCGCCGTCTGCCCCAGACTGATCCACGGCATCCCCCCAGTTCGCGCAACCACGGAAGGTCGCTCGCGTCGCCCAAGCCCCCCGACGGATGCCGCCGACAAAGGCCACGGCCAGCGCCAGGTTACGTTCGGGGCAAAGCTGCTTTTCTGGCCTCGATCTTGGCCACCGCCGTCTTCGCCGCCCGCCCTAAACTAATCGACGGCATCAGCCCGAACCCCCGTCCCCCGGCTGTCATCTCCTCATGCTCTTTGGCTAACTCCCGCAGCGCCGGCAGGTCGGTCGCGTCGCCCAAATCGGCCAACGCCCCAAGTGCCGCCAGCCTACCGCCGACGTCCTTCCCCGCCAGAAACCGGCGCGCCGTCGGCAGCGCCAGCGGGTGCCTACGCTCCGTCAGCCGTTGCAACGCCATCAGCCCCGCAGCGTCCGCCTGTGCCACCATCTTCTCGTAGAACGGCACCACCTCCGGCCCCGCGTAACTCGCCAGACCCTGCAACGCTGAAGTCACCACCAACAGGCTCCCGTCCCGCGCCAGCGCCATCATCGTCGGTAGATCTTCCGCCGTCCCCACGCGGCCCAACTCCCGCACCGCCAGCGCCCGCAGCCATGGCTCCTCGCTCGTCATGGCCCTCCGAAACGCGGCGGCTGGCAACCTCTCCGCCACGCACTGAGATAGCTTCGGATCCGCCAGCGCCTTCTCCAGCGTCTCCTGCGGCAGGCTCCCCCGCAGCGCGTGGCAGACGTTCAGCCGCTGGGTCGCGTTCAGCGCCGGGTCGAACATCCCCGCCCCAATCGCCGCCGCGTGCGCCGCAAACAGCGGTTCCGCCGTCTTCATCCGCAGCGCCTTGCCCATCGCTTCGGCCGCCGCAGCCACCTCCCCCTCTTGAAACAGCACCCAAGCCATCGCGTCCCACGAGTAGACGTCATTCCGGACCTTCAACTCGCCCTCCGCCAACTCCCGTGCCCGGTTCAGATTCACCTTCGCATCCGCAAACGCCAGCGCCAAAGCCCGGTTGGCCTTCTCGCCCTGCGCCCGGCCCAACTGCTCCAATACGTTCAGGTTCTCCACCTGCCGCTGCGCCGCCTTCGCGTCGCCAGCCGCGGCGTAAAGCTCGCGCAAGGTCGCCGCGTAGTCCGGCCACGGCACCGTCGACTGCGCCTTCGTAAGCATCGCAATTGCTTCGGGCCGCTTGCCCTTTGCCGCTAACGTCTTGCCCAAACCTGCCAGCGCCGGATGATAGTTCGGAAACGCCGTCAGCGCCGCCCGGTAGCTCCCCTCGGCCTCGTCAAGTTGCTTAGCCTTCAACTGCAACTGCCCCAGTTCGGCCAGGCACCAAGCCATATTTTCCCGCTGCGCGCTGCCCGCGGCGACAGCCTTCTTCATCAGCTCGATCGCCCCCTCCAAGTCACCCGAGATGAACCGGTAGTAAGCGGCGCGGTTGTAGCTGGCGAGGTCCGGGCGAAGCGTGACCATCTGCTGGTACGCGTCGGCCGCTTTGTCGTATTCGCCCAGCTCCATCAGCGCATCGCCAAGGGTCCCGTAACTCCAAGGGTCGCCCGGACCAACTGCGATAAGCTCATTCGAGTAAGCAACCACTTGGCGGAAGTTATGCCGTTCCAGCTCGATCTCGCTCCGAATCCGCAGCGCCTCGTAGTTCCGAGCCTCCGCCGAGAGCGTCAGTTCGATCAGCTTGCTAGCGCGGTCCAGCCACGCCGGGTCGGCCGTCTCGCGCATCTTCTGCACGTAGCCCGCCGCCTGTAAATTCTGGTAGTGCAAGTCCCCGGGTTTCGCCGCCCGAAGCGTCTCCAGCATCTTGATCCGCTGGTCCGTTCCCAGCCGTTGGAGTTGGTCGTTCAACTGCGCATGGGCAACAGTCAGGGTCAGCAGGAAGAGTATAGAGCGCATAAAATTCCAAAGGTGCGGAGCGGCCGAAACCGCTCCGCCGTAGGGTTAGTTGGTTGCTTTGCCGCGGCCGTTGGTCCCTTCGATCTGGCTGAAGGAGAACCCGGCATGCGGTGCGGGATGAAACGGGAAACGAGCGAGCGTAGGCACGTCGTTTGAGTTCACCCCATCGCCGAGCGGTGCGGCATTTTGGAAGCCCGGCACCAGCACCCCGGCCAAAGCCCGGAAGCCAATGTCGACCACGTCGTCGTTCGGACGGCGGCCACCGAACGGCCAACCGGCATTGTCACCGGCCAACGGGCCCAGACGCTGCTGCGAAGCAAGCGGCGTGGCGGCGATGGTCAGGTCAATCCGGGTGATGTCCGGGACAAACACGCCCAGCAGGTCATTGCGCGGAGCCGGCGGAACCGGCAACCCAAAGACCCCTTTCAGGATCCCGGTGGCGAAGAACGGGTCCCCGATGAACTGCGCGAACTGCCGGTCGTTCGAAGGGTCGTTCCGATTCCAGTAGTCCTTCATCGGCAGCGGAATTAGCGCTTCGACGGTGAGCGGGTTGCCCACGCGGTCGATCTGCACGTAGTCGCCGTAATGCTGCGGATCGGCCGGCGACGGACGAACCGTCACGATCTGCCGCAGCGTCGCCGCCCAACCCGCAATCTTGGCGTTGGGATCGGTGGGACCCGTCGGCATCTGATTGTTGGCCGTGAACATGGTAATGGGCGCTTCAATGGCGATTAGGCTGATGTTGTATCCAGCAAAGCCATCGACGGCAGTCGGTGCCGCCGCGCCAGGTCCCATGTCCGCCGCACCAGCCAGCACCGGGGCCGGAGTGCGGAAGTTCAAAGTGTCGAAGGTCGCCCCGCTGTCAAAGTAGAACGCGTCGTCTCGGGGTCCGGCAAACACCCGCATGCCGTTCGACAACTCGAATACAGCCTTCGAGCCCAAATTGGCCTCGTAGTTCGGCATCGAGTTCGGACCAAGATTCGGAGGAGCCACCGTCAGCGGCTTACCGTTCTTGTCTTTATCAAACGTGGTCTGCGTCCCCGTGCGGAGGTTCCGCAGGACAATCTTATACGTCTGGTTCAGAAAGATACCCGGGCTTTCGAGGGACTCGATTTTCCCGAAGTAGCTCACGAAGGTGGGGTTGGGCCGCAGCTCGGTCGCGAACACGATATCGACCTGCATATCGGGGTTGCCATCGAGGCCACGGGCGTTGTTGACGTTGAACCGATAGAGAACGCTATCGGAGAACTTATAGTAGCTAGGGCCATTGGCCGGGTTCTGGAAACCTTGCGTGCTCATAGACATAACGATCCTGTCGCTCCGGCCCGTTTCGTAACTGCGAAACAGGTAAAAGTCGTTCAGGTTAGCCGTTTGGTCTTCAAGTAACAGAGGTCCATTCCGGTGGCTCGCCGCGAACGCTGTCGCGGAAAGAGCCAGTGCCAGAGTGCCTAGCGAGAGATGACGTAGGGTCATGAATCCTCCTGGTTGGAACTGCATAGGGGATACGGAGCCCTCGCCCAAACGGATTGCAAAGCTACAGAACTTTTTGTGGTCTCATCCGTAGAAGGGTCATGGACTGGTTCTTGAGTGAGTTGCGATGAATCCTGCCCCGCCTTTCCGGCGGTTGGAGGTTCATGAATCGGAAACTGGCGGGCAACAAGCCGATTACCTCCCGCGCTTCTCCGTCGATGCGGATGCTCCGACCCACCACGGTCGGGTCGGCCCCGAACCGCCTCTGCCAAAGGCATCGGTCAGGATGACGGTCTTCGGCCGACCGGTGCCCCGATGTTCACGGCGATCACCCTGTTCGGTGCCAACACCGCGATCTTCAGCGTCGTGAACGGCATTCTCCTGAAACCGCTGCCCTACGCCGAAGCGCCCCGCTGGTGCCCGCGATCGGCCAGCACGCCGAGTGACTACCTCTTCACCGTCGTGTAGATGATGCCGGGCCGGTCCCGAACATGCCAGCGGACCGCCTAACCACGCCGCCCCGCTGGTGCCCGACCGGCCAGTACGCCGAGTGACTACTTCTTCACCGTCGGGTAGATGATGCCGGACCGGTCCCGAACATCCCAAGTGACCGCCTAACCACGCCGCCCCGCTGGTGCCCGCGATCGGCCAGTACGCCGAGTGACTACTTCTTCACCGTCGGGTAGATGATGCCGGGCCGGTCCCGAACATGTCAGCTGACCGCCAACCCAC
>JANXMS010000151.1 GCA_025354525.1 Acidobacteriota bacterium
CGATCGTTGAGGAGATCGGCGACGGTGTTGTTGTACTGCGAGTGGGTAAGGCGGCGGAGGGCGGTGGGGAGGGCTATGACAGGGGCTTGGGCGGTGGCGGTGGGCGCGGGGAGGGTGTTGAGCCAAGCGGTGAAGCGGCGGAGGGCATCGTCTTCGGGGCTACCTTGTTTGATGCGCTCGCCGCCGGCGTGGGGGAGGCGATTGGTGGGTTTGCGCCAGAGGAGATCGTCGGCGGCGAGGGGTTGGAGGGTCCGAGTGAGGTCAGTGCCATCGGGGGGGAAGAGGAGACGGGTGGTGGAGGCGACGCCGTTTTCGGAGTGGCAGGCGCGGCACTGGGCGGCTTCGAGGAGGGGAGCCACGTTGGGCGGTTGCGCCGCTAGCGGGAGGGCTAGAAAGAGGAGGAGCTTGCGAAGGGGATCCACGCTTGCTTATTCATATCAAATTGGTGAGCTAAGCGCTACGGCGAGGGGGCCGGGATGGCGTAGCTTCGGCTATTTGCTAACCTGTAGAGGGCACGGTAGAGAACTTCGAGGCTTTCGGAATCATGCGTATTTTATTAACGAATCGAGTGCTCGACGGGCGCACCGGCACCGAGATTTGTACCCGCGATTTTGCCATCGGCTTGACCGTGCGGGGGCACGCGGTATCGGTGTTTTCGCCTCAACCAGGCGCACTGGCGGAAGAGTTGCGGGAGATCGGAATCCCGGTGGTTGCGCAGCTGCAGGATCTGACCCATACCCCCGAGGTGATTCATGGGCACCACCACGCTGAGACCACGCTCGCAACCTTGCATTTTCCAGGGGTTCCGGCCGTTTTTGTTTGTCACGACCGGAACGCGTGGCATGACACCCCTCCGCTCCACCCGCAGATTCGCCGGTACGTCGCCGTGGACAACAATTGCCTGGAGCGGCTGCGGGAGGAGGCGGGCTTACCAGAATCGTCGCTTCAGGTGATTCCCAATGCGGTGGATCTGGCACGTATGCCGGTGCCACGGGCGCTTCCCGCAAGGCCACGGCGAGCGCTTGTCTTTAGCAACTATGTAAAGTCGGGGCAGGCGCTGGATGCCGTCTTTTCAGCCTGCGCGCAGCATGACATTGCCGTTGATGTGGCCGGGGCCGCGATGGGCGCACAAGCGAACGATACGGGGCAGCTACTGAGCCAATACGACATTGTATTCGGCAAAGGGCGCTGCGCCCTGGAGGCGCTGGCGGCGGGTGCCTCCGTCATCCTTTTCGATGTGGCCGGGTTAGGCGGCATGGTCGACTCAGCGACTCTGCCAGAGACGTTGCGTTGGAACCTGGGGGCCCGCTGTCTGCAGTGGGAAGCGACGCAGGGACGAATCAGCCGGGAGCTTGAGCGCTACAGTGCGACCGATGCCGCGCTGGCTACCGCGTGGGTGCGGCAGCACTGCTCGCTCGACGCAGCGCTGGACGCCTATACGGCACTTTATGAAAGGGTAATCGTCGAAGGGATGCCGGCTAACTTGCCGTCGGGCGCGGCGCCGGTGATCGAGGCGATGGCGCGTCGCGTGGGGGAGCTGGAAGGCCAGTTACGTTTGGCGGATCCGCCCCTGTTTATGCCCGCGTTACCGCAGCAGGTGACCGGGCTGTTGAGCCTGCGCGCGGAGCGCCCCCCGCTATCGATGGCCTGTCGCGAGTCAAAGAGGATCGCGGTGACGCTCGAAAACAATTCGCGCGAACGGCTTTGGAGCGGGCCTCCGTATCCGGTGCTGTTTTCTTACCACTGGCGCGGGGCGGAATTTGAAGGAGATCGCACGAGGTTGACGCAACCCATTCTGCCCGGCGCGGTGCACCGGCAGGGAGTGACGATCGTTGCGCCAGCGCACCCAGGCAACTACGAACTGGAATTAACGTTGGTTCAGGAAGGGCTCTTTTGGATGGACGCCGCGGCCGAACCGCTGGTGCACCGCATCTCCGTTGCCGTCACCGAAAGTGGCGAAGTGAGGATCGACCTGCGCCGCTCGGCGGAGTGGGTGCCGATCACCATCGAGCGCAATGCACCGCTGACGGAGCTTGGATTTGTAAACGCCGCGCGGCCCGGCATGCTGACGTTTCTCGAAGATGCCCGCTACCTTCCCGCTTTGCTGCGGTTGGAAGGGGTTGGGGCCGTGCTAACCACGCCGGAACTGGCCGCGAGCGTGCCTGGCCATTTGGGTTTAGCGACGAGCCTGGCTCCGCGCCACGATTTCACGAAGCTGCATAATCACCTTGCAACGCGCACCAACTTCTACGGTGATCCTTTTCCCACTAAGGTGGCGATCGGCGCCTACGTCCATCCTCAGGCGTTCGTAGCCGCGTCCGACGTGCGCATTGGGCCGGGTGCCACCATTGGGGCGCACGCCACGATCCTTGAAGGCTGTGTGATTGCGGCAGGCGCGGTGATCCAGGCTGGGGCGGTGATTGGAGCGTGCGGATTTCAGACCGCACGGCTGGACGGTGAGCTTTTGGAAATGACCCACGCCGGGACGGTGCACATCGGCGAGGGAGCAATCGTGATGGCGAACGCGGTGGTGGCCCGGGGGGTGTTCCACACGGCTACGCGCATCGGCGCCCAAGCTCGGATTGGGAACCAAGCCTTTGTCTCTCACCATGTCCACATTGGGAAGCGGGCCTTCATCGGCCATGGTGCGGTGGTCAACGGCAACGTCGCGGTGGGCGACGACGCCTGGATTGGCCCTGGGGCCACGCTGGCTAATGACATTGCAGTGGGCGCGGGGGCGCGCGTGAGCCTGGGGGCTACCGTGATCCGCACGGTGGCGGATGGAGAGCACGTTACGGGAGTGATCGCGGTGCCCCACCGGGAGGCGTTGCGCCGAGCGGCGAAGCAAGGCTAGCACTTACTCTAGACCCAAACGGGCGGCCATGCCAATACGCTGCATTTTGCCGGTGGGTCCTTTCGGGATTTCGTCCCGGAAGACGATCTGCCGAGGCACCTTGAAACGAGCCAAGCGCTCGCCGACGTGAAACTTCAGATCTGCTTCCGCCACAGCGCACCCGATTTTCACCACGATCACGGCCCCGATCTTCTCGCCCAGCATTGCGCATTTGATGGGGAACGTGAGAGCCATGCCGACGGACGGATGGTCCAACAGAACGGCGTCAATTTCGGCGGGCGATACTTTTTCCCCACCGCAGTTGATGATTTCTTTCAACCGGCCGGTGAGGGACAGGTAGCCGTCTTCGTCCTGCACTCCAAGGTCTCCTGTGCGCAGCCATCCATTCGAAAATGCCGTCTGGTTAGCGGATTGGGGAGAGAGATAGCCCGCGGTAATGGTCGTGCCGCGCAGGGCCACTTCTCCGGTTCGACCGGCTGGCAGCAAATTGCCCGCGGCGTCGAGAATGCAGTAATTGATTAGCGGCCTACCGAAGCGATTCAGCCGAGCTGATCTTGGAGGCAGAGAACAGCAATCGGAAGGCAGCAGACACGGAAGTGTGACCGTTTTTGAGAGCGGTCTGGGCGAGGCTGGTGAAGGCGGCAAAGGCCTCCGCGCCCGCCTGATTTTTGGAAGAGTGTGACACCTTGCGTGCAATCACGGCTGGTCGGAGCATGCGCTCGGCTCGATTGTTCGTCGGCTCGACGAAAGGAGCCGATAGAAAGCGCAGCAACCGCCCGCAGTCATCTTGTTTGCCAAGCCCGTTGAGCAGGCGTT
>JANXMS010000470.1 GCA_025354525.1 Acidobacteriota bacterium
CCGCCCATCGGGTTGGTCTGACGGTGATGGCGGCGGCGCACAGCCTGCACTGGGATTCCCCAGCGGAAGGTTCCAGCCGTGCTGAGTGAACCGACCGGGGTACGCATCACCCAATCGGCGTTGGCGCAGGATGCCTTTCGACGGGCCAAGGGTGAGGCGGGGGCCGAGTATCCAGGATTGCGGGCTTCGGTTCAAGGATTTAGCGTTCGTGCATACCGATGATACGGGGTGGCGGGTCGGGGGCAAGTTGGCGTATCTGATGGGATTTGAGACGGCGGATGTATGCCTGCATCAGATCCGGATGCGCCATCGGAACGAGGAGGTTCGGGAGGTGCTTCCGGGCGACTATGGTGGGGTTATGATCAGTGATCGGGGGAAGAGCTACGATGCCAAAGAGTTTGTTCGAGTGGAGCAGCAGAAGTGTTTGGCGCCGTTTTGCGGAATATAGCTGATGTGGTGGTAGAGAAGCGGAGCCGGGTGAGGGAGTTTGGGTTGAACGGGAAGGCGTTGCTTCGGGAAGCGATGGAGTTAGGTCGGGCTCGGGAAGGTCTTCCGGAGGCGGAGTTCGTTGAAAAGGCGGAGGATGTCCGGAGGCGGGTGACGTTGCTGCTTGGATTGGGTAAGCAAAACGATGAAAGGTTTTTGCTGCGCTTTCTGTCTCCTCCCTACGTTGAGCCGACCAACAATCGGGCTGAAAGGATGCGGCGTCCAGCGGTGATCGCTCGGAAGGTCTCGCACTATTTGACGAATCAGGCAGGTGCGGATGCCTTCGCGACCTTCGCCAGTCTTGCCCAAACCGCACGGAAGAATGGAACGGGATCCGTCACCGAGGCCGTTCGGCAACTCTTCTAAAAGCCGACCGTCGCGTCGGCTCGGTAGGCGGCGGCAGACCGCTAATCAATTATACGGCTCCGATGTTTGCACGGTGGCGGTGCGGGCGGCGCCTTTGCATATCGGGCGGCGAAAGATTTTCTACAGCGGTTACGACGGGTGGCATGATTAATTTGACGCGAAAAGGAAACCGGAGCTTTACCGATTTGGCGCGAACGAGTTGGAAGGCTTGGCTCGTTTGTTTGCCGAGCACGCCGGGCAGATTGCGGCGGTGATGTTGGAGCCGGGGGCGCAGGCGATGGGGGTGCATGGGCCGATTGCTTGGTCGCCCCTTGCTGGCGAACTTGAACTCGCGCTTCGACCCACGTCAAACAGTGAAGAACCGCTTTATGTTGCCTTGCCTGGCGCATGGGGAGACGGAGGTGATTGGCGCTTGCGGCAGGGCGTTGACGCGGGTTGAGCAGGTGGCGGCGGAGAACTCGTCTGCTCGACTAGGGCTTGAGGCGGTACTCGGCGAGGGCCTCGGGGATGATGTCGAGGCCGAGGCCGGGGAGGTCGGAGGCGATGATCTCGCCGTTTTCGATTTTGTACATTTCCTTGTTGCGGAGCACTTTCAGGCCGGGGGCCCACTGCTGCGGGGGGAGGAGGGGCGGAGTGACGAGGGCGACCTCCTGCCATTCGGCACCGATGGCAAAAGTTGCTTGGAGCCAGCCGGCGAGCATCAATGCCATGGTGCCGTGGAGGATGCAGGGGAGTTGATAGGCATCGGCCATGAAGGCGACTTTGCGGCAGGTGAAGATGCCGCCGCTGCCGCGGCCTTCGGGTTGGAGGATGTCGTAGGTCCGGTTGACGAGGCACTGTTGGAATTGGCTGGTTCCGACGTAGCCTTCGCCGCCGGTGATGGGCATATCGATCATGGAGGCGAGGCGGGCGGGGGATTGGTAGTCGTCGCGGGCGAAGGGCTCTTCGAGCCAGTAGGCTCCGGCGCGTTCGAGGGCGCGGGCGGTTTTGAGGCCGGTTTCGAAGTTCCAGACGGGCTGGCCGACGGATTGCGGGAGATGGGCGGTGCGGTCGAACATGATGGCGAAATCGGGGCCTACGGCGGCGCGGATTTCGGTGCAGGCGTCGGCGTCGTCGAGGGGATTGGGGCGCCAGGCGCGGATCTTCATGCCCTTGTAGCCAGCTTTTTTGAGGCGGAGGGCTTGTTCGGCTTGGTCGCGGTAGGAGACGTGTTGCTGGTCGAGTCGGCCGGGCCAGACGCAGGTGACGTAGGCTTTGACTTTTTGGCTGCCGCCACCAAGGAGGCGATGTACGGGTTGTTTGGCGATGCGGCCGATCGCGTCCCAGATGGCGTGTTCGACGCCGCCCCATTGGGTGAGGCCGTCGGCGAGAAGTTGTTCGATTGTGAACAGGTCGCGGCCGAGGAGGAGTTGGCGGATGGCGGGGAGTTGGGCGGCGGGCGGGGCGGCGAAGGAGTAGCCTTTCACGCCCGAATCGGTGGAGACTTCGGCGACTTGGAAGAGGTGGTTGAGGCCGGCGGCGGCTTCGTCCTTCGAGACGGGGAGGCGGATGGGATAGATGTCGACGGCGGTGATTCTGACCTTGGCGACGGCGAAGGCGGCGAGGAAGCTGCGGCGGCTAAGCAAGACGGTACTCCTTGATGGCGGCTTCGTCGATGTCGAGTCCGAGGCCGGGGAATTCGGGTAAGTGGACGTAGCCGTTTTCGATGCGGAACGCTGGTTTGTTTTTTAAGAGGACTTCGCCGGGTTGCCATTCTTCGGTAGGCAGGTTAGGGCCTTGGCCGATCATCTCCTGCCATTCGCAATTGGTCATGGCGCAGCCGGCTTGGATGTAGCCGGCGAGGGCGAAGCCGCCGGTGCCATGTTGGACGCAGGGGATTCCAAAGGACGCGGCGAGGGTGGAGATTTTTTTGGCGGCCCAGATACCGCCGCAGATGCGGGTATCGGGTTGGACGATGTCGTAGGTTTTGTTGGCGAGGAAGGCGGCGAATTCGTGGATGTTGCGGCCGAGTTCGCCGCCGGTGATGAGGATGTCGACTTCGGCGGCGAGGCGGGCGGGGCCTTGGAGGTCCATGCCGTCGAAGGGTTCTTCGAGCCAGTAGGCGTTGTGTTTTTCGAGGCCGCGAGCAACTTTGAGGGCGGTGGGGTAGTCCCAGACCCAGCCGGGGCGGACGGCGGTGCGGTCGAGCATGATTTTAAACGTTGGGCCGACGGCGGCGCGGATGACGCCGACGGCGTCGACATCGTCCATGGGGTTGGGGCGCCAGGCGCGGATCTTGATGGCGGTATAGCCATTGTTTTTTAGATGGACGGCGAATTTGGCTTGGCGCTCGTAGGGGACGTCGGATTGGTCGAGTTTGCCCTCGAAGACAGTGGTTCGGTAGACGCGGAGGCGGTCGCGGGCTTTGCCGAGGAGTTCGGCGACGGGACGGCCGGAGAGGCGTCCGATGGCGTCCCACATGGCATGTTCGACGCCGGACCAGCTTTGGGTGCGGGATTCCCCGGAGTGCATTTGGAGGTGGCGCATGTGGCGGTCGATGGCGAAGAGGTCTTCGCCGAGGAGGGTGGGTTTGACGGCGCGTTCGAGGATGTCGGGGGCGACGGGGATGAAGGATGTACCGATGATGCCGGCGTCGGTGTGGACGCGGGTGACGGCGTAGCGATAAGTACGGAGGGGGATGGGGGCGCCGCCGTCGGGGACCTTGACGGTGAAGGATTCGATGGCGGTGATTTTGACGCGGGGG
>JANXMS010000182.1 GCA_025354525.1 Acidobacteriota bacterium
GAAGCCGAGATGCTCCGGACGAAGAACTTTGGTCGCAAATCGCTCAACGAAATCAAAGAGATCCTTTCTGGCCTCGGACTCGGCTTCGGTATGAAGTTCGATTCGCAGGGCCGCCTAGTCTCGCCCGCTGGCTCCTCCTCCATGAGCGACAGCGCCGAACTCGACGATTAGATCTCGTCCCCGAAAAATCCGAAGTTAGAGAAAGAGAATGAGACATCAGCGAGCAGGTTTTAAACTCAAGCGTGACGTGAGCGCCCGTCGGGCGCTGTTACGGAGCTTGGTTACGAGCGCCATTCTAGAAGAGCGCATTGTTACTACGGTGCCGAAGGCAAAGGCTGCGAAGCCTCTTGTCGAGAAAATGATTACCTTGGCGAAACGGGATACCCTTCATTCCCGTCGCCAGGCTGCCCAATTCTTGCTCACCCCGGCTGCCGTCCAGAAGCTGTTTGACAAGATTGGACCGCGGTTCACCCAGCGCAACGGTGGATACACCCGGATCATCCGGGTCGGAATCCGCAAGGGCGATGGCGCGGAGACGGCTATGTTGGAAGTAGTTGGTTCTGAGCTAGTCCGTCGCGCCGCCGACCGCGCGAAACGTCGCGAAGAACGCCTCAAGCAGTTGCAACAAGGCGAAGGTGCCGGCGTCGAGCAGGATTCCAAGTCATAGGTTGTTTACCCAGAACCCGGCGCAAGAGTCATACTCTGATTCTTGCGCCGGGTTGTTTCGGGCACAATCGTCAGCAACCCTATGGAAGAGACCCCCGTAGTCGCGCAGATTCGCGTTTCGATCCTTTGCGTCACCCGCAACCAGGACGAAAATGTGCGACGCTGCCTTGCTGCGCTTTCCCTTTCCACCTTGAAGAAAGAGACCGAGATCATCGTCGTTGATCTCGCCTCAACTGACCAGACTTCACGGGTTGTCGAGGGTCATGCGAGCGTTTCGTACCTCAGGCTCCCCAAGAACTTCGGTTGGACCAAGGCGGCCAATATCGGGCTGCGGTCGACACAGGGCGAGAACATCCTGTTTCTCGATCCCCGGGTCGAACTCGCTGCCGGTGCGGTTGAGGTGTTGGCTAACGCGGTCGAGGAGAACGGAGAGATAGCGGCCGCCGTGCCGACGCTCCACAACCCGTCCGGCGGCCCTGCGTCATATCTGCGATCGTTGCCCGCTCCTCAAAACCTTCGTCCAGACCTCCAGGTACCTGCCGAACCTAGCCGCTCCGAGCCGGTTGAGTACCCTGGCTGCTTCGCGCTCTTGATCCGAAAGTCGTTTCTCAAAGGGATGAATTTTCTCGATCAACGGTACGGTGAACTTTGGTCTGACGCTGAAATTGCCGCCCAGGTGAAAAGCGCGGGTCGTAGGATTCTGCGAACTGCGGAAGCCGAAGGCATACTCCATCCAGAACAACCTAAGCGCCTCGATCCTGGTCTGCTCGAATCCGATTGGCATTCCGGAGCCGCCGTTTATTTAAAAAAGCATCACCGTGGTGGCCTTGGCCACTCCGTCGGTGCCGCCTTTACTTCTCTCTTGGGTGGAAAACTTGGTTTGACTCGCCGGATTCTATCCGGGGACAAATTCGACGGAACCCAGGAGTAATCGAAATCGTTAGTTTTGCGCCGCCTCGGCGCCATGTGTTACCCTAGGTCTTTGCGGGCATACGTTTCGTGCGCTCCGCCGACCCCAACTTTTCGGAGTCTTCTCATGGAATGTCCTGTAACTGGTATCAAGACGCGATTCGGAAATCGTGTTTCTCACGCGAATAACAAAACCCGCCGCACGTGGCAGCCGAACATGCAGCGCAAGCGCTTTTGGTACCCGGCCGAAAATCGCTTCATCCGTCTTACGCTGAGCGTACAAGGGATCAAGCACATCGACAAAGTCGGGATTGACGTTGTCGTCAAGGACCTTCG
The DNA here is from genome assembly GCA_025354525.1 of Acidobacteriota bacterium. Classification (GTDB taxonomy): domain Bacteria; phylum Acidobacteriota; class Terriglobia; order Bryobacterales; family Bryobacteraceae. The sequence continues at coordinate 1,912 of JANXMS010000182.1, forward strand.
CGCGAAGGGCGTTAAGTTCTAGAGTTTCTGACACACGGGGCAGTAGTGAGTGCCCCGTTGCGCCAGTACTGTTTTCTGGATCGGAGAGCCGCAGTTCCCGCACGGCTCTCCAGCCTTACCGTAGACACGATGTTCCTTCTGGAAGCTGCCTTGGCGTCCAGCCGTATTGACGTAGTCTGAGATAGATGAGCCGCCGTGCGAAATGGCCTCCTCCAGCAGGGTCGTCATCTCCTTCCACATCCGTCTGAGGACGTGCTTCGGTAATTCCGCGCTGCTCCGATTCGGATGCACCTTCGCACGGAACAGCAGCTCATCGGCGTATATGTTACCGATGCCACGCACAAAAGTCTGCGTGAGTAAGAGCGACTTGATTCCTGTCCGATGGCTCCGCGCCCGGATCACAAACTCGTCCACCGAGATCTCCAGCGGATCCGGGCCCAGTTTTCGTAACTCCTCGGGCATTTGCTCGGCCCAAATCACCCTTCCAAATTGGCGAATATCTTCAAGGCCAAGTCGGATTCCTTTGAAGTGCCATTGCGCGCGCGTGTACTGATTATGGGGGACATCGAAGAGCAACTTGCCGGTCATCCCCAAGTGAATCGCCAAGTAGCCGCGATCAAGTTCCACTAACACGTACTTGCCGTGGCGCCGGACCTCTTTCACCTGAGTTCCGTCCAACTCGGGCGGCATCACCCCGCGGAACACTCGCGAAGGCCAGTACTGAGCGGACTCGATCACGAGTCCCCGCAGTTGCACCGCCAGCGCCCGGACGATCGTCTCGACTTCAGGGAGTTCTGGCACCGCCTACAGGATCTCCACCAGGATTTCATTGTTCACCACATCCACCTCGTAACTACGCAACACGATCGCCGGATTGAAATCGCACTTCCCGGTCGTGCAGTCGAACTCCCATCCGTGCCAGGGACACACCAACATGTTGTCGTGTAGGGTCCCCATTGCCAGCGGGCCGCCCAAATGGGGGCAGCGATTGTCGACAGCATAGAGCTTTCCATTCCGATTACAGACCGCGACTTCGGTCGAACCGACCGTCACCAGAATCACCCCGCCCGGCCCCACATCGCCCGCCGACCCAACTCGCACAAAGGACATATAGAATTAACCTACCATGCGTTCTCTTCTCTTCCTCTGTTCTGTCCTTGTTTTGGCACCGAGTTGCCAGCGCACCAAGGACAAAGTCATCGGCGTCGTACCCAAAGGTGCAGGCCACGTTTTTTGGCTCACCGTCAAAGCCGGTGCGGAAAAGTCCGCATCGGAGTCTGGCTATACCATCGAATGGAACGCTCCGACCCTGGAGGTCGACTCCAGCCGCCAGAAAGACATCGTCGATTCCATGATTACTCGGCACCTCGCCGGCATCGCCCTCGCTCCCGTCGACCGCAAAGCCCTTGCTGGCACCGTCGACCGCGGTACAGCCGCCGGTATCCCCATGGCCGTCTTCGATTCCGACGTCGATACGCAGAACCGGCTCACCTACGTCGCCACCGATAATCGCGCTGGTGGCCGACTCGCCGCGCGTCGAATGGGCGAAATTCTCCACGGAAAGGGCAAGGTAGCCGTCATCGGCTTCATGCCCGGCTCCGCATCCACCATGGACCGCGAGGACGGCTTTCGAGAAGAAATCCTCGCCTCCTTCCCCGGCATCCAAATCGTCGTCATGACCTACGGAATGGCGGATCGTGCCAAATCCATGGCCGTCACCGAAAACGCTCTCACCGCCCATCCCGACCTCGCTGGCATCTTTGCCGACAACGAATCCAGCGCCGCCGGTGCCCTCCAAGCCATCAAGGGTCGCCAAGCAAAACAAGTCAAATTTATTGCCTTCGACGCAAACGAACAGTTCGTCGTTGATCTCCGCGCTGGGTGGATCGACTCTCTTGTTCTACAGGATCCCTACCGCATGGGGTATGACTCGGTGAAGGCCATCACTACTAAGTTGAACGGCGGAACCCCCGCTCCTCGTGCTGACCTCCCGGCGACTCTCGTCACCCTGGCCAACATCGATTCGCCGCAGATTCCGCCACAAATCCTACCCGCCTTTCAGCGTAAACTCACGCAAGCAACGCACTAATCGCGCTTGAATCCGCCTGGCTTCGGAAACCGGGGCCGAAACGGCCGATCCCCCGGACCGTCGCCTGCCGGGCGTGGCCGAAACGGGCGATCACCGCCCTGCGGCCGATCTCCGCCATACGGAGGACGCGCCGGACGATCTCCTCCCCCGCCATATGGCGGACGCGCCGGACGATCTCCTCCCCCGCCATATGGCGGACGTGCCGGACGATCTCCTCCCCCGCCATATGGCGGACGAGCCGGACGATCACCGTAGGACGGCCGATCCCCTCCACCATACGACGGCCGATCTCGATCCCCACCGCCCCGATACGGGGGCCGATCTCCACCTTGCGGCCGATCTCCACCGTAAGGCGGACGCGACGGCCGGTCGCCATAACTTGGGCGCGGAGGCCGATCTCCGTAAGAAGGCCGATCCCCGCCATAAGAGGGCCGCTGCGGGCGATCCCCGCCTCCACCGCCATACGACGGCCGATCCCCTCCCTGCGGCCGATCTCCGCCGTAGGAAGGTCGCTTCACGTAAGGCCGGTCACCGCCGCCACCCTGATATGGAGGACGATCGCCACCCCCTTGAGAAGGAGGACGGTCCCCATACAGCGGACGCTTCATGTAGGGCCGGTCCCCGCCGCCCCGATCCTCGCGCGGAGGACGCTCATCCCGCGAAGGCCGGTCATCGAACGTCCGCTCCTCAGCCGCCGGAGCAGCCTCAGCCGCCGCCGGTCGGAACTCCCGCGGGCCACGCACATCCGATGCCTCGCCCGGACTATAAGGCCGTCGCTCCGACGGGCGCACAAATAGCCGCTTCTCTTTGTGCTCTATAACCTCTTCCGGACCATTCCGCAACAGCGCATCCGCCGCCTGCGCTGTACACAACAACGCGGCCACTTTGTGTATCCGCACCATGTGCGCGCCATTCAAAATCGCTCCGGTGATCGCTGCCGCCGTCGCAAAATCCTGCTGCAAACTGTCGTTCAGCTTCTGGCCCAGAAACGCCTTCCGCGATGCGCCCACCAAGATCGGCATGTCCAGCTCACGCAACTTGCCCAGCCGGGCCAAAATTTCATAATTCTGATCCCCGCGCTTCCCAAACCCTAAGCCCGGGTCGATGATGATCTTGGCCCGATCCACCAGCGCCTTCTGCGCCCGATTCACGCTGTTCTCAAGGTCACTCAGCACCGATTCGCTCGGATGCGTCATGTTTCCCAGCTTCGCCCATGTCTCTGGCGTACCGCGCATGTGGTTCAAAATCAGGCCCGCATCCTGCGCCGCCACCACGTTAGCCACTTTCGGATCGATCGTCAGGTTCGAAGGATCGTTGATAAACGCCACGCCGTATTCCAGCGCCTTCTCCGCCACGCCGCTCTTATACGTGTCCACCGAAATCGGAATGTGCAGCTTCCCTTCGAGCTTCTTCAACACCGGAATCAGCCGCCGCAACTCCTCCGCTTCGCTCACCGGAACCGCCCCCGGCTTCGTCGACTCCGCGCCAATGTCGATCATGTCAGCCCCTTGGGCCTCCAACTCCAGCGCTCGGGCCACCGCCCGATCCGGATCACTGAACCGCCCCCCGTCCGAGAAGCTATCCGGTGTGACGTTCAAAACGCCCATAATCAACGTGCGGTCGCCAAACTGCAGCTCGTAACCGCGAACTTTCATCAAATATCGTTTTGGGCGGATCATCCTTGTACCTTCTTCCACTTCTTGCCTAACCGCAATACATAACTGCCAGGGAACTCCAGCGTGACCATTTCCGAAACCCGAGCGCCGTCCACTTCCAGCGCCCCTTCTTTGATCTTCCGCTGTGCTTCGCTCCCTGAAGCCGCCAGCCCGCACCGCACGAGTAGCTTGTCTACCCGCAATCCTGTCTCTGTCACCGTATAGACCTCGAGTTCCGTCGGAACGGAGCCCTGCGAGACCACACGCGTCCACTCTTCCGCCGCCCGCTCGGCATCCGTTCGAGAATGGAAGTCGGACACGATCAATCGCGCCAACTCCATCTTCGTCTCTTTCGGATGCGCCTGCCGCAGTTGTTGAATCTCACTCACGGTCTTATCGGTGAGCAATTCGAAATACCGAAACATCAAATCGTCGGGAATCGACATCAGCTTCTGGAACATCACGGGAGCCGACTCCGTAATCCCGACGTAGTTGTTCTTCGACTTCGACATCTTCTCGACGCCGTCCAACCCTTCCAGCAGTGGTACCGTCCCCACAATCTGGGGCTGCTGCCCATAAGCCCGCTGCAACTCGCGCCCTACCAGAAGGTTGAACTTCTGGTCGTTTCCGCCCAGTTCCACGTCGCACTTCATCATCACGGAGTCGTATCCCTGCGCCAACGGATACAAAAATTCGTGCACCGAAATCGGCGTGTTTGACGCGTAGCGCTTGGCGAAATCGTCCCGTTCCAAAATCCGCGCCACCGTGTAGTGGGAGCAAAGCTTGACCAGCTCCTCGAAAGACAACGGCCCCAGCCACTTGCTGTTGAACTCGATCGCCGTCTTTTCCGGGTCGAGTATCTTAAACACCTGGGTCTTGTACGTCTCGGCGTTCGCGTTAATCTCGTCTCGAGTCATCGGTGGTCGCATCGCGTTGCGGCCAGACGGATCGCCGATTAATCCCGTCATGTCTCCAATCAGAAACGTGACCGTATGCCCCAAGTCCTGAAAATGCTTCATCTTGCGAATCAGCACGGTGTGTCCAAGATGCAGATCGGGCGCTGTCGGATCAAAGCCGGTTTTTACGCGTAACGGGCGGCCCAATTTGAGCCGTTCGCGGAGATCCTCTTCTCGGATCAGTTCCGCCATGCCTTTTCTCAGATAGGCGATCTGCTCTTCAATTGTCAAAGCCATTCCAAATCTTCCGAAATTCGCGAAGTCGCGAAAAAGAAGCCCTCACTTACAATGGCATTCCCGCCCCGCGTTGTCCACCCCGATCCTCGCGGAATCGCAAGCTGAAAATGGTCAAGGCTGTCTCCATCATTGACAACTTACATTTGGCCGATAAACCTGATGCGTCCGACCTCCCGACGATCCCCCCTGCATCGCCCCTCCGCCCGGCAGATAAATCAACCCATCCTGAAAGTGCAACCCCGTTACCCCATGCACCGGCATCGGCATATGCGGCAAACTCGTCCACCGATCCGTCCTCGGGTTATAGACGTCATGATCGGGATGCACCCCCGTTGCAAACTCCCCCCCAAAGAAATGCATACAGCCGTTCGCCACCACCCCATTCAACCCGCCCCGCGCCTTCGGCATCGCCGCCCCCTTCGTCCACGCCCCCGTCTTCGGGTCAAAAATCTCCACAGCGTCCGCTCCTAAACTCGTGAAACCCCCTTCGAATCGCCCCCCCACCACATACAACTTCCCTTCGTGCCCCAATGCCATCAGATGATTCCTCTGCGTCGGCAAGTTCAGCAGCGTCGTCCACTCATCTTTCGCTGGGTCGTACACAGCAAAGTCCGCCCCTCGCGGCGGTCTCCCCCCGACTACATAAATCTTCCCGTCAATCACCACCGCCGCCCCCGCGCTCCGCGCCGTCGGCATCGCCGCCCGCGCCCGCCAACCATTCGTCACCGGGTCGTACTCCTGCACCAAATTCACATACGCGGCATTCGCATCCGTCTGACCCCCAATCACATAGATCTTGCCGTGGAACGCCGCCGGCATCAGATGGTTCAACCCCACCGGCAACGGAGCCGCCAACGTCCAACTATCCGCCGCCACATCATAAGCCTGCACCACGTTCACCGTCACCCGAGTCGACGGATACCCCCCGATCACACAAATCTTTCCATTCAGCCCCACCACTCCCATCTCCGAGTTCGCCTCCGGCAACTCCGCCCGCCGCCCCCACTCCCCCAACCCCGGCGACGTCGGCGCAATCAACGTCCGATTCGCTGCCACCCCAGCCATCGTGATCGCCAACTCCAACTGCCCCCGTTTTCCCGCCAGCTCCTGCGGCAGCGGACCCAGGTTCAGCTGGTCCAGCCCCGCAAACACACGATGCGCCTGCGCCGCCTGTACCGGTATCGAAACTCCCCCTGCCACGGCACGGATCTCGCCCACCGCCGCATTCCGAAACCCCGTCCCAAACAGAACCAGATACACGTCCTCTGCTCCATTCCCCACGTCCAACGCCGCCGGCTCAAACCGCGCCGAACCCGCGTAGCGTTCAAACAAATCCACCTGCCGCACCCCCCCAAAGCTCGCAAATACCGCAAACCCCGCCGGCGCGCCCTCCCCCGACGAATTCGCCGTAAAGATCCCCGGTGCCACACGCCCAATTCGCACACTCCCCACCGCTACGGTCTCCCCACCCCGTCGCACCGAAATCGTCACCGATCCATCTGACAACCCCGCCGGCAGCACGAAACTGATCTGTCCCGCCGAAACCCCCACAATCGCCGCCGCCGTCTCCCCCACCGCGATCGAATACCCTCCCGTCTCCGTCAGGGCTGACGAAAAAGCCGTCGCGATCATGCCGGGTGCCAGCGTGCCCCCGCGCTCGTAAGCAGCCGCCGACACCACCGTCAACGGCGGCGTTTGCGCCATCATCACCCAGCAAAATAGCCAAAGTCCGTACCGCACCATACAAAAAGACTAACCCGACTGCTGACTAGCCGTCTCTCTTGGCCCGGATCTGAACAAGCAAGATCTGAACAAAAATGCCAAGTATCGAAATGAGACGACACGCCCCCTCGTTGTTTAGTGTGGGTTCAGTGGGGCCTCGGAATGTCGTTGGGTTTGAGCGGGAAAGCGATACCGTAGCCGTCGCTTCTACACCCGCGCAACAACGAAGAACCGACACCGCGCTTCCCTCGCATGATCTGACGGTGCCACGCGGGATTGACATGACGGTGGATCGGCACAATCGAAGGACCGCCATTGCGCTCGATGCGGCATCCATTGCCAATCGGCACGACTCCTCCGTGATGGCTCCGTCATGGCGAAGCTCCTGCTAACTTGTCGGTGCGAGGTCAACGTCCTCACTCGTACTCCATCCTGTAGTAAAGTATCTAGTCAACATGTCTCCTCAACCGAGCGCAATTACTCTGTATCTTCACCGCCTGAAGAACGGAGACGCCAGCGCCGAGGAAGACCTCGCGGACGCCGTCTACGAACGCCTCGTTCACATGGCTAAATCCACCCTGCACGGACGCTCCTCCGCCGACAGCCTCCAACCCACCGACCTAGCCAACGAAGTCCTCCTCGAACTCGTCCGCATCCGCGACATCGACTGGCAAGACCGTATCCATTTCTACCGCGTCGCCTCCCGCCTCCTGCGCCGCCGACTCATCGACCATATCCGCATCACCAAAGCCGAAAAACGCCCCCAACCCGGCCATAGCGTCCCCCTCAACGACCTCCTACTACCCAAAATAGAACGCTTCGACGAAATCTTCGAAGTTCATTGCGCCCTCGAACAATTGGCAGACTTCGACCCAGACCTCGCCGAACTCATCGAAATGGTCTATTTCGGCGGCTTCACCATCACCGCCCTCGCCGAACTCCGCAAAGTCTCCGAAAAAACAATCGACCGCCACCTCGAACTCGGACGCCGCTGGCTCAAAAAAAAACTTGGCCCAGCCTGTCCCGAACCAGGCGATTCCATCGCTTTGTCTTTTGATAGGCGATGAATCCCGAACAATGGCCGGCGATCAAATCCGCATTCCTGGAAGCCTACTCTCTCCCCGCCGAAGAGCAGGAAAAGTTCCTCGTCAACTTGCAGCAGCAAAACGCGGAACTCGCCCATGCCGTCCGCGAACTGCTCGAAGTTTCCGCCGAAGACTCGCCCAACCTCCACCGTCCCTGCTGGCTCCCCGACCCCCCGCCCACCGAACACATGCTCCAGCCCGGGGCCTGCCTCGCCACCCGCTTCGAAATCACCCACTATCTCGGTGCCGGCGGAGCCGCTGAAGTCTACCGCGCCTTCGACCGCCAACAAGGGGAGTTTGTAGCGCTGAAGATACTTCGCCGCGAGTGCATCCCCGATCACACCGCCCTCCTCCTCCTCCACAACGAGTTACACACCGCCCGCCTGGTTACTCATGTCAACGTATGTCGATTGCATGAATTCTACCCCGCCTTAGGCGACGTCGGGCCCTTCCTCACGATGGAACTCCTCAACGGCCAAACCCTCCAGGAACGGCTCGCTAAGCAAGGGCCCCTGGCCCCAGACCAAGCCCAGCCCCTGGTCACCCAAATCTTCGATGGCCTCGAAGCCGCCCACCGCCAAGGCGTCATCCACCGAGACCTCAAACCCGGCAACATCATGTTGACCGAGGCTTCCCGAGTCGTCCTCATGGATTTCGGCCTCGCCCGCGACGTCAAGCGAGCTTCCGACCTCGCCACCACCCTCTCCGAAAATCGCTTCGCCGGCACCCCCGCCTACATGGCCCCCGAACAGCTCAAAGGCGAACCCGCCACCATCGCCTCCGACCTCCACGCCCTCGGCGTCCTCCTCTTCGAACTGTTCACCGGCAAACGCCCCTTCGACGGAGCCAGCCCCGTCGAAACCGCCGCCCGCCGCCTCCACGAACAATCACCCCGCCCCCGCGTCAACGGACAGTTCCTCGAACGGCGCTGGGAAAGAATTATTCAACTCTGCCTGGCGAGCGACCCCCAAGCCCGCCCCGCCTCCGTCGAAATCGTCCGGAAACTCCTGGCCGCCGGTGCCCCGCTGCTCTGGGGGCGCCGCAATCTCGTCTTCGCCCTCGGCTCTGGAGCCACCGCCTGCCTCGGCGGCGTCGCCTGGGAAAATTGGGCTGCTACCTCCGGCGCAACCGCCGAAACCCAAACCGCCGCCTTCGACCACTTCCTCCGCGGCAGCAAACTCCTCGAAGAGTTCTCCCCCGCCAGCGCTCGCGCCGCCACCAACGAATTCCAACGGGCGATCCAACTCCATCCCCGCTTCGCCCTCGCCATGGCTGGCCTCGCCGACGCCCATCTTTATCTTAAAAACGCCGAACCCCACAACGCGCCCACCCACTTGGCCGCCGCCGGTCGCCTCGCCCAACAAGCCGTCCAAACCGAACCCACACTCGCCGAAGGCCACACCTCCCTCGCCGCCGTCTACCAAGCCGAATGGAAGTGGCAACAAGCCGAACTCAGCTATCGCGACGCCCTTCGTCTCAAACCCAAAGCCGCCAAAACCCACCGCTGGTTCTGCGGGCTCCTCCTCCAATTCGGCCGCAACGACGAAGCCCTCTCCCACGCCCAACGGGCGCTCGAACTAGATCCCTATGACCGCGCCGCCCCCGCCACAATCGGCCTCTACTACTTCCTCGCCGGCCAGAACCAACGAGCCCTCGACCTACTCGAACCAGCCGTTCGCGACCTCGATAGCGTCGGCAAAAGCGGAGCCGCCCGCTTCAATCTCGCCCAAGTCTACGCTCGTATGGGCCAGCTCGCCGTAGGTACCACCGCCCAAAACTATTTCGAAGCCGCTCTCCGACAGACTGCCATCATCATGTCGCTCGAAGGGGGCCGGCCCGCTCCCTCCCTTGGCGATGCCCTCTACGCATTGATCCACTCCCTCCGCGGCGATCTCCCCCAAGCCGAACCCTATTTCGCCCGCGTCCTCGCCAGCCACGCCAAAGGTCAGGAGCCCATCATCTGTGTCGCCTGGGTCTACGCGGTTCAGCACAAGCTCGACGAAGCCGTCGCCATTTTAGAACCAGGGTTAGTCAGCCACGACCCCACCCTGCTATACATCAAAGTAGTCCCGTTCCTCGAAAACCTGCGCCCCCACGCCGGCTTTCAATCCATCCTCCAGCGCTTGGCGCTCTAACCATTTTAATAAGGAATCCCTATGGCAAAACCAGCAATACTCAAGTACGACCCCAAAGTAACCGCCCTCACCCCCCACCACGGTTTCCACATCGAAACCCCGTACCACCTCTTCCAGTTCCCCGCCGTCGGTCCGGAGACCCCCCACCACGGCTTCGTCTTCAATCTTGAAGTCGCCGCCAAAAAAATATCCGCCCAACTCGATGCCCAGGGTCGCCTCGTCCTCCGTTTCGAAGAAGAATAAACCATGACCCTCGGACCCCTCCAGCAGCTGGTCCAAGCCGGCCAGCTTCAACTCGCCGAACAGCTCCTGCGAGGGGCCGAGCACCCCTCCCCCCGTTCCGCCCAAGCCAAGCACAACCTCGCCGTGCTCATCGGCGCCCAAGGCCGCTGGCCCGAATCCATCCGCCTCCTTCGCCAAGCCCGCCGCCAAGCCCCCAACGACCCCGCAATCCTCAGCGACCTCGGCAAAGCCCTCCTCGAAGCCCATCGCCCGCACCCTGCCCGCAAAGTGCTCCTCGAAGCCAAAAACCGCGCCGCCACCCCGGAAACTCTCGTCCGCCTCGCCAAAGTCCTCCTCCTCTTCAGAGAAAAAGCCGCCGCCCTCGCCGAATGCGAAGCCGCCGGAAACTTCCTCCCCGCCGTCCGCCTCCGCGTCAAGCTCCTCAGCGCCGCCGGTCGCCACCACGAAGCCCTCGCCCTCTGGCAGCCAGCCATGGACTTGATCGAACCCGCCGCCCGCCGCACGGAAGACCTCGCCATCTACGCCACCCTCCACTGGCACTGCGGCAACACTGAAGTAAGCCTCGCGCTTGCCCACCACCTCATGGCTGATCGTCTCGTCACCCCCAACTTTCATTCCATGTACATCTCCGCCCGGCTCCATAGCCCCACCGAGACCGTCGAAGCCGCCGCCCAAGCCGCCCGCCACTGGGGCAACTCCTATGCCGCCCCGCTCCCGCAACCCGCTCTCCGAAAACGCCCCCGCCGCCCCCTCCGCATCGGCTACGTCACCCAGGAATTCCACCGCGGACCCGCCATCCATTTCATCCTCCCCCTCCTCGAAGCCCGCAACCACCAACACTTCCACGTCACCGGCTTCCACTGCGGACCCCAACGAGACCCCTGGACCCGCCGCGCCGCACGCCTATTCGACCAATGGCAAACCCCCGCCACCGCCGCCGAACTCGAAGCGGCCGTCCGCCACCACAAACTCGATCTCCTCGTCGATCTCTCCGGCCACTACGGCTCCCAACTCACCCTCTTCCAAAAACGCCACGCCCCCGTCCAACTCAGCTTCCCCAACTACCCCGGCTCCACCGGTGCCCACCACATGGACTACATCCTCACCGACCGCTGGGTCTGCCCCCCCGGCGCCGAACTCCAATACTCCGAACAACCCCTCCGGCTCAACTCCGGCTATCTCCCCTACCGCCCTCCCCTCCGCCCTCGCCTATCGCCACCCCCCAGCCTCGCCACCGGCGTCATCACCTTCTGCCTCCTACAACGCCCTTCGAAATACAACGATGCCGTCTGGGATGCCGTCGCCAACATCCTCGCGCAAGTCCCCGCCAGCCGCCTCCTCCTTCACTATTCCGCCGCCGAACTCGACGACCCCGGCTCCGTCGCCTGCCGCCGCTTTCGCGCCGTCGTCGCCGCCCGCGGAATCTCCCCCGCCCGTCTCCTCTTTCGCGGCCCCCTTTCGCTCAAAGACCACTGGGCCCTTCTCTCCCAAGTCGACATCAACCTCGATACCTTCCCCTACAACGGCCAAACCACCACCTGCGAATGCCTCTGGATGGGCGTCCCCGTCGTCAGTTTGCGCGGTACCTTGCATGTCGCCCGCGTCGGCTGGCAAATTCTCGATCGCCTCGGCTGCCCCGAGCTAGTCGCCGATTCGCCTGACGAGTACGTAGCCAAAGCCGTCACCCTGGCTCAGGACCGCACCCGTCTCCTCCGCTATCGCCGAGGGCTCCGCCCGGCCTTTCTCGCGTCGCCGCTTATGAACGGATCCGTCGTCAAAGATATCGAAGCCGCCTTCGAAGAGGTCATAAAACAATGAGTACAATCCCGGAACTGAGGTGGAATGATAGTGGCCTACCACCCTATGGACGCTTGCCTACCCTCGCCGTGCCCAGCGACGCAGCGCCCGACGATTGGCTCGACGAGGCAACCTACAAACCTTGGCTCGCCAAAATGCTCGAGCTATTCAGCCGAGTCCTCTGGCCCGTCTGCGACCTCCAGAACAAAAGTTGGCGCGGTGACGCCGTCGCGACCATGGAACGGCTCACCTTGGCCGATCTCGACCTGCTCCAGCGGATCCGCCAACCCCGCGCCCGCCTCATCGATACCCTGCCCGTCTCCCCCCTCCGCCACTTGGCCTGCCCGCCGCATCGAGTCTTCTTTGAAGGCGAGGACGTCGGCCCCGCGAAGACAGTCGAGTGGCTTCGCTTTTATGATCGCGAAGCGAACAAGGATCTCATTTTGGATGCCATCCCCGTCTTGATGTCGCGCGGCATGAGCCGCAAGGCACCCACCGCGATGATCTACTGGTTCAAGCAGCAGCTCCAGCGTCCTCGTCCCTACCAAACCTCCCTGCTTCTTGCTCTTGATATCACTTATCAGGCGGCCACGACCGCGCTCCATCCCTCCATGGTCAGTGGCCACTCCTTAGCTGGAATCGGTGCCCTCATGGGGGTCATGGAACGTTGCGCGCTCGATCAGGTCCCGCTGTCCCCCGCCATCGTCCAATACCTCCTCGATTTCGGAGACCGTCGAGTGATGGCCGGAGTCCACTACCCCAGCGACAACCTGGCGTCCTGGATCCTCGCGCTTGACCTCTGCGACCACGCCGTTGCGCCCGCCGTCCGCCGCCAAGTGAAGCAGCAGGTGTGGCACGCGATTCGAGATCAGAGTGTGGTCTACAGCCGGATCGCGGAACACGTGAGGGACCACCGCGATTCGCCCTTCGCCGCGGCCCTTAAGGAACTCCAGCTTCGCGGGAAGAGTAAGCCAGCGGAATAACCGCCTCCGCCGTCGTCTCCAAGGGCCCCAGCGCTCGCGTCAGAAACGAAGTGAAACGCTCGGCCTGGGGCCCCACGTCGGTCGTGACGGGTTCATCGAAGGCGAAGGGCAGCGTAAACAGCAAACTCAACCGCTGCTTCTCGCCAGCGGCTTCGAACGCCGCCGCCGGAAAAACCACTGGAGTTCCAAGCGCCAAACAAGGCAAAGCGATGTGCAGCCGACTCGTATAAACCACCTCGGCCCGCCGCAGCCGGTCGAGAAGGGCCACGGCCATCGCCCACTGCGTCGGCCAATCGAGATTCAAAATCTGATTCGAAAACGCTTCGGCGTCCGGCCCGACGGCGTCGACCGCCATCCGGCCCTGCCGAGCCCCCCGGTAGCGAGGAAAGGTTAGCGTGGCGCATCCGATCATTTCGCTAGGGACGCCAAAGGTGCCGAGCAACCCCTGCGTGAAGGGGTCCCGCGCCCCGGCGGGAGAGGGGCTTTGGGCGATCCATTGGGCGAACGCGGCCTCGTGCCGAGCCAGATGAACCCCCGCAAACACCGCCGACGAGGCGAGGTTCGGCCGCTGATAACCAAGCCACCCATTAGCGACCAATGGAATCTCCGATCCGAACTCCGGAATCGGCCGGTCTCGATAGACCCCAACGCAGTCCGGACCGAGCAACCGGCAGAGCGCGATGGTCTGGATCGCATCGCCAAGGTTGCCGGTGCCTTGGTGGATAAACACTCGAAAACGAGGGCGAGGAGGCATAGGGGTAGCGTAGCGAAAAAAAATAACCAAATATTTTACGGCAGTCTCATAACGCGCCCTTCCTTTGCGCTAACCCAGTTAGAGGGCTTTTTTCTGAATACGCTGCGAATCCTGTGCCGCCTATCCGTTACGCTATGCAGCATTTCCACCGGCCTATGGGCCCAAGGGCAAACGCCGACGGCGGTTGGCATGACGCCGACCTCCGGCACGGGGTCCACGCAAGCCTTTTCGTTCACATTTTTTGACGGAGACGGCGTCTCCGACCTCAACGTTCTCAACATCTTAGCCAACAGCGCCCTCGACGCCCGACGGGCGTGTTACCTGGCCTACGTCCCCGCCTCCCCCACTTCCGGAACATTATTGCGAGTCAACGAGGCCGGCGACGTGGGCACCACATTAGCCAGCCTCCCCATCCCCAGCACCGGCTCAATTTCGAACGGGCAATGCACGATCAGTGGCACTGGGTCCACCACCACGGGCTCTGGCAGCAGCGAGCCGGCGATTACTGCGGAGGAAATCCTGGTGCCGACGATCCCGTTGATCTCTTTAGCGGCCTTCAAGTAATGCAGCTCGTACTTGATTAGCGGGTTTCGGGATCATTCGCCTCCAGACTTGGGCCAGTTTCCTAGCTTTTTGGGCGTTTGTGCTGCGGAGGACTTACCGAAATCATGCGACAAGTTCGCGCGACGCTACGGAACTCATTGGTTCTATTGAGTCGGAGGCCGCTAATCAATTACCAAGTAATTCAACAAGGCCAGCCACAGCATCCTGCACTAACTCGCCCGCGCCGCGTCCAGTCAGAGACGCCAAGTCGTTCAACTTTCTCTCCAACTCCGGTGTGAATTGTACTTCCATGATGGATTTACCGACTCTGTCTACACTATCGGATTTCGTGGAGCCTGTCACGGCTTGCACCCGCCCCCGTACTTCCAATTGCCGCGGACTGAATGGTGGCCAACCGTTCCCGATTCTATCCATTCAGCGACTGCTGCAAAGACGGCAATTCCTACCAAGCGTAGGCCAACGCCTTCCTGTTTTTTACTGGCGAAGGGGACACACAGCGTCTTGCCGAAAAGCTCCGCTCTGGCTTGTTGCGAAACCGAATCCTCAATTCAGGCCTTTTCGTAAGCGATGCTTCGAGGCGAGCGCGTTTCCCGCGTCTCAACTGGTCGCCGGTCCCTATCATGCCCCGTCCACCTTGGCCCTTCAACACCACCTCGTGCCGCTATCATGAAAGTCAACATGCGCAACGAATTCACCGCAATCGTCGAGCAAGATGGTCCTTGGCACATCGCGTATTGCGCCGAAGTGCCCGGCGCGAACGGACAAGGAACGACGCGGGAAGAATGCCTCGCCAGTTTGAAACAGGCGATCACCCTAATTCTGGATTACCGGCGCGAGGAATCCTTGCGCGCTCTCCCCCCGGCAGCTAAACAAGAGCTCGTTGTTGTTGGATGATGCGCAAAGCACTCACGCGCCGCCTACGCCGCCACGGTTGTGTTGTGCGCCGGGAAGGCAAAGAACATTCACACTGGGAGAACCCCCAAACCGGTCACGCTGACGCCCTTCCCAGTCACACGCAGATCGCCAACCCGTTGGCCAAGCGAATCTGCCGCAAGCTCTCCATTCCAGATCCGCCAGAGTAGAAAGTACCCTCTCGCCTCAGCTTGCCGATTCTCCACCCGCTCCTAGTGCTCTGACCGCTGGAAACAGTTTTCATGAATCATTTCGACCATCGCCGCATTAACAAAGCAGCTACCAAGATCAATTGGCAGTTCGTACTTGATTAGCGGGTTTCGGGATCATTCGCCCCCAGATCTTTGCCCGTTTCCTAGCGTTTTTGGAATTTGTGTCGCAAAGTGCCCCTCGAAATCATGCCACAGGCTCGCGTGATGCTACCGAAACCATTGAATCTATTGGGTCGGAGGCCGCTAATCAATTACGGCAGCTCGATAGAAAAACCGCACGAAAAACCGCTGGATGTTAATGAAACCCTTTCAAGCGGTCTCAGCACTAGTTCAGCCTCCAACTCCTCCACCGTCGGCAGCGTCCCGTGAACCTATCCGGCAGTTTCAACAGATGAGTAAACTCGGCGATACCCATCGGCGTCGTCGTTCCGCGCAGCGCGTATTCCACCACAAGCTCCTTTTTCGTCCTGCACAGAATCAGCCCGATGCTCGGCTGGTCTGTCGGATGCTTCAGCATATCGTCCACCGCCGCCAGGTAGAAGTTCATCTTCCCGGTGTACGTCTCCAATTGGAACGCCCCGCCTTTCAAATCGATCACGAGGAAGCAACGAAGCTTCAAATGATAGAAAAGCAGGTCGCCGATACGTCTCGCCCGCGATCTCCAGCGGGCACTGGCTTGCCACGAAACAGAATCCGACTCCCAACTCCAAAAGAAACTTTCGGATGTGCGCAACGAGCCCGGCTTCAAGCTCCCTTTCGTGGGCGTTCTTGGAGAGGGTGAGAAAACCGAAGTGGTATGGATCCCTCAGCAACTGCTGTGCCAGGTCGGATTGGGGGGATGGCGGCGTCCGTTGAAAATTCGTGATCGCTTTCCCCTGGCCCTGAAAGAGCCTTGCCTCAATCTGAAGCACGAGCATGTTCCGGCTCCAGCCGTTCTCGATGGTCGCCTGGGTGTACCAGAGTCGCTCGTCCGAGGTCTTTACAGGATCTAGGATCCGAACATTGTGGCCCCATGGAATTTGTCCAACAGCCTGTTTGCGAATTCCGGTCCAAGCCGAACACGATTCCGTGGTGAAGGCGAACGCCATTCCGGGCTGAAGCCGAACAGCATTCCGGTGGGAAGTCGAACAGAGATTCCGGGCTGAAGCCGAACAGTTTTTGGCCTTGAGCCCGGAATCGTGTTCGACAGGAACCCGGAACAAAATCGGTAGCCAATGTCGCTGGACATCAACCCGGTAAGCGACCCTTTCAATGAAAGGGAGGGCCACTTGCCTGCCAGGAGAATGTCCATGAGAAAACTGAAAGAAGTCCTTCGACTTCGCTTTGAACTGAATCTCGACCAACGCCAGATCGCCCGGAGTTGCTCGATATCAGTCAGCACCGTA
>JANXMS010000471.1 GCA_025354525.1 Acidobacteriota bacterium
CAACTGCTGTCGGCACCAGCAAGCCGGAGTGACAGCCATAGCGTGTCCTTGAGTTGCATCGCGGTAATGATAGGATGGGAGCCGCGATGCAGATAGCGGATGCGATAGAGCCGCTCAACGATCAAGGCCAGGAGCAGAAAGCCAGCTACTTCCTAAGTGTGTCACTCTCCACGTTAACTGTCGTAGGGCTTTGCGGCCTATTTTGCGTAATTGATTAGCGGCCTCCGACTCAATAGAACCGATGAGTTCCGTAGCGTCACGCGAACTTGTCGCATGATTTCGGGGGGGGGCTCCGCCGCACAAACGCGTAAAAAGCTAAGAAACTGGCCCAAGTCTGGAGGCGAATGATCCAGAAACCCGCTAATCAAGTATTATTTTGCAAACCGACATCGTCTCCCAGGCGACCCGTCCTACTAAGAGCGAATCAATTGGCCAGCTGCAATTGATTCGCGGCCTCCGGTTCAATAGAATTAATCGTTTCCGTAGCGTCGCGCGACTCCCGTGGCATGATTGTTAGGGGCTCTCTGCGGCACAAACTCCCAAAACGCTAGGAAACTGGCCCAAATCGGGAGGCGAATGATCCCGAAACCCGCTAATCAAGTACGGCCAGCTTGTTCGCGTGACGATTTAACCAGAGTTTCCAGGCTAAGGTGAATTCGCCTTCCTTTTCCAAGGCCACACTATTGAACGTTACAAAGTGAGCGATGCCATCGTCCAAGAACTCGTTAGGGGTTTCGTTTAGAAATTGCATTGTTTGGGCGTTGGTCGGTGTTAGGACAGGAACTCCTTTTACAAACATGCTGAGGCCCCGAATGCCGACCCCCCGTATTCCTGCATCTTTACTGTCCAGTAACCTCGCCAGTTGAGGAACGGTAACCTTCGTATGAATCATCATAAGCGCGTCGGCAGCGGAACGACGCAACGGATTCTCAATGGATGATGTGGCCAATGCTCCCAAAACCGCTAGACCTTCGGGATCGGTACTTCGCCATGCGACTAGTGCTAAACCGAGATGATGGAGCACTTTCGATTTCAAAACAGCCGGTAGTTCAGCCCTCAACTGACTCATCGACTGAACGTCTTGCCGCCGAATGCCCGCAGAAATGGCTAGTGCTTTCAGGTCGATAGAGACAGATTGGCGGTGAGCCGCGACTATTTTCGTTAAGACGGGTGCCGCAGTACTGAGTAGAGATGGGTCTTCTTGCAGCAACATCTCGATTGCCGTTAGGTGGGGGAACGATCCTTCGATATAACTTGCGCCTTCGTTTAGAACCGTCAATACAGACTCAATGCAGGATGTCGGTACTGCTGAAGTGGCTTCGTTGGGCTTGAGTGGCGGGATGGCAAGTGCGGACGCAAAGAGAGGAGCGTTTGTCCCACCAATCGGCATGATCTCCCAGCCAGACGAACGCGCCGTGCTGAGGAACCACAGTGCTCTGTGTCGACTTGGGGTAGTCCTGGCAGCTACGATAGATCCAGGCCAAGTGGCAGATATAATTGAATTTGCCGCAACCGGACCCGATATAACACTGTCGACACGGATTGTAATCTTAGCGGGGCTACTGCTAACGACTACAGTTTCTACGGTCCCAAGGACTACACTGGCAGCCAACCTACAGGCGTCTTGAAGCACTTTACCCTGGGTAGCTTCGAGATTATGGCAGAAACAAAAAACGCCGATCAATAAAGCTCTTCGTAAGCCTTTCATTTAGATCATTCCTAGTCTATGACTCGGGGCGGTTGACCTGCACACGGAGAAGGTACTTGGTTCAAGAGATGTTTAGGCCGGGTTGGGGGGCACGGCGGCGGATCTGCCGGTTCAGTAATAGTCGTTGGGGAGGAGCCAGAGGGCTGTTGCGCTGAGTGCGGCGGAGAGCGCGAGTAGAGTTGTTGGCAAGGTGGGCCAGTGGGCCAGAGAGATGCCGATGGTGGGGAGCAGCCAGACGAGGTTGACGAGAGCGGCCGCGCGGAGAAGGGCGGGATCGCGGCGTCGGCGGGTGGCGATGGCGAGGCTGAGTAGGGCGGAGGCAGTGAGACCGACGACGGTGTAGTGGCCGAAGCCGTCGGTGCGGTTGCTGGCCCATAGGGAGGTTCGAACGAGTTCGAGGCCATGGGCCAGGGCGCAGAGGATTAGAGAGACCGCCCCTAGTCGGAAGCAAGTCGCACCGAGACGGGCGCGGTCCATGCCGTTAGCGGCCGCGCGCCGGGACGGTGCCGAGCTTTGTCTTGCCGGCGACAGGGGGGCCGGAGGGGTAGGTGTCGGGAGTAACGACGACGCCGCTAGTGAACTTGAACGGGATTTTGCCGGTGCTTGGGAAAGTCATTTCGATGAAGTAGGCAGTATACCCTTTACTGGGGCTGGTTGGCTTGGCGGTGTACTTGCCGTTTTTGCCGGGTTCGAGGACGGTGCTTGTGTATTTGGCTCCGAGGGTTTCGAGGCGGAAGTCGCGGGCGTCGGGGTTGGTGGCCTGCCAGAGCTTCACGGCGGTTGGCTTCGTTTTGCATTCGACTTCGATCGACAGATCTTTCTTCACCTTCCAGGCGTAGACGGGGCGGGGTTCGTTCTTAATGACGCCGTTGTAGAAGGCGGTGACGGATTCGACGGCGTCGGAGTTGCGGAGGCTGTGGTCGGTGTTCGGGATGTAGCGGATGTGCTTTTCGCCCTTCAGATCTTTCCAGTAAAACTTCCAGGAGTCGGGGAGGAAGAACTGGTCACCGGCACCATGGATGAGGAACTTCGGCTGGGTGAAGCGGTCCCGGTAGCTGTAGGGTTCGACGAGCTTCATGAGGTCAGGGTACTTGGGGTGGTCCATTTTGTCCATGAGCCCTTGCTCGAAGTAGTTGCCGACGGCCGGGGCCCAGAAGCCATAGGCGCGGTAGTGGTGGACGAAGCTGCGCTTGAGGTTGAGCATGTCGATGACGAGGGGCATGAAGGCGACGACGCGCTTGTCGACGGCGGCGGTGGTCCAGGTGGTCCAGCCGCGCTTGGAGGCACCGGCAACGACAAACTTGTCGATGACGATGTTCTGTTCCTTCATGAAGGCGGTGACGGTGTCCATGGCGCGGACGGCGGCTTTGGTCATGGGCATGCGGGCGGGCCAGGTTTCGTCGCCGGTTTTGAGGTAGTTGTTCCAGGTGTAGGCGATGAAGTCGTCTTCGGTGCGGGGCTTTTTGGCGGGGTCGTCGTTGAAGATCAGGGGCTGGTTGGGGACCATGCGGAGTTCGGTGACGACGGCACCGGTGTACTCGGCGATGGCGGTCATCATGGGGTCGATGGAGGTTCGGGGACGGCCGTCGTTGGCGCCTCCGGTGATCATCAGGAAGCCTATGTTGGACTTGATTTCTTTCGGTTTTACGATGGTGACCCAGTGTTTCCACTGGCCGCGGTTCATATCCTTTTCCTTCCACGTCTGGGAGGTCATGTCGAGGACATAGCCGGTGGTATTCTGGCCGGGAATCGTATTAGCGAGCTTCCAGGTGTAGCTCGAATCCGGGGCGGCTACGTAGCGGTCGAGGCCTGTCTGCTTGGGCGGGGCGGCGACCAGAAACAGCGGAATGAAAAGAAGAAGAGCGAGACGCATGTTCGAACAATCGTATCCTGATGGGTATGCGTAAGCTAGTTGTCTTTTTGATTACAGCCGCGGCGTTGTGTGCGCAGGGGCGTTTTGAGTTCTGGCCTGGGGCTACGTACGACCCGGCGGTGCCGACGTTCGAGAAGGTTTTGGGGTATGGCGCCGGAGAGAAATTGGCTTCGCATTTGGAGATTGTGAAGTACTTCGAAGCGCTGGCGGCGGCTTCGGGCGGGCGGATGAAGGTGGTGGAGTACGCCAAGAGTTGGGAGGGGCGGAAGCTGATTTACGGGGTGATCGCGAGCGAAGCGAACCAGCGGAAAATGGCTTCGATTCAGGAAGATATTAAGAATCTGGCGGACCCGCGGAAGACGTCGGAGGCGGAAGCGAAGCGGATTATGGCTGGACTGCCGGCGGTGGTTTGGCTGGGGTACACGGTGCATGGGAATGAGCTGTCGGGGTCGGATTCGGCGATGTTGACGGCGTATCACTTGCTGGCGGCGCGGAATCAGAAGCTGGTGGATAGCGTCTTAGCGAATACGGTGATCCTGATTGATCCGCTGCAGAACCCGGACGGTCGGACGCGGTTTGTGAGCAATTTTGAGCAGGCGTATGGTTTGGAAGCCAATGGGAGCGTGGTGGCGGCGGAGCGGAATGAGCCGTGGCCGGGCGGCCGGAGCAACCATTACCTGTTCGATATGAATCGGGATTGGTTTGCGCTGACGCAGCCGGAGACGGTGGGCCGGGTGAAGATGTTACTGCAATGGTTCCCGCTGGTGGCGGCGGATTTGCACGAGATGGGTTCGGAGTCGACGTACTATTTTGCGCCGGAGGCGATTCCGTTCAACCCGCATTTGACGAAGGAGCAGAAGACTTCGCTGGATTGGTTTGGGAAGAATAACGCCAAGTATTTCGACCAGATGGGTTATAGCTATTTCACGCGTGAGGTTTATGACGCGTTCTTTCCAGGGTATGGGGCGAGTTGGCCGGCGTATCACGGCACGATCGCGATGACGTATGAGAACGCGGCGGTGCGGGGGATGTTGTACACGCGGTTGGACGGGAGTGCGTACACGTTTCAGGAGAGCGTGAAGCGGCATTTTGTGACGTCGGTGGCGACGTGCGAGGCGGCGGTGATGTACCGGACGCAGTTACTGGAGAATTTTTGGGCGTATCGCAAGACGGCGATTGAAGAGGGTAGGACGGAGCCGGTGAAGGGGTACATTTTGTCGCGGAAGGGGGACGGGAGCGCGGCGGATAAGCTGGCCGAAGTGTTGGTGACGCAGGGGGTGGAGGTGGGCAAGTTGGCGAGTGGGGCGAGCGGGGCTCCGGATGGGAGCTATCTTGTAAGCTTGGCTCAGCCGGCGAAGCGGTTGATCCGGACGATGCTCGACAAGGATGTAGCGCTGGAGACGGATTTTGCGAAGGAGCAGGAGCGTCGGCGGAAGAAGAAGTTGGGGGATGAAATTTATGATGTGACGGCTTGGAGTTTGCCGTTGATGTATGGAGTTGAGTCGATTCCTGTGACTAGCTTGCCGGGTGGGTCGACGCCGTTTGTGGGCGCGCGGCCGAAGCCGGCGGTTCCGGCTAAGGCGCAGCTTGCTTATCTGGTGCCGTGGGGCACGCAGGCGGCGGGGTCGTTTTTGACGGCGGCGCTGCGAGCGGGGTTGAAGGTCCATTCGGTGGATAAGCCTTTTGTGCAGAACGGGCGGACGTTTGACCGGGGGACGTTGGCGGTGAAGGTGAAAGAAAACGCGGAGAATGTGCATGAGTTGGTGGTGAAGGCGCAGGGCTACGCGGAGATTGTGGCGACGGATTCGGGATGGGTGGAGAGCGGGGTGAACCTGGGGAGCCGGGCTGCGAATGTGATGAAGAAGCCGGTGATTGCGATGGCGTGGGATCGGCCGGTGTCGGCGAATTCGGCGGGTGCGGCGAAGTGGATGTTGGAGCGGCAGTACGGCTACCCGGTGACCGCGGTGCGGGTGTCGTCGATGGCGACGGCGGATTTCAACAAGTTTGACGTGCTGATTTTGCCGGATGCGACGGCCGACTACGCGACGGCGTTGGGGGCGGGGGCAATTCGGCGGTTGAAGGAATGGGTAGGCAATGGGGGGACGTTGATTGGGATTGAGGCGGGGGTAGCGTTTCTGGCGGACGCGCGGGTGGGGTTGTTGGCGACAGCTCGGGAGGCGATGGCGGTGGAGAAAAAAGTGGAGCCGGTCAAGACGGATGCGGGGGGGCGCGTTCCCGGGAAAGTATTGGCCGAGGAGGCTGATTTCCTGAAGGCGATTGAGCCGGAGAACGATCAGCTTGATGCCGTACAGGGGATTTTGGGCGTGGCGAAGACGGATCCGGACCATTGGCTGACGGCGGGGGTGCCGGCGATGGTGACGGCACTGGTGCAGGGCCGAACCGTGTTTAGCCCGCTGAAGCTGAATGCGGGGACGAACGTGGCTTACTTTGTGGGGGCCGATCAGTTGGTGGCGAGCGGGTATATGTGGGAAGAGAGCCGGAAGCAGTTGGCGTACAAGCCGCTCGTGATGGTGCAGCGGGAAGGGCGGGGGCACGTAATTGGGTTCACGAACGACCCGAATTTTCGGGGCTACATGGACGGGATGAACATCTTCTTTCTGAACGCGGTTTTCCGCGGCGTGGCGCATTCGCGCTAATGATATTCTGGTGGGTTCGTAAGGAGCAGATATGGAAAAAGAACTTTCGCGCCGGGCACTGCTGGGCGCATTGGCGGCTGGTCCGGCGGTGTTGCCGGCACTGGGAGCGAATGAGAAGTTAAACGTCGGCTGGATCGGCACGGGCAGCCGCGGGATGCACGTGATGACGCAGATGTACACGGCGGTGCCGGAGAGCGTCATCGTGACGGCGGTCTGCGACACCTTCGAAGGCAATAAGAACAAGGGTAAAGACCAGGTTCAGTCTAAGGGCGGCAACACGCCGAAGACCTACGTTGACTACAAGGACGTGCTGGCGGATAAATCGATCGACGTGGTGTTCATCACGACGCCGGAGCATTTGCACCACGAAATGGCGGTGGCGGCATTGCGCGCGGGCAAGCATATCTATTTGGAGAAACCGCTGGCGCATACGATTGAAGAGGGCGCTGACATTGTTCGCGAAGCGAAGAAGGCCGGCAAGATTGTGCAGGTGGGTACGCAGAACCGGTCGAATTCGCTGTATATCAAGGCGAAAGAGATGGTGGCGAAGGGCATGATCGGCGAAGTGCACTATGTGCGGGCGTTCTGGTATCGGAACTCGCTGCCGGATAATCCAGCTTGGCGCTACGCGATTCCGACGGAAGCGGACGAGAAGAACACGGATTGGAAGCGGTTTTTGGGCACGGCGAAGAACCGGGCGTTCGATAAGCAACGTTACTATCAATGGCGGCTTTACTGGGACTATTCGGGCGGCATTTCGACCGACCTTCTCGTCCACCAGACGGACATCACGAACTTTGTTTGCGGGAAGACCGAGCCGTTGTCGTGTGCGGCGTCGGGCGGTATCTATCGTTGGGCCGAAGGGGCGGACGACCGGGAAGTGCCGGATACGCTGAGCGCGGTTTATGAGTACCCGGACAAGTTCCACATCAACTACTCTTGCTATTTTGGCAACGTGCAGTATGGCTATGGTGAGCAGTTCATGGGGAATGAAGGCACGATTGAAGTAACGAATCGGCAGCAGTTGAAGTTTTACACCGAGAAGTTTGGCGGCAAGGCTCCGGCGAATGTAGCGGCGCGGCAGGAGTTTACCGACGACAAACCGCAGAATGATTTGAAGGCGGTGCAGGCGCACGTGGCGGACTTGATCAACGCGATTAAGACGAATGGCAAGGTGATCGCTCCGGTGGAAGTGGGGCAACAAGCGGCGATTTCGGGCCATTTGGCGACGCTTTCGTATCGTAGTGGAAAGAAAGTGCTGTGGGATATGAAGACCCAGAAGCACCGGTTCGCATAAAAAGGAAACCAACTTGGCACAGAACAATTCTGGTCGGATAGTATTTGCGGCGATCCTCGCGATATTTGTTTATGGCGTGATCGCGGCGATGTTGGGAGTGTTGCTGGCGTCGTTCAAATTGACGCCAGAGCAGAGCGGGAATATTGCGTTGGCGCAGGCGGTGGGCATGATCATCGCGTCGTTGTCGGCTGGTCCGATTATCGATAAACAGGGTAAGAAGATAGCTCTGGTGGCCGCGCTAGGCCTGATTGCGGTTTCGCTGTTCATGCTGCCGGGGACGGCGAGTTATGGAGAGCGGATCGGTTGGGTGTTTGTGCTTGGCTTGGGGGGCGGCATTCTGGTGACCGCGGCGAATGCGTTGGCTGGCGATGTGAACGAAGAACAGCGGAGTTCGACGTTGAACTTTTTGAATTTGTTTTTCGGCTTGGGCGGTATGGCGACGCCGTTGATTGCGGCGAACCTGTTGAACAACGACGCGCAGATGCTTTGTTGGCTGGCGGCGGGGTTGGCAGCAGTGACGTTTGTGGTTCACTTGACGACTCCGATGCCCGCGCCAAAAGGCGCTGGGGTTCCGATGTTTGAGGGTGCCGGAGCGATGTTGGGACGTCCTGTTTTATGGCTGCTGGCCGCGTTCCTGTTTTTGTATGTAGCGGCGGAGATCGGGGTGTGGAACTGGCTGGCGAAATTGCTGATTTCCCGTGGATTGACGGAAAAAGAGGCGCAGAACGTGGTGGGCTGGGGCTTCGCATCGGGCATCGCGGTAGGCCGGGTCGTCGTTTCCCGGATTTTGATCAAGGTAGCGGCTCCGACGGTGACCCTGGCTAGCGCGGCGCTAATGATAGCGACAACCTATCTGATGCTGGGAGCGACTGATGTGATGACGGCTGGAATCGCGGCATTTGCCGCCGGTGTCGCGATGGCACCGGTGTTCCCGACGACGTTGGGGATGGTGGGTGATGCTTTCCCGAAGAGCACGGCGACGGCGATGGGCATCGTGATCACGTTTGGCTGGGTGGGGTTGGCGGTGAGTTCGCGGATTATCGGCGCGATGGGCGGCGACGATCCGGCGAAGTTGGGAACGGCGCTGATGTTGCTGCCGGCGGCTAGCGCCTTGATGGTGGTGATCAACTTAGCGCTGCGACCGATGCTGAAGAAGGCCTAAGAGTCGCTAGAATGGGCGGATGCTCCTTCGCAGCGAAATAGTAAAACTGGCTTGGCAACAGCTCGAAAACGACGTAAAGGCGGGACGGTATTCCGAAGCGGAAGCCGTCCCGCTTTTTCGTGCTCTTGATCCTTTGGATCCCTGGCCGTTGTTTATTGAGGCGAAGTTGGCGCTACAGCAAGGTGATGAAGCGCGGACGCAGGAGCTGATCTGGCAAGGGCTGGTGATGCAGCCGTTGCGTCCGGCAAACTATTTTCTGCTGGCGAAGTTGTTCGAAGAGTCGTCGGGGGCGAAGGGGATGCCGTTGCAGTTGCGTTCCCTGGCGCTGCGGGTGCTGGCGGTGGGCGAGGTTTTATCAGTGCAGGATCACGCTCTGCTGGAGCGCGAGTTTCCGGAGTTGGCCAAGGGCCGGGACGTTCTCATTCGGCTGCGGGTGGAAGCGAGGCGGCTGCGCGATCAGACCGATATCGAAGTGGAAAAGGACCCCCGGCTAGAGCCGCTGGACGTGATCGTAGGCTTCTTGGAGCTATCGGGAGGGGGGATCAACCACACGGCAATGCTGCATTTGGAAGCACGTCCGCAGGTGTTTGCCGCAGTGGCGCTGGGTGCGGCGCGAGGCGCGCTACTGGAACCTGGTCGGACCACCGATGAGACTGCGATGTTTCTGGTGGCCTTGCTGGGAGTAGTGGGCGATGTGGCGCTGATCCCCGAGTTGGTAGAGCTGGCGGCGGAGAGGGAAGTCGGGTTTACGGCTCATGCCCAATGGGCTTTGATTCAACTGATGCGGCGGTACCCGACCGAGGGGTTCGAACTCTTGAGCAAGGTGGCGATCGAGAAGCCCGCAGGGTGGCGGACGGTGGCGGCGGACGTTCTGGCGACCGGGCCGAATACGGAGCCGGTAACGAATGCGCTGCTGGCATTGGCTGAGAAGTTGGAAGACGTGGCGGCCGAGCCGGATGCGGGGTACTTGATGGTTCTGCTTGAGCGCGAGTTGCGGGGGCGCAGCGGCCCGGCGGAAGGCAAGCGGATGAGCGATCTGGCTAAATCCGTGCTGCGGGGAGACGCCGCCGAGCACCACGAGATGTACGCAGAGTTGGGGACGTCATTTGAGTCGATGGTGGAGTCTGACAAGCTGCTGACTCGGTCGCTGGACGAGATCGTGAAAGGGCGCGTTCTGCTTGACGAGCCGACGCCTAACGGGTTTGAGGAACTGGAAGAGTTGATGCGGATGCCGGATTTGGATCCGGTGGAGCGGGAGCCGATGCGACGGGAGGGGGCCAAACTCAGTCGCAATGATTCTTGTTGGTGCGGATCGGGGAAGAAGTATAAGAAGTGCCATTTGGATTCGGACGACGGTCGGCGGGCGGCGGCAAAGCCGACGGGGTCCGAGAGTGCGGCGGAGATGTCGCGACGTTTGTTTGATCGGCTGACCGAGTTTTCGATGGGGATGATTGCGCGGGCTGAGATGTCCGCGGTGGCGACGCGGTTCTTTGGCAAGCCATTAAAGGAAGTGGAAGAAGAAGAACTGGAAGATTCCGGGTTTCTGACGTGGCTGATGTATGACTACCCGTCGGTGAAGGATGGGCGGTCGGTGCTGGCGGAATATCTGCGGCGCAACAAGAACGTATTAAGCGAAAGGGAACGGGTTCTGTTGGAGGCGCGGCAGGGGGCCGAACAAGGTATTTATGAGGTGACGGGGGTGGAACCTGGCACGGGGATTTACTTGCGGGAGCACTATTCGAAAAACCAAGTTTATGTAATGGATATGACGGCTTCTCGACAGGTGGTGAAGGGCGGCCATGTGTACCAACGGGTTGAATTGTTCGAAGGGAGCTTCGCGTTCAGCGGGCACGGGCTTTTGGTTCCCGCCAAATCGCTGCAACCCTTGCTCGAATGGGTGGAGGCCGAGCGGGCGAAGAGTGGAGAGACGGCGGCGGCGTTTGTGACGGGTCATTACCCGGAGGTGCGGCGTTTTGTGGTGCGGTCGCACGCAGCGGCAAGCATGCAGCTTCGGGATGCTGAGGGAAACGAGTTGCTGGTTTCAAAAGCGAGGTACCAAGTTTCGGATACGGATGGGCTACGAACCGCGTTGGGGAAGGGTGCGTCGAAGGGGCGGGTTTGGGAGAGTGATGACGAAGACGGATATTCTTGGCTGGCCGTAGCGGAAGGGAGTCTGGGACGCCGCGCCTACGGTCGGCTGGGCCTGAGCGGGGGCGAAATGATCGTGGAGTGCATGTCGCGGGAGCGTTTGGCAGCCGCGCGGGCGGATCTGGAAGCCCGGTCGAAGGGGGCCATCCGTCACGTGGAGGACACGTTTAAGACGATGGCGGAGTCGGTGGGAGGCGTCCCTTCTGGAACTCCGGCGAACGAGGTGCCCCCCGGGGTGCAGCGGGACATCGTGACGAAGTACAAAGAAGAGCACTACCGGACTTGGCCGGATATCGCACTGCCGGCGTTGGGGGGCAAGACTGCTCGGCAGGCGGCTAAGACGCAGGAGGGAGCGAAGGTGCTCGATGGCTTGCTGCGCGACATCCAACAACGCGAGGAACAGGAGCGGCGCAACGGACGGGGTTACTATGACATCAACCGGCTGCGCAAGGAGCTAGGACTGAAGCCGACGAAATAGGAGCAAATGGCCGACCCAGGCCGTGGGGACGAGGACAGTGGGGAGCCAGATGTACGGGAACTGCGCGATGAAGGTGTTGGCGGGCTCGTTCTGGAAAAGCCGGAGCGGGCTGGGGGTGGAGAGCATTGATACGGCCATGATGTTGATGAGCAGCGCGAAGCCGCCGAGGTTCCAAACCACGGCGGCCCATCGGGGCAAGGTTTGGCGGGCGGCGAAATAGGCGACGGGAACGGCGGTGAGGCCGGTGAGAATGTCCCAGTTGCGGCCCTCCCAGGTCATCTGCGGGGGGACGAAGCCCGCGAGATAGCCTTGATGGAGCAAGATCTCGACGACGATGCGAAACGATTGGAAGCCGATGAGCCAGGCGATGGGCGTGGCGCGCGCGGCGTCGGCACCGAAGGGGCAGAGGACAAACGTGGTGGAGACGACGAAGATGAACAGGATCAGCCAGCCAACGGGCGAAGGGGTGCGGGAGAAATCGCTGAGCAGATTGAGGTGCGCGAGGGCACCGGTTAGGGCGATCCAGCCGAGGACCAGCGTGATGATTACGCTCATGTGAAGAGGGGGACTTGTGCAGCGGCGGCCATTTTACGGATGTGAGTGGCTCCTTCAAGATACTCTTCGGCGGTCTTGAGATGTTCGAGCATCAGCGGGGCCCGCGGGGCGTAGCGATGGATGGCGCGGAGGTAGGCTTGGTAGTCAATTTCGCCACGGCCGGGGATGACTTCGACATAGTGGACGTTCATCTCGGGGAGCCAGGCGAGATCCTTAGCGTGGCAGGAGACGATCCAGCGGCTGAGGCGTTTAAAGAGGTCATCGGTAAGGGCGGCGTTGTTGTAGAACAGGGAAGGGCTGTTGACGGCATTGCACACATCGATATGGACGCCGAAGGCAGGCCGATCAATGGCTTTGATTAGTTTTAAGTAGGAGGTGGCGGAATCCGGGGCGGACCAGCCCATGATTTCCAGGGCGAACTTGGTGCGTTTGGGCTTTACGGCGTCGAGCACCTTGCGGACATTTTCGACGGTTGCATCGTAGAAGCGGGGGGAGAGATTGTCTTTATGAGGGCCGTACCAGACTTTGGGGTTGAACGAGCCAGCGATGTCGACACAGCAGCGGGCACCAACGGCGTCGGCGAGGGCAAGTCGTTCCTGGACGTAAGCCAAGTTGGCGGCGCGGGCGGTGGGGTCAGGGTCGAGCATGTTTTTCCACGCGCCGACTTCGGCCAGGATGACGTTTTCGGCCGCGAAGGCCTTCTCGACGCGGGCGGCGTCGGCAAGCGCGACCGAGGGGCAGTAGGCGGCCGCATAGCCGAGGCGCTTGTGTTCCCGCGCGAGTTCGACTGGGTCGGTGGACTTCAAAAAGATCGGCCCGCCGAGGCGGATGCCCGGCGGAGGGCCGGCGAACGCGATGGCGGGAATGGCGGAAAGGAGTTGTCGACGAGTCATAACTTGCTCGCCTAATAATACTCTTCGAGCGATGGAAAAGCCGCAGGCCATGAGGCGGCGGCTTTCGGCCCTTAATTTTTGGGCGTGTTCTTCGTGGTGCCCTTATGCATCATGCTGTGATGGCGCATCGCAGCCATGCGCTTCTCCATCGGCCATTTGTCGAAGGCGTCGGCCTTTTCTTGAGCCGACATCTTCGCCATCATGTCCATGTGTTCCTGTTCGGACATTTGCGCAGTCGTCGATCCCTCCATCTTCATGTAGCCCATTCTGTCTTTGGTCGACATTTTGTCCATCATGGACGCCTTGTCGTCGACAGACATCTTGTCCATCTTTTGCATCATGGCGGTATGTTCTTTTTCGGACATCTTGCCATTCATTTTGTCTTTGCCGTGCATCCTTTTGTCATCGGAATTTTGGGCATAAGCCTGACTGGTCGTAGAGGCCACGAGCAGCCCGAAGGCGGCGAAAGCAGCCAGTGTATAGTTTTTCATTTACCTGGTTATCCTTTATTCGTACATGCTTTGGCGATGATTCGCCGTACATATGGGGAGATCTCAGCCCCTGGATAATTGATACATAAAGACGCTTGTGTATCGTTTCTCGCAAACAATCCGCGCGGCTTGGAGCATATGATACCCTCGAAACAATGTCGATGCGTCGAGCTATCCGTGAGATCCAGCGCCGCTGTTCCAGCGGACTGCTGCTCGCGCTATTTTTGCTGATGCAGTCGATGCCGATGGTCGCGATGTGGTCTGGCCCGAGTTTGAAGGGCATGGAATGTTGTCGGCGCTCAGCGAACGGGCATAGCTGCTGCAAGCGGCAGAGTATGGGCACGGTGGTGAAACCGACGAACGATTGCGGCGGGTCGGCCTGCCGCGTCACCCCTTCAATCAGCGTTTCGGTTCGTTTTTCGGTGGTTTTGCCGCCGATTGTTGTGCTGCCGGTGGCCGTCGTGCTGCACCCGGTGGAGGCTCCTGAGCCTCGGACCGCCCCGACGCCCGGTTATTCTCCGATCCGTTTTCAACGACCCCCGCCCGTGGCTTAAGCCACAGCGGAAGTGTGTTTTGGAAACGATAAATCCGAGGAGAATTGCGTATGATTCGACTGCTTTTGTGCGGTCTCGCGGGGGCTTTGATGCTGCCCGCCCAGAGTATTAGTGCCAACGTAATCGGTACGGTGGTGGATTCCCAAGGGCTACCGGTATCGAAGGCGCAAGTGAAGGTGATTTCGAAGACGACGAACGCGGAAGCGCGAGCCGAGTCCGGGGGAGACGGCGGTTTCCGGGTGACCTCGCTGCCGCCGGGACAGTACGCGGTGGAAGTGACGGCGGGTGGCTTCGGTCGTTTAACGTTTTCGAGCGTCGGGCTGGTGGTCGGGCAGACCCGGGATTTACGAGCGGTATTGCAGCCGGAGTCGACGAAGCAGGAAGTGACCGTATCGGCCGAATCGATGAGCGCGCTGACCGTGGACAGCGCGGGCGAAGGGAAGAATTTTGGGCAATTGCAGATGACCGATCTGCCGATGGCGATGTCCGGCGAGGGCCGCAGCTTTCGAGCGCAGGCTCGGTTGACCCCGGCGGTGACGCCATCAACCGCCGCGCATCGGCCGTTTGCCGTGGCCGGAGCGCGGAATCGCAACAACAATTATTTGATCGATTCAAACGACTACAACGAGATCGAGGGCGGCTTGATGATGGGCCGCGGCGTCAGCGAGCAGTTGATTCCTTCGGAGTCGATTGAAGGGATGCAGGTGATTACGCATAACTTCAAGGCCGAATACGGACGGCAGAATGGCTCGATCATCAGCCTTGTGACGAAAAAAGGCGGCAACGAATGGCATGGGACTTTCTACGAATACTGGCGCAATGAGGCGCTGGCGGCGCGGAATACCTTTGACCTGACGAAGCCCCCGCTGAAGTTTAACTTCTTCGGCGGCCAAGCGGGCGGGCCGATCCAGAAGGACAAGGCCTTTATCTTCGGTAACTGGGAAGGCTTCAACCGGATTCAATCAACGGCGACGACGATCCAAACGCTGCGTCCGGAGCAACGGGCTTTGGCGGTCGGGTCCGTGCGGCCGTTAGTGGCCCGATACCCCGAGCCCAACCTGTCGGGGACGAATCTGTTCCGCGGGAACCTGCCGCAAGGCGGCTTCATGCAGACCTTCCTCGTGCGTGCGGACGTGACCGTAACCGCGACGCAACGCCTGTTTGCGCGATCAACCTATCTCACCTCGGACAACGTCAATAAAGGCGGCGCGGCGCTGAGCGAATCGAACGTTGGCACCGGTTCGCAAGGACACTCCCTGCATCACATTTGGACGCCGAAGGCTACCGTCGTGAACGAAGCGCGCTTCAACTATACGCGGTTCCGAATCGTGGACACGTTCAAGGAGGACGTCCTGTTGGGCGATCCGGCGATTAACGGACAGCTTGGTTTTTTGACGGTGAACGGACTCACTTCATTGGGATATCAAAGCTTTTTGGGACGCGTATCAGCGCAGAATAACTTTCAGTACACCGATGATCTGACGATCGTGAAAGGTCGGCATACCCTGAAAATGGGCGCTGCGCTGCGGCGGTTGCAGTTGAACAACGGCGTGATCAACGCGCAATTCAATGGCTCGCTGCGGTTCAACAACGTTACTGATTTCCTGGCGGGGCGACCGGCGGCTTACACGCGAAACGTCGGCCAGCCGTACATCGGTCTGCGGGCGTCGGAGTTCAATACCTACTTTCAGGACGACTGGCAAATGCACTCCCGTCTCACTTTGAACCTGGGTGTTCGTTACGAGTTCAACAGCGTGCCGCGCGAAGTGAACGGGCTGATCGCCGAAAAATACCGCTTCAACAAGGATCCGAACAACTTAGCCCCGCGCTTCGGCTTTGCCTGGAAAGCGGACCGGAACGGCAAGAGCGTGATGCGTGGTGGCTACGGGATCTACTACAACGTCCTGGAACTCGTTTTTGTGGGACTCACCCGGTTTAACCCCCCGCTCATCAC
The DNA here is from genome assembly GCA_025354525.1 of Acidobacteriota bacterium. Taxonomy (GTDB): domain Bacteria; phylum Acidobacteriota; class Terriglobia; order Bryobacterales; family Bryobacteraceae. The sequence continues at coordinate 15,771 of JANXMS010000471.1, forward strand.
TTCGCTGGCCAACGCCGCGCCTCGGTTTCCGAACCTACTCGACGGTGCCGCGGCTGGCATCCCCAGCGGCCTCGTCATCCCGAACCAAAACATGCGAAACCCTTATTCGCAGCATCTGACGCTGAACTACGAACGGGAGCTGTTCAACCCGCGGACCACCTTTAGCGTGGGCTACATCGGAACCATCGCCATGCGCTTGCCGCAGACCCTCCGGCCGAATGGTGGGGACGGCTTGGCCCAAAGCCTACGGCCCGACCCGACGGTTGGCGTGGTGAATCTGCTCGATACTTCCGCCCGGTCTAACTACCACGGCATGCAAGCCAGCGTGACGTGGCAGCGCAACGGCATCATGGTCCGCGGCAACTATACCTACTCCAAAGCGCTCGATACCGTGAGCGATATTCCAAGCGGGAATCAGAATTTGGACCGCGGCATCCTGGCGTTGGACGAACGAAACACGCGGCTCAACTACGGGCCCGGCGAGTTCGATGTTCGCCAGCTGGCCAACCTTTCCTTCTCCTACGAATTGCCCTGGATGAAGCGGAATCGGCTGCTCGGCGGGTGGTCTGTCCAAGGGATCGTGACGAGGAACAGTGGCCGCCCCTACACGCTTTATTCCGGCACCGACAACCTCGTTGGCAATAACAACAACCGATTGCTGGACCTGCCGGGAACTCTGTTGCGCAATGGCGGGGACGAACGCCGCGCCATCGAATTCGCACCCACGGTCACCCGGGCGCTGCTGACCCCGCGCGTCAGCACGTTGGGCACCATTGGACGGAACACCGAACGCGGGGACACCCTGTTGCAGACCAACGTGTCCGTGTTCAAAACCTTTGCCCTTACCGAGCGCTGGAAGCTTCAGTTCCGCGCTGAATCCTACAACATGACCAACACCGTGAACTACGATCTGCCGGACGGCGTTTTGAGTTCGGCGAATTTCGGCAACGCCCTGACCGCGGGCGAATCGCGGCAACACCAACTGGCGTTGCGGCTATCGTTTTAAGGAGAATCTGACATGAATCGACGTTTTCTATTCCTTGTCGTGCCGGTGTTGGCGCTGGCGGCCGACAGCCGAATCGGCGTTCCCCCGCCACCGTCCGCCGTCTTCGAGTCGGAAGCGCAATCGATCGGAAAGTCGAAGAGCCCGAAGTTCTTCGCCCGACGCGCGCATGGATTGATGATGGTTAGCACCGTCCCTCAAGCCGGGGGTGGGGCCGACCTGATCTTCCAGGCTTCAAACGACCTTGGCGATAGCTTCGCCGAGCAGATGCGGGTGAACGACGTGGCGGGTGAGGTCAGCGACCATGGCGAGAACTCGCCGCAATTGCTCACCTCGCCCGACGAATCCATGCTCTATGCCGTGTGGGGGGCCAAAGATCCGAAGAACCCGGCCGGCAGCGTAATTCGCTTCTCGGCCGCGGGTTCGATGCGGACCGTTTGGTCCCCGGCGAAGATCCTGAACGACGACGGACAGCCGGTTTCGCATTCGTTTCAATCCGCCGCCGTTGGGCCCGACGGGACCATCTATGCCGCTTGGCTGGACGGTCGAGACGGACGGTCGACCACGGAGGGAGCAACCGGCGGGACGACGTCGATCTATTTGACGAAGTCCACCGATGGCGGCAAGACGTTTTCAAAGAATATTCGCGTTGCCAACAACGTTTGCCCCTGTTGCCGGGTAGCGTTTGGGTTCGTGGGGGGCAAGGTGCTGCTTGCTTGGCGGCAGGTGGAAGCGGGCGATATCCGCGACATCTACTTCGCTTCTTCGACCGACCGGGGCGATACCTGGGAGACCGGCAAGCCGGTCTTTCGCGATGGATGGAAAATCAAGGGATGCCCCCACGTCGGCCCGTCGATGGCGACGATGAACGGCAAAGTCTACGTCACTTGGTTCAGCGAAGGCGCCGACGATCCGGCGATTTATCTGGCTGTTTCGAGCGACGCCGGTAAGACGTTTGCCCCGCGGCAGAAGATCTCCGTCGGCACGACCGACCCGACGCATCCCCAGATCACGCTGGGCGAAGATCGCATCGGCATCACGTTCCAAGCCCGCGACGCCAAAGTGAAAGGCGGCTGGGGCAAGGTGAGTGTTTGGTATCGCGAAGTCCGCGCGGACGGAGCGTTGTCCTCCTTGACCAAGGCTGCCGAGGGGAAGGGAAACCTGAGCTATCCGACCGTCGCGCTCGGTTTGTCCGGCCGCGTGTTCCTGGGTTGGACCGAGACTGTTGAAGGCTTATCGAAAGCGATGTTACTGCGGGGGCGCGTCGGCAAGTAAGCGGTGGTAGGCTGGGGCAAAGCCTATGCGAATTTTGTTGGCGCTTGCCCTAATCAACCTGCCGCTCGCGGCCCAATTTAGCTCCTTTACGATAGCGGCGACGGACCCAATTCTGCAGACGACGCAGGGTCGGGTCCTGGACTATCCGGTGCCCGTACGCGGCGGCGTCGCCCCGTACCGATTCTCTATCGCTGGAGATGCTGCGGTACCCGCCGGCATCGCGGTCGACGCGACCACGGGAGTCTTACGCATCGCGGCTTCCAACGGCGGCTTCTTCCGTCTGGAAGTCTGCGCGACTGACGTATCGAAAGCGACCGCCTGTGCGCCGTATCTCATTCGCGTGGGCGTACCGAATGCCGTTCCGCCCATCGTCCTGCCGAATGGTCGAGTCGGTAATTTCTATGATCGAGCCCTCGAAGGTGCCTCCGGCAATCAGGTTGAGTTCTCCGTCGCCAGCGGCGCGCTGCCGCCCGGGGTTCTGCTGAACACTTTCGGGCGCCTCGTGGGTGCGCCGACTGCCTCCGGCGCCTACGGATTCACGCTGCGAGCCCGCGACACCATCGAGGGCGAGACGACTACCCGCGAATACCTGTTCACTGTCGACGGTCCTGTATTTGTGACTTGGACCCTTCCGAATGGATTTTTGGACACCGCTTACAGCGCTCCCTTAGCGGCCTTCGGCGGCACTGGGCCCTACAACTGGACCCTCCTCCGCGGCCCCCTGCCTCCCGGATTCGCCCTCAGTGCCGACGGTCGCATCACCGGACGAAGTCCCGTCGCTGGCCAATATGGGTTTCTCATCCGCGTGCAGGACACTTTCGGCAGCGCCTGGGACCGCGAAGTGCGTCTGACGATCGAGCCGACTCTGGAACCGCTGCTGATCACGTCTACGGCACTCCCTCCTGCCGCGCTGGGTCTTGCCTATCGGTTCGCCTTGGACGCCGCCGGCGGACGGGCTCCCTATCTCTGGCGGGTATCGGCCGGCCAACTACCCCCGGGCCTAGGGATGTCGTCGGCCGGCGTGATCAGCGGAACTCCCTCCGCCGCTGGAAGCGCGACTGTCCAAGTGGAGCTCCGCGACCTTTCGGGGGGGGGCAAGGTAACCTCTTATGTCCTTCAAGTGTTGGCTGGCTTTTCGGTGATTACGAACCCGACGTTGCCCGTTGGTACCAACGGCGCCGCCTATCGGGTCGCCCTTTCCGCTGCGGGCGGTATGCCGCCGTACCGCTGGACCTTGGTCACTGGAAGGCTGCCCGACTCGCTAACGCTAAGTAGCGATGGCGTCGTCAGCGGCGTCCCCGCCGAGCCTGGCCAGTTTGGATTTGCGGTTCGGGTGGCAGATGCCGTCGGAGCCACGGCATCCGCGGCTCTCAGCCTGACGATCAACTTCGCTCCCCCGGTCATTCTCTCCGGCGGGATCGTAAATGCCGCCAGTTTTACGGGGGGTGCCATCGCCCCGGGAGAGATCATCACCGTCTTTGGAGGGCCTTTTGGAGAACGCGCCGTTCGCGTCTTTACGCTCGATTCCAATAGTCGCGTTCCGACTCGAATCTCCGGGACGCGCCTGCTAATCGACGGTGTCCCGGCTCCATTGCTGTATGTTGCCCCCGGTCAGCTCAGCGCGATCGTGCCGTACGGCATCAGTGGGAAAGCCACCGTCCCTGTTGCCCTGGAAGCCGAGGGCCTGGTCGGTCCCGCGGTGCAAGCAAACGTAGTGGGCAGCGCACCCGGGATCTTTACGCTGGACAGCTCAGGCAAGGGCGCGGCGGCGGAACTTCTCACGCAAGACGTAATCACCTTTTACGTCACGGGCGAAGGGCTACTGCAGCCTAGGCCGATCGATGGCACCGTGGTCGCCGAGCCCCTCCCGAGGCCCGTGCTTCCGGTGCGGGTGCTTCTCGGGGGCCGGGAAGCCGAAGTGCTCTATGCCGGAGGTGCTCCGGGCCTGGTCGTAGGGCTACTGCAGGTCAATGTGCGGGTTCCCGAAGGCCTTCGCGGAGACGCAATCCCCGTCACGATCCGCGTCGGGACGGCGGACAGTCCGACTGGCGTCACGATTCGCTACGAGCCTTAAGCGGAGAGTCAGAAAATAAATGGCGAAAAGTAGCAGAACCGTCACTAACCGAGTCCTGGGCGTGCTAACCTATGATCTGAGTCGCAATCGCGGCCAGCGATTTTTGATCGCTGAGTTGACAGGCTTGCCCTGTCACGCTACACTTGTAAGGTTTGCTGTTAGCGGTTCCCTGAATCTGCTTTCGACTACCACTTCACGACAAGCCTGAGCGCAATGCCTGGGTCCCTTAGAGCGCAGTATATCTAAGCAGTTGAAGTCCGGTTGATAGCCCGCCCCGAGGTTCCTTCGAGACTTTGAGCTCAGAAGGGGCATGGGCGAGTCCCAAGATCCTCTCCGCATTTATCTACGGTCCCCAACTATAAGACCGTTCATCACAAAATAGAATTCTGTGGTCGCAATTGAAAGGCTCCCAGCCGGACTTTGCTTGACCGAGAGAATTCGAACATCTCGAAACAAACAAAGATTTTCAAGTTTTTCCTAAGAGGGTATTCGTGCCTACGTTCAACCAGCTCGTTCGTAAGGGTCGCATTGCGATCCGTTACAAGACGGCTAGCCCGGCCCTGCAGGCTTGTCCCCAGAAGCGCGGAGTTTGCACCCGCGTCTATACCACCACACCGAAAAAACCCAACTCGGCGCTGCGCAAAGTGGCCCGCGTTCGGTTGACTAACGGGATCGAAGTTACTACCTACATTCCGGGTGTTGGCCACAATTTGCAGGAACATTCCATTGTCCTGATTCGTGGCGGCCGAGTGAAAGACCTTCCTGGCGTTCGCTATCACGTTGTCCGGGGAACCCTTGACACCGCGGGCGTCGCCAACCGCAAACAGAGTCGCTCCAAGTACGGCGCTAAGCGCCCGAAATCGTAATTTTTTTTGAGGATTTAACGACTTATGCCGCGTAGAAGAAGTGCGGAAATTCGCGAAGTTCAGCCCGACCCGATGTTTGGATCGACGTTGGCTGAAAAATTTGTCAATTCCATGATGTGGGATGGCAAGAAAACAGTTGCGCAGAAAGTGTTCTATGCAGCCATGAACAAAGTGGCGGAGCGGTCTGGCGAAGACGCTCTCAAGATGTTCAAAAAGGCTGTTGAGAACGCCAAGCCGATGTTAGAAGTAAAGACGCGACGCGTTGGTGGTGCGAACTACCAAGTCCCCGTCGAAGTGGCACAAAACCGCAGAACCTCTTTGGCGATTCGTTGGATCGTATTGAATGCTCGGAATCGTCCTGAAAAAGGCATGCCGGAGCGCTTGGCTGGTGAGTTGCTCGACGCGGCGAATCTCCGCGGCGGTGCCATCAAGAAAAAAGATGACGTTCACCGTATGGCCGAAGCCAACAAGGCTTTTGCCCATTATCGTTGGTAGTTGCGAAGACCGATTAATTAATTGTCACTATGGCACGTACCGTCCCACTTCTGAAAATGCGCAATATCGGCATCATGGCCCACATTGATGCCGGTAAAACTACGACCACTGAGCGAATACTGTATTACACCGGTCGTACGTACAAGATTGGTGAAGTGCATGAAGGCACCGCCATCATGGACTGGATGGAGCAAGAGCAGGAGCGTGGCATTACCATCACCTCGGCTGCAACCACTTGCGAATGGCGTGACATTCAGATCAACATTATCGACACTCCTGGCCACGTGGATTTCACGGCCGAAGTGGAGCGTTCCCTTCGTGTTCTTGACGGTGCCTGTGCCGTGTTTGATGCCGTCGCTGGTGTCCAGCCCCAGTCCGAGACCGTGTGGCGCCAAGCTGATAAGTATCGAGTTCCCCGAATTTGTTTCATCAACAAGATGGACCGCGTCGGCGCCGATTTCTACCACGCTGTCGATACCATTATTGACCGGTTGAAATGTCGCCCGGTCGCCATCCAGATCCCAGTTGGTGCGGAAGAAAATTTTCTTGGCATAGTGGACTTGGTTACTATGACGGCGCGCATTTGGCGTGACGACTCTCTCGGTGCCGAGTTCGACGACGTGGCGATTCCTGAAGATCTTCAGGAGAAGGCCGAAGAGTATCGGGCTTTGCTGGTAGAGGCCGTCTCGGAAACTGACGATGTCCTCATGCAAAAGTTCTTTGATGGTGTCGAGATCAGCAAAGAAGAGCTGATGGCCGGCATTCGCAAAGCGACGCTACTTCAAAAAATCTTTCCAGTAATTTGTGGTTCGGCTTTCAAAAACAAAGGTGTTCAGAATCTTCTCGACGCCGTTTGTGACTATCTGCCTCACCCTCTCGACATTCCGTCGATCGAAGGTAAAGATCCAGATAACGGTAAAGTCGTTCATCGCTTGGCAGACGATGCCGAGCCTTTCTCGGGCCTAGTTTTCAAAATTATGACCGATCCGTTCGTAGGCCAACTTGCCTTCGTTCGGGTCTACTCGGGCAAACTATTCGCCGGAACGTCGGTTTATAATGCGGCGAAAGGCAAGTCGGAACGTGTTGGGCGTCTCGTTAAGATGCATGCCAACAAACGCGAAGACATCACCGAGATTCTGGCGGGCGACATTTGTGCCTGCGTCGGCCTGAAGCAAGTTTCCACTGGCGACACCATTTGCGACGAAAAGCATCCTGTACTTCTCGAACGGATCGATTTCCCCGCTCCCGTCATCCAGTTAGCCATTGAACCAAAGTCGAAGCCGGACCAAGAGAAGATGGGCATGGCAATCAGCAAGCTCGTCAACGAAGATCCTACCCTTCGCGTAACGACCGATATTGAAACGGGTCAGACCATTCTCGCTGGAATGGGCGAACTGCACCTTGAAATCATTGTTGACCGGATGCGCCGTGAATTTGGCGTCGAAGCGAACGTCGGCAAGCCAATGGTCGCCTATCGCGAAACCATCCGGACGAACTCGGCCGGCGACGGTCGCCACGTCCGACAGAGTGGTGGTAAGGGCCAGTATGGTCATGCCAAAATTCGCATCGCGCCGCTCGAAGAAGGGAAAGGATTCGTGTTCGAAAATGGTACCGTCGGTGGTACCGTGCCGAAAGAATACATCCCCGCAATTCAAAAAGGTATCATTGAGGCGCTCGAAGGCGGAATCCTGGCGGGCTATCCGATGTCCGACCTGAAGGTCACGCTGTACGACGGCAGCTATCACGATGTCGACTCTTCCGAAATGGCATTTAAGATCGCGGGCTCGCTCGCAATCAAAGACGCTGTCAAGAAAGCCAAGCCCGTCCTTCTCGAACCCGTTATGTCGGTTGAAGTGGTTGTGCCCGACGAGTACATGGGGCCGGTAAATGGCGACCTGATTTCCCGACGTGGACGCCTGGAAGGCATGGAAATGCGCGGCACCACGCAACTGATTAAGTCGATGGTTCCCTTGAGCGAAATGTTCGGTTATGCTACCGAACTTCGCAGCAGAACCCAGGGACGCGGCAGCTTCACGATGCACTTTGGGCGGTACGAAGAAGTCCCCACGAACATCGCAAACGAAATTATTGCAAAGGCGCAGGGAAAGCCCTAACGCTTAAGCGGACACAGTTTTCACTAACCAGGAGAATCCCGGAATACCATGGCGAAAGAAAAATTTGATCGGAGTAAGCCGCACGTAAACATCGGCACGATCGGACATATTGATCACGGCAAGACGACCCTGACGGCCGCGATCACGAAGGTGTTGTCGAAGCACAACCCGAAGAACACCTTCCGCAGTTTCGACTCGATCGACAACGCTCCG
>JANXMS010000194.1 GCA_025354525.1 Acidobacteriota bacterium
TTTTGTCGGTGGTGGAGAGTTGCCGGAGAATGGGGATTCCGGTGCGGCAGTATCTGCTGAGCGTGCTGCCGGGGATGGGCGACCGGAAGGTGAGCGAGGCCGCGGAACTGACCCCGGCAGCTTGGTGGCGGCGGCAGCAGACTTAGCGTACATTCAGAACTTTCGCAAGGCTGGGGATGGTCGACCGCTTACCCTGCGCCGGCCACCAGTTGGCAGGATTGTTCCCGCTGTTATTCTCCGCCAAACCAATCTTACTCGTCGTCAACCAGCGAGCATACTGCCGAAACCAATCCCGCAAACCCTCTCGTTCGGCCGATGTGAAAACTTGGCGGGCCTCGATCAGGCGAATTGCTTCCACCTCATAGATTAAATCCCCGGTGTCAATTATGCCCGCCCCGCGACCCGTATTGCGCCCCCGTACCGCCTGCCCATACTCCTAATGAGGGTTCTTCCGCGTCGTCGATCGCAAAAACGAGACTCGCACCACCTTCGGATCCGGCCACCAATACGGTGCCTCGCTGTAGTAGTTGTTCACGGGGATCTGCAACGTCGACCGACCCGCTGTCACCGTCCACGGACCATCCAGCAGCGTCCTATCAGCCAACTCACGCAAATCGATTTCGGCCCCGAGTTGCACCGCCAGGCCGATCAACAGCCAGAGCCTCACCCGAGCAGGCTCTTCAGCGCCACGAGATCCTTTCGCATCGCCGCAAACACGCGCATCGACTCAATCGTAATCTTCGTCAACCCCTTATCCGCGCCTCCCAGGTCGTACTCGTAGTGCACCTGCAACGGCCCCCGAAACCCCGACGCCTTCATCATTTGGAAATACTTGTCGAACTGGACCATGCCGTCTCCAATCGGGCACCATTGCACCCGCCACCCCTTCAGCCCCTTCTCCCACCGAAAATCCTTCAGCGCAACGCCCCGGGTAAAGGGTGCCGCCAACCGCGCACTATGCACCCATCCCCCCAGCCCGCCTTCCACCGTCGCATGCCCAATATCGTAGTTGAAGCTCACTTGCGCCGGATCGTGGTCCTTCAGAAGCATCCATAGATCCCACATCGACGCCCCTATCTGGTTCAGACCAGAATGCGTGTGGTACATCGCGCACAATCCGAGTTCTCGGTTCAGCGCCGCCAACTCTTTAACCTTGGGCCGCAACTCCGCCAGCTGATCGGTCGGCGACTTTCCATTCTCCTGGTAGCGGAACCCTCCCCATCGGTAATATTTCACCCCCAGTTTCGCGGCCGTACGCAGCACCGCGACGGCGAATGGGCTGGTGACGTCAACAACGTCAGAGGTGATCATCGTCAACTTCAACCCGGCGCGTTCAATCGCCTCTTTGGCCTTGGGCAGATCCTCAGCCGCACGCTCCGGCAACACGTGCCCCGCCTTGCGGACCGTTAAGTCGATGCCGTCAAAGCCGATCTCCTTGGCCGCGGCGGCCATCTCCGACCAGCTTAGAAAGTGCAGATGCTTCGAAAACACCGAAAATTCGTAGGGCGAAGCGGCCTGGGCTTGGCTCGAGGCCAGTGCGGCGGCTAGAAATTGTCGGCGGCTGGTGTTCATGACGATCCTTTCACTCTAACCCGACTCGTGACCACCGGGCGAGATAGATCATCCGACGTTCCCTTGCGATAAACACTTGGGTACCCCGCTTTGATTACATCAGCCCATTTCTCTATACCGATCTGGATTTCAACCCGCGCTGGGAGGCCCATGTGGTGCGCCTTTTCTATCGCTTCATCGGCTTTCGTTTCGTATGGATTCGGTGGGAGTTTCCGCACATCCTAAATGCAACTGGACTCACCGGCGAAGGAGCCGAAATCGGTGTTCTGCACGGTAAATATTTGGCATACATACTGCGTAACTAGAGAGGAAAGACCCTTCACTCAGTGGATCCTTGGCGGAATTTTGGAGCCGGCGATTACATCGACATCAATCACCATTCCGACGCAACGTTTGAGGATATCCATCGCCAAGCGGTTGCAAACCTCGCCCCGTTCGGGCAACGTTCGAAAATTCTCCGGCAGGCCTCGCCCCAAGCCGCGGAGCAGTTCGCCGATGGCCCGTTCGACTTCGTTTTTATTGATGCTCAGCATCAATACGAGGGTGCCAAGCAGGATTTCGAAGCTTGGTGGCCGAAAGTTCGCTCGGGCGGCATCCTCGCCGGACACGACTATCTCGACGGAATCATCCCGGAAGGCAATTGTGGAGTCAAGTCAGCCGTCGACGAGTTTGCGCGACGAACCTTCGTTCCTGTCGTTCTTCATTCGGCGCCCCTAGTATTACGACAATGCAATTACGAAACATAGTGTCGGCCCAGTTTGCGGTCGGCATCTTGGCGCGTGAATTTCCATTCGATGCCTCGTCCGGCAGCGTTTCGTTGTTCCTGCCACTGAGCGAGTTCCCTTTGGAGTAGCTCAACTGTGGCGATGCGTTGTCCTGTGCATTGCCGGTCCATAATTCCGATTTCGATCTCGGCCATATTCAGCCAACTGGCATGTTTGGGCGTGTAGTGAAACTGAACTCGCTGCAACAACGCTGCCGCCGCCGTCTCACTGGTGCGGCGAGCGGTGACCTCCATGCAGCGGCACCGACCCTTAGGTTCGACGGCCACAAAGATGTTTCTCGTCCCCGCCCGCCGGTATTCGTAGTCCTCACGGGCAACACTGGCCTGACTTTCCGGCGATGGTGGTACGAGTCTGCCGGAGCAACTGCTTGCTCTTCTCATCGACGCATACCACCGGTTCCTGTTCACTGTACGCTCGACCGTATAGGGCCAACAACGCATACATCCTGTCGCGATACTCGGCCGTGATGCGACCGATGCACCACATTACTTTTCGCCAGGGTTCGCAATCGTTTTTTTTAACATTTGGCGGACCGTCTCCCGATTGACGCCAGCCAATCCAGGGCGTTCTCGGGAGGCGGCCGTCAGCAGGCCAATTGTCCAGCGCTTGCTTCCGGCAGGAGGCGAGCTACAGGCCAAGGCGACCACTTCGGCCTCCTGGCTTGTTTGATACTTCCGCGGTTGCCCTGAACGAGCTTCGTCGTGCAGGGCAAACTCCAAACCACCCTCGCGATACGCCGCCCGAGTCCGCCACAACGCCGTGCGGCCCAAGCCAAGCACTTGGCAAATCGTAGCCTCCGGGACTCCCTGATCCAGAGCCATCAAAACATGAGCCCGATTGACCGCTCGAGCCGGACGAACTCCCTTGCCACGAAACGCGTTCAGGGTACCCCGGTCCGGCTCAGTCAAATGTAGCTCTGTCTGCTTCATGCCCTCATTCTACATGTTCCGGTACTATGTTGTGTCTATCCTAGTACCGAGACAATGTAATTACGCAACATGGTGTCGGCTCAGCTTGCGGTCGGTATCCTGGGTCGTGAATTTCCATTCGAAGCCTCGCCCGGCAGCGTTCCGTTGCTCCTGCCACTGAGCGAGTTTCCTTTAAGAAACATTCTGAAGCTATTGTGTTTTAGAACAGAATAGCTTCAGGATGTCGCGAACCATTGCCCAGTTGCCTGCGGGGAAGTCGAATCACAGACTACATCAGTTTGGGTGTGGTGACGAAGACTTTTCCCTTGGAAAGAGTTCACGCGGCGCTGGCCGCAACCAAGAAGGAGAGCGTGCGCCAGCGCGATCTGCCGGGTTATGTGACCGTCTACTCCGTCATCGCACTGGCGTTGTACATGCAGTCATCCTACCGGGAAGTGCTCCGTTGCCTGTTAGAGGGAATCCAATGGCTGGCTGGCCCGGTTGCCATAAACGTGACGGGCAGTTCAGGGATCTCGCAGGCGCGGACCAGACTGGGGTGGGAGCCACTGCGGCAGTTGCACGACGAAATCGTGAAGCCGATTGCGGGAGCGGCGACGAAAGGGGCATGGTATCGCCAATGG
>JANXMS010000473.1 GCA_025354525.1 Acidobacteriota bacterium
ACCGCTCTGCCCCCCGCTGCCGCCAACACCGACAGCCCGCGGCCCTGTAAGAACGAGCACCGATTTCCCGTCGCCGTCCAGTCTACCCGCCCAACGCCAACCCATGCGCAATCGACGTAAACTCGTTCCCCGACTCAATCCGCTCAGCCCCAAAACGCTCCTCGAAAATCCGCCGCACCGCCGGCACAAACGACGTCCCTCCGGTCAAAAACACCCGGTCCACCCGCGTCGCCCCCAGCCGATCTACACACCCCGCAATCGCCCGCAAGTCCTCTCCAATCCAATCTTCAAAATCTTCCCGCCGCACCGTCGTCCCGATATCCACGCTCCCCTCGGCCAGCCGAAACTCCGCCGCGTCCTGGCTCGATAGCGCCCGCTTCGTCCGCTGCACCGCCTGATGCAGGCGATACCCTAAGTCCTCATTCACCAAGTCATACAACGCCTGCAGCTTCTCCGGCTCCTCCCCCTGACCCGGCAGCGTCTTCAGCAGATGCAGCGTCGCTTTTGTTCGCAAAAACGAAAGGTAGTGCCACCGTTCCAAATTCGCGTATAACCACACCGGCACCGGCAACCGCTTCCCCATCGATCCAATCACCGATCCCAAACCCAACTCCGGCGACACCACGTGGCGAATCAACCGCGCATCAAAGCTATCCCCCGCCACGCCCACGCCCGCATTCCCCAACAACTCCCGCTGCCCAGGCCCCACCCGCAACAACGAAAAATCGCTTGTGCCCCCGCCGAAATCCCCCACCAGCAGCACCTCTTCCCTCGTCAACCGATCCGCATAAAACGCGGCCGCCGCCACCGGCTCCATCTCGAACTCCACCTCGTCAAACCCCGCCAGCGCAAATGCCTTCCCCAACCGCTCCACCGCATAGGCATCGTCCGCCTCCGTCTCCGCCCCCACAAAACGAACCGGTCGCCCCACCCGCGCCCGCTTCACCTCCACCCCAAACTGCCGCTCGGCCTCCCCCCGCAAATCCCGCAGCAAAATCGCGATCAACTCCTCAATCGTGAAGTGCCGCCCCAACACCTCCGTAGACCGCAAACTCTTACTCGCCAAAAACGACTTCAGCGACTGGATCAACCGCCCCTTGGCGTCCGCATCCAGGTACTGCGTAATCGCCTCCGGCCCCGTCCACCACTGCGCCCGCGCCGCCTTGCGCGACTCCGCATACAGAATAGATCGGTAACTCTCCGATCCATCCGAGAACTGCGCCAGCCGAACCTGGCCCTCTATCGCTACCGCGATGGAGCAATTGGTCGTCCCGAAATCGAGTCCAACCATTACGAGGTTAACTTCACTCCCTGCGATAGCTTTTCAATCCCGTCCGGATTCCACGAGAAACCATATCCCGGCCCTTCCGGAACTTGAATGTACCCCTCAGCATCAATCACCGGCCGAGTCAAAAAGACATCATCCAAATATGGCTCCGGAGTCAAATACTCCACCCACCGCCCATTCCCCGCTGCTGCCGTCAAATGCAGATCCGCCGCCAGTCCAACTCCGGTATTCCATCCATGCGGTACCACCAAAATATTGTGGTCGTCCGCGTACTGCCCAATCCGGTGCTGCTCGGTCAATCCGCCCACCTTCGTCACGTCCGGCTGCAAATAGTCCACCGCCCGCCGTTCGATCCAAGGCAAAAACGATTGCCGTCGCGTCAACACCTCCCCTGCCGCAATCGGCAACCGCGACTGCCGCGTCAGCTCGATATAGCCTTCTAAGTCGTCCGGCCGCAACGGCTCCTCAAACCAAGTTACTTCGTAAGCCGCCAGCATCTCTGCCGTCGTCACCGCCCATTTATACCCGTGCGGCCACAACGCATCCGATCCCCCCGCGTCTACCATCAGTTCGCAATCGTCCCCCACCGCCTCGCGCGACTCCCGCACTATCGCTTCGTCCACCTTCCCGTTCTGCCGTCCAAACGGTCCCCAGCCAATCTTGAACGCCCGAAATCCCCGCCCCTGCGCGGCTTGCAACTTATCCCGCATCTTCCCCGGCTCTTCCATCAGCATCGACGCATACGGCTTCACGCGGCTCCGCAGTTTCCCGCCCAACAACCGGTGAATTGGTTGCCCGGTCACCTGTCCCAGCAGATCCCAAAGCGCCATATCGATCCCGGAAATGGCATGAGTAACGCTCCCGCCCCGCCCTTGCCAAAACGTGTTCTGATGCAGCATCTCCGTCGTCGCCGCCGGGTCAATCGCCGATGCGCCCTCGTACAGCGGCCGCAGCAAATCCAGCGCCGCCTGCACCAAACCCGCCGAAGTATAAACGCTCCCCAGCGCCTTCAACCCGGTGTCCGTCACCACCTCCACCAGCGTCCTCGTCTGTTCCAAGTCCGAAAACCGCGACGGCCAATCCGCATAGGCTTTCCCGAACAGGGGAATCGCCCGAATCAATCGAATCCGATGCATAGTTTTCAATTATCCCGCAAACCCCAACGGCAACACCGCGTCCATTGTAATCGTCACGTGTCCAAACATCCCAATCACCATGTGGTTCGACCCCAGCTCCCCCGCCGGATGGCCGCAATTGGCTTAAACCAGCGTTTGCTCCCTCCGGTCCCCAATTGCGTAGAACAAGGTCGCCGAGCAGGTCTCCGTCGTCGCCGCGTGGAACAACCGGTTAATTTGCGTCAGCAGCACCTGCGGTTGACTATGGTCTCCGGCCCGGAACAGCGCCTGCAAATTGGCCATCATGGCCAACACAAAAGCCAGCCGATCTTCGCGCGGCACAAAGAAGTCGTAGTAGTCGCCGCCCACTTCATTAGCCGGTTCAAACCGCATGTCAATCGCAACGCCGCTCATTGTCGGCGGCGCGGCCAGCAGCCGCTGCTGCACCTTCTTCGCCAACTCGAGCTCCGCTTCCTTGGCCCGTTTCTTCTGCAGGTGGGCGTCGACTTTCTCGAGCAGATGCTGGTTATCAAACGGCTTGGTCAGAAAGTCCACGGCCCCGCGCTGCATCCCCTGTACGGTTAACTCAATATCGCCCCAGGCGGTCATCGCGATCACCGGAGCCCCGCCCCGCAACTCACCAATCAAGGCGAGCCCTTCTTCCCCCGAAGTGGTACCCCACGTAAAGTTCATATCGGTTAGGATCAAGTCATACTTCGTCTCCGCCACGGCTTCCCGCGCCGCCCCCGGCGACTCCACCGTTTTCACGCGATAGCCCGCCCGCCGTAGCAACAGGCTCAAAGCCAATAAAATGTCCGGGTTGTGATCGGGCGTCGAGATGCTGCCGGAGCTTCATCGTAAGCTAATATCTCGCTCGACCGAGTTGGGTATGCCCCTTTGGAAAGCTTTTGAGCAGACCCTGGAATTTTGGCTCCAAGCTCCACCAACGGCTGATTCAGCGCTTTACGCGCGCAAGAATCAATCTATCCACGCCAAGCTTGAGGAACTACTCAAACCTAGCGACATCAGCACCGTCGAATTAGCGACAGGACTCATAGAACGTTTGTCCCAAACCATCCCGCGGGTTCGGCTGGCTAAACGCTCTGGATCCTAAATCGCAACGACGGCAGTGTGCAACAGTATCCTAGATAGTGGAATAGTTCCATGGGCAGGAAGTACAACCCGGCTCAAGCTAGAGGAAGAAATCATTAATGGACGAAGAACCGAAACAAACACTTGGACAGCGCCTATCAGTTGTCTGGTCCTGGATCTGCGGCGGAATATTCTTCGCTATCGTCATAGTCCTATTCGTCATGACTTGGGCGGCGGTCTTGTCGTACCTGCCGCCAGGCCTGGCCAACTGGCCACCGCCAAAAGAATACGAGCTTCCATTTTTTGTCATGCTGCTGCTCTGGGGACTCGCCAAGTTGATCGAGATACAATTTTCGGGGCTTAAAAGGCACCTTGGGGAAATCCAATCGCGCCTGGAAAAGGCGGAGGCGCGAACGAACTCGGCCCTGTGGCAGGCCGAGGACGACCGGCGAAAGATTACGGAGCAGCTCAACCGCATCGAGTGGGCGCTCGATCCGTTGCTGCTCCCGCGCGACAAATAGCTATCGCGCCCCTTCGGAGTTGGGGTGACCATCTTCGTCCCATCCCGCCTCGTCCTCACAGCGCGCTCTGAAGCCGAGGTCGCCGCCGCCCACGCCCTCGCCCACTCTTCCCAGCCGCCCACTAGCAATCGCCTTGTCTTCCCGCTTCACTACGATGCTCAATATTCAATCCCCCTCGGCCACCAAGTCGCTCGCCGGGAAAGCGAACTCGCCGCCGACCGCCATGCCCTCGAATTCTCCCAACGCGCCGGCTTCCCTCCGGCCGCCCTCGCCGAATACCGCCGCCGAGTCCTTCCCTCGAATAACCCCCGCCTCGCCAATCTACCCCCGCCCGGCGACTACGCCGTCGCTCCCGACGAACGATTCTTCGAAATCGAAACCTTCGTCAAATCGCTGCTACCCGTCCGCCATCCGCCCACCCTCCACCGCGAACCCTCTGCTAAGTTGAAATGACCATGCGCTGGCTCACCGCCCTCCTCCTTACGACCTCCGCCTTCGCCCATATCACCGCCCCCATCCACAACAAACTCTCCGCCGAAGACCTCCCCAGCGCCGAGTCCATTCTCGAAGTCCACGAACGCGAAAAGGGCCGTGACGCCCATTA
Organism: Acidobacteriota bacterium; assembly: GCA_025354525.1. Taxonomy (GTDB): domain Bacteria; phylum Acidobacteriota; class Terriglobia; order Bryobacterales; family Bryobacteraceae. The sequence goes on from JANXMS010000473.1 coordinate 4,621, forward strand.
CCTCGACGGCCTCGTCTGGGTCACCCGCGGTGCCGTCCTCCTCGGTGCCCGGGACCGCGCCGCCGATCTCCAATCCCAACTCCTCGCCCAAGCTAAAGGTCGCGAGACCGCCGTCGCCTATCTCGACGCCCAACTCGCTCTCGTCGGTACTCCCGCCCCGCCCATCGTCCTCGACGAATCCCTCACCCCGAACCCGCCCACTCCGTCCAGCCTTCGCGGCAAACCTGTCCTTATCTTCGGCTGGGCCCAATGGTGTGCCGATTGCCGTGCCCAAGTCGCCGCCCTCGGCCGCATCAGAGCCAAGTACGCCGACAAAGCCGCCATCGTCACCTTAACCCGCTACTACGAAACCGAAAAAACCGCCGAAAAGGCGGCCACGAACAAGGTCTGTGCCGATTCCTATCAACCCCTCCACGGCGTCTCCAGCACACCCACCTTCATCCTCCTCGACAAGAACGGGAAAGTGGCTTACTACCTCCCCTACCGCCTCACCGAAGCCGCCCTCGAAAAACTACTTCGGAATCCGTAGAGGCCCTTGTCTCACCAGATAACTGGTACCGCGTATCGATGGATGAGAGGGTCCTTCGTTACAACGGTCATTCCCCCCGCCTTCGCCTGCGCTACAAAAATTCGATCAAACGGATCTTTGTGGATTTCCGGCAACTCTCCCAATTCCTGCACATCAAACAGACCTTTCGGTAAGAAGCTCGACACCCCGATCAACGCCAACTGCCGGGGAAGCTGTCTCAGTTTCATCCGCAAGCCCAACTTGCCGACTTGGACCTTTATCGTGATCTCCCAAATCGATGCGACGCTCGCAAAGAGTTCATTCTTCTCGTCGAGAAGTACGCTTCTGGCACGCTCCGAGAGTAAGTGAGGACTATCAATCGACCGTAATTGATTAGCGGCCTCCGACCCAATAGATTCAATGGTTTCCGTAGCATCGCGCGAGCCTGTGGCATGATTCCGAGGGGCCCTTTGCGACACAAACTCCCAAAACGCCAGGAAACTGGCAAAGATCTGGAGGCGAATGATCCCGAAACCCGCTAATCAAGTACAATCGACCAAAGAAGTGCGTGGGTGTCAAGGAGTAATTTCATCGGGCCCGACCCCTCGATTGCCAAGGAAATCTTCAAGTTCCGAGTCCGTCATCGGGTCGTCCCAACCCGCCCGGTAGTCGATCATCCCCGCCGCGGCACCCAACACCCGCCGACCTGATCCTTCAATCCGTACGAGCTTTACCATCGGCATCCCCGCTCGGGCGATCACAACTTCCTCGCCTGCCATGGGACAACCTCGCCTTGGCCTCGTAATTACTTACTTCCACAATTCTGCCTAACAGACTAGACCAAGCCGGTTAACCAACCTGCGACGCCTACTCCCGCATCGCCCGTTCCGCTCGGCTCCTCACTCCCACGCTCGCCTGCTCCTCGGCCGCCCGCAGCAGCAGACCCCGAGCATCGTCCAGATGCTCCGTCATTCGACGACGAGCCTCCTCCGCATCACGCCTCCGTATCGCGTGAAAAATGCGTCGATGCAACGCCAGTGTATGTTCGGCCGGCACCACCTGCGACGTCAGATGAATCAGTTTCGCCAAACTCTGATGCACCACCGTGAACATCAATCCACAAACGCGATTCGCCGCAATTCGGAAAATTGTGTGATGAAACAACAGATCCTGCTCCACAAACCGCGCATGGTCGCCCCTCGCCTCTTCCATCCCCTTCAACACTCCCCGCAACTCCGCAATGTCTTCCATCGTCGCCCTCGCCGCCGCTCGCGCCGTCAGCTCCGGCTCCACAATCAGCCGAGCCTCCATCAACTCATGAAAGGTAATACCATCCAGCAGGATCAGGAACTCCATCGGCTCACCCAAAATAGTCGCCGCCCCAGTGTTCAAATAGGTCCCATCGCCTACCCGCTGTGAGATCACTCCCATGATCTCCAGCACCTTCAGCGCCTGGCGCAACGACGACCGTGCCACGCCGAAACTCTTCGCTAAATCACGCTCCGGTGGCAATCTCTGCCCGGGCATGACCGTCCCGTCCGCAATCATTTCCTTGAAGGCCGTGATCAATCGGGCCGTGATGTCCTGTTTGGCATTGGCTCTCGGCACAACCAAATGTTAACAGGTAGCGCCCAAGCTCGTCCGTTTTCGATCACGCCCTTCCTTTTGATAGATATTGGCAGTACCAAGCTGTCCTCGTGAACCGTGTCCTGTTCTTGGCTGCCCTCGTTTCCACCGTTCATTTGCTCAAGTCCAATCCGACCGTATCGTCGGTACCGTCACCGATCCCAACGGAGCCGTCGCTGCCTATGTCGTCACGTGCCGAACCCCGGCTAACTACGCCGTGCGTTTCCACGTCAGGGTTCCAATGTCGAAATCGTCGTCGGTCAATCCGTCTGCGTTGATCTATCCTGCAAGCTTGGCGAAATCATCGCCACCGCCACCCTCGACCACACGTCACCGCCAAGAACCAAGTCGTCGACCTCTCCGGCGGCACTCTGGTACAGACGCGGAATCTCCGGGTCGAGCCCAAACACTGATGGCCGACAATTAGGAACCGCTTCTAACGACACTTACTTTTGAAGCACCATCAGCGGGTGTTTTGATGTGAATTCAACATCTGCCGCTGGGCGTTGGTTGAAATGGGGCCTTGCCCCAAGCCCCAGGATTTAGCGCATTGTGCCATCTCAGGTGGGCTACGAGGCCGCTGACAGGGGGGCATGAAGCCACGGGAGTGCTATGACCGCGTGAACGAATTCCGTTAGTATCCAAACGTTTTTCGTGCGGCCTTCCTATCGAACTGCCAATTGATCTTGGTAGCTGCTTTGTTAATACGGCGGCACCATGCCGTGGATTCTTTGCTTAAGGTTGGGAAGTCTGGAATCCTGCGTTTGCCGAGACACTGTTTGGAGAAGATGCCGATTTCGATTCCCGCCTGATTGAGCCAACTGCCATGCTTGGGGGTGTGGTGGATGGCGAATCGTCCCCAAACCTGCGATCCCATCTCGGCACCGAAGGCGTCGGTCAGGGACTTCTCGCAATGGATGTTGAGGTTGTC
>JANXMS010000235.1 GCA_025354525.1 Acidobacteriota bacterium
AGGCCTTTGCCGCCTTCACCAGCCTCGCCCAGACCGCTCTCAAAAACGGTCACACTTCCGTGTCTGCTGCCTTCCGATTGCTGTTCTCTGCTTCCAAGATCACCTCGGCTGAATCGCTTCGGTAGGCCGCTAATCAATTACGGTGATTCCTTGCCTAGCTTTGGTGTTGGAGCCTGGCTTGGCGGACCCGGCCGTCGACCTTGCCGGTGCAGTAACTTTCGCAGTTATAGTGACGTTGTTGCGGAAGTCGTAAGTCGGCGGCTCGCCTTGGCCGTAGTTATCGCCGAAGCGCGGATTGCGGCCGTTGTGATGAGCCCATACCGCCGGTGGCGCGGACGAGGGAGCCATAGCCGTGTTTACCTTTGGCGTGGGTGCCGTGCAAGAGACTTTCGGCGATCAGCGACCATTGGACGGAAGCGTCTTGAATATCACCGCTGGGTGGGTGTTTCGTCGATCGACCAGGAGGCAGAGACGTGATCGACGATGACACGCCGGGCGGGGGTGACGATGCTCAAGGCGTCCCCTTGGATCTTGTGGCTGTCGCCGAGGCGGACACGCCAGTAACAAACGATGACGTGGTGGGTGGCGATGACGAAGGGGTAGCCGCGGAGGCGGATGCCGTCAGCGGGGGCGGAGTGGCCTGCCAGGGTCAGAAAAGGCTAGCGAACGATCAAGAGGAGGGCTGGCAGGGTCGATCATGTCGGAGACGCTAAAAACGATCGTTCGCGGCCCGCGGGTTTCGATGGCAGCGCGGAGGCTGCCGGGGCCAGAGTGGGCGCTGACGATGAGGACGGTTCCGCCGCCACCGCCAGGCTGAAACCTTCGGCAGCCGGGAACGCGATCGCCAAGGCCAGGAGAGGGAGGCTTAAGCCTCGACGGCCTCGTCGAGTTGGCGCAAAAGCGTTTGGAAACGCAGGGAGCGCTGTTCGGCGATGCGCAGTTGATCGGCGAGGTGCATGGCGGCCAGGACTGCGATTCGTCCCGCGTCGAGATTTCCGCCGCGAGCAATGGAACACATGAGCTCGTCGACGCGTCGGGCCGATTCTTCGAGTTCAGTCGGCTCCCCAGTTGTAGACAAGTTGTAAACCTGACTAAACACGCTAACTCGTACCTTCTTCAGTTCGGTAGGCGTGTCGGGAGGGGGGGGCGCGTCCATAGCGGGATGCCTTAAGATTCGGCTAGATGGTCCATCTGGCCGAGCAATTTTTCGATTCGATTTTTAACGTGCTTCCGTTCGGTCCGGAGCAGTTCCAGTTCTTTGTCGGCGGAGGAGGTGTTGGCCTTCACACTCTCGAGTTCTGCCAACGCCTTCCTTTCTCCGGCGAGAGCAGCGGTGAGCTGCTCCTGCAGAGAGCGGTTATCTTCCTTGAGTTTAGTCAGTAGCCCAACAGCCTTAAGGATGCGATCCTCAAGGCCATGCAGGCTGTCGGTTTCTTCAAAGAGAGGCACCATGAGTTTGGTTTAGGCTAGAGCTGCTTTCGCTTTCTCGACGAGGACGGCAAAGGCCGGGGCGTCTTTGGCGGCGATATCGGCGAGCATCTTGCGGTTCAATTCCACGCCCGCTTTGGCCATGCCGCTGATGAAACGGCTATAGGACAGCCCGCCGAGGTGGCAAGCCGCGTTGATGCGCACGATCCACAGGGAGCGGAAGAGGCGTTTCTTCTGACGGCGACCCGTGAAGGCGTATTTTAGGGCTTTTTCGACCGCTTCTTGGGCGGACCGATTGAGCTTGGATTTAGTGAGGAAGTAACCCTTCGCCCTGGCGAGGGTTTTCTTCCTGAAATTTGTACGTTTTGTTGAACGTTTGACTCTTGGCACGTTTTATCTCCTTGTAGATGAGTGATTAGTCTGCCGACGGAACGGGCACGTGCGAGGAGCCTCGGCCGCGCGGGTGAAGGGGAGCAAATCTCCCCTTCGGCATAGTACCTAGTACGGCAGCATGCGCTTCATTTCGGGGCTGTTCGTCGGATCCATGACGACTCCGGCCTTGAGCTTGCGCTTGCGGGCCCGGCTTTTGCCGGAAAGGAGGTGGCGGGCATTCGCATGGTGACGAATGATTTTGCCTGTCCCGGTCTTTTTAAAGCGCTTTTTTGCGCCTTTATGCGTTTTCAACTTCGGCATGGGATTTCCTTGGGGGAATAATAACGCCAAGACTGGACGCACAAATAGAACGTCTGCGTCGCGGCGCACTTCTGTCAGGATAACACGACGAGGCGCTTTTCGTAGTATCCCCAAGTGAAGTAGGCGTCGGGGAGTTCGCGGACCAGCGAAAAGCCGTTGCGATGGGTGAAAAAGCCGATTGAGCGGGTGTTGCGAAGCGGAGCGTGCATGATGACGGCTCCGAGGCGCTGGGGCTTTGTATTGGCAACTACCGTGTCGAGCATAGCTTGGGCTAGGCCTTGACCTTTGTACTCGGGGAGCAGGCCGATTTGGTCGATATAGTACGTAGCCTGGGAGAGGAAAGTGGCTGGCGAGGGCGGCGGATTCCGGGGTGAGTTCGAGCTCCTCGCCGGCGACAGCGCGGAGGAAGCCGACAACGCGGCCAGCGTCTACGGCGACGACCGAAGAGACGGATGCGGAGAAGCGACGGGAATACTCAGCAGGTTCTGCGATGTAAACGAGGTAGCCGTCGGCGGAGCGAGCGGAGTCTGGATGGAAGCGGACGGCGTCAGCGACGGCGAACGCCTCCTCGCTGTTTAGTGTGGGTAAGGACGAGAACGCGCAAGGGCGGGATTGGGTCCTTGGAGTTGCCGCATTGGAATGGATCAGGAGTCGATCAGTGGGGCTTCGGA
>JANXMS010000247.1 GCA_025354525.1 Acidobacteriota bacterium
AGGCCTTTGCCGCCTTCACCAGCCTCGCCCAGACCGCTCTCAAAAACGGTCACACTTCCGTGTCTGCTGCCTTCCGATTGCTGTTCTCTGCTTCCAAGATCACCTCGGCTGAATCGCTTCGGTAGGCCGCTAATCAATTACCAAAAACTAAACCGCGTGGATGAAAATGCCGCCTTTGAGCTGACTCAGAGACTTACACGCCTCGGGCTAGGATGATGAAGGACTAGCTTCGCCGCCGTGCCCTGTGGAAAGCTCTCTTATTCGGGTGGTCAACTCTAATGGAGCACACGTGGTCAAGTTTTGGTGAGCGCCGAGGATTCGGCCATCGAAGCCGTCATCCGTTATCCCCGCCTCCGCCCTAAATCCGGTGAAACCCCTTCAATATCTCTCTTGTCGAATACCGCAAGGCGATCGGTCTCCCATGCGGACAGTTCGTCGGATATTCGCATTCGGCCAACTTCGCCAGCAGCCAATCCATCTTCGTCTGGTCCAACCGCATGTTGATCTTGATGGCCGCCTGGCAAGCAATCGAGGCCGCGATGTTCCGCCGTAACTCGTCCAGGCTCGCCCCGCGCAACTCCCTCTCCGCCACTTCCAAAATCTCGAACAAAATGCGTTCAATCTGGGCCGGCTTCACGTCCACCGGGGCCGTCTTAATCGCGATCGTCCGATTGCCAAACGGCTCGCTCTCGAAGCCACTCGCCCCAAGCTCATCCGCAATCCGCGCGTACTCAATCTGCTGGCTGGCCGTCAGTTCGACCACCATCGGAATCAACAGTTGCTGCTTTTCAAGCCGACCCGCCGCCCGCTGTTTCAGCACCTGCTCGAACAGAATCCGTTCGTGCGCCACGTGCTGATCGACAATCCAAAGCCCGTCCCGCCCTGCCGCGATGATAAAGCTCTCATGCAATTGGCCGATCGGACGCAAATCCTTCAACACATCCAGACTCGGCATGCCATCGAGCTGAACCCCTTCCGGTGCTCCTCCATGATGATTCGGCACCTTGAGCCGCGATGGCGCAACATCCACAGAAGCGGCGACCGCAGGCGTGGCGAACTTCGGCAAGAAGTCGCCGCTGGGAAGAGAATGGCCCGTAAACAGCGGCAAATCCGCATCGCCCACACCCAACGCCCCCGCCGCCGACTCCGGCACCACACTACGCCATTCCGGCAACTCCAACCGGGCGTTCTCCATCGTCTGCGTAAACTCGGAATACGGCAGCACCGCCGCAGCCTGCGGCCGACGCGCTTCCGGCATCGGCAACTCTGACGCTGGTCGTGCATCCATCAACGTGCCCCGAATGGCGTCCCGCACAAAGTCGTGCACAAACGAACTGTGCCGGAACCGAACCTCCGTTTTCGATGGATGAACGTTTACATCTACTTCCTCCGCGTCACAATCGAGAAAAAGCAGCGCAAACGGATACGCGCCCGGAGGCATCAAATTGTAATAGGCTGCCGAGATGGCGTGGAGTATCAAACGGTCTTTAATCAAACGCCCATTCACGAACAGGTAGATCGAACTCCGGTTGTATTTCTGCACCTGAGGGCGCGAAACGAACCCACGAAGCAGGAACGGACGGACAAGATCCTCCGGAAGCACATCCTCGGCGTGCGGATGCGGCGGTGGCAACTTCAACTCCACCTCCCGCGCACCTAGGTCGATCAAATCGTCAAGAACCTGCGCCCCAAAAACCTGAAACACCCGCTCCCGAATCGTCGCCACCGGAGTCACATGCAGCAACTCCCGATAGTCATGATGAAGCTCGAAAGTCTTGTCCGGGTGGGCCAGCGAATAGTGAGTTACCAGCGACGCGATGTGCGCCAACTCCGTTTGGTCCGACCGTAAAAACTTCTTCCGCGGTGGAACATTGAAGAATAAATCCCGCACCGTCAGAATCGTCCCCGCTGCCAGAGCCGCCTCTTCACACTTGATCATCTTCCCGCCCTGGATCTCCACGCGAGTACCGGTCGACTCCTCCGGCGCTCGCGTCTCCATCGTCAAGCGGGAAACGCTTCCGATCGAAGGCAGCGCCTCTCCCCGAAAACCCAACGTCGCGATGGACTGTAGATCCTTCAACGACGATAGCTTCGACGTGGCGTGCCGCTCAAATGCAAGCATCGCGTCGTCGCGCAACATCCCATGGCCGTCGTCGGTAATGCGGATCAGCCGCCGTCCACCGCTTTCAGCCTCCACGCGGATCGCAGTCGCCCCCGCGTCCAACGAATTTTCCAGCATCTCCTTGACCACGGAGGCAGGGCGCTCAACAACTTCACCTGCCGCGATCTGATTTGCTACAGCGTCCGGAAGAACTCGAATTCGGCCCATTCACGCCTATTGTACTTTGATCCCACGTTCGTCGAGCAACTCCCCGGTCACCCGCAAAAGAGTCAGCTGGTTCCGGCGATACAGTACGGTCTGATTAACCAGCGCCGCTTCGGCATTGACTAGCCGAGTCTGAGCATCAAGAACAAAGAAGATTACCGATGTTCCCAAGTCATACTTCTTCTGCTCGGCGTCCAACTGCTTCTGCGCAAAGTCCCGGGCCACACCCGCCAACTTCACGCTCGCCTTCGAAGACTCAACCTGGCTCACCGCGTTGAGCACCTGCTGCCGCACATTTTGTTCCGTACTCCGCCGTGCCAAAATGTCCTGCCGCTTATTCACCACCGCATCGGCGTAGTTAGCAGCCGCCGCCCGATCCCGAATCGGCAGCCGCATCGTCAGGCCGAACGAATAGATCGGGAAGCCAAAGCCGAACACTTGATCCAGAGCATCGCCAAAACCGCCCGGAATCACCGTCGTGTTAGGACCAACCCGTTGAAAGAATCGACCGCCTCGGCCTGTCGAAATATAAGTACCCCGTAACGAAAAGTCCGGGCGTAGCAAATTCGTCTGCTGCTTCAACACGAGGTCATCTGTCTGCAACTCCTCGTTGATAGACCGGATTTCAGGCCGCAACCGCAGCGCTTTTTCCACCGCCTTCTCCCGATCAATTTCCGTATTGTCGGTCGGAGGCGTGACAGACTCGGTCAGGTTGATCGGCATCTGACGAAACTTCACCTCCAGGTCAGCTCCCATCTGCCGCCGCAACACGTCCTCGGCTTGCTGCAACCGAAACCGCGCCTGCAAAACCTGAATCTCGGCCGAAGCATAATTTGCTTCCGGCTGATAGATGTCGAGCGGGCTAATTGCCCCCAGCTCCAGTTCCCGACGCGAGCGCTTCAGCGCCTCGGCCGAAAGCTCAAGCGCCTTCTGTTGGACTCGCAAACTCTCGCGCGAACCGATCAGGTCCCAGTACGCCTGCTCGGCAGTCGTCAAGAGCTGAAAAACCGTCGTCAGAAAGTTCTCCTGGCCAATCCGCAAACGGCTCCGTGCAATCGTGATCGGCAGCTTGTTGATTGCCGCGCCCCGGTTCCGCAACAACGGAATCGTGACGCCTGAGACTAACTGCGCGTTCAACGCCGGGTTGAAAAATGCAAACGAATTATTAGTCGATGTCTTGCTCGCCGTAAAGCCACTGTTGAACTGCACACCATTCGCCAGCGTCTGGTTATACGAAAAATTACTTGGCTGCGAAAGCTGGTTCAACGTGCTCGCGCCTTCAAGAGAGCTCGTAGTCGGAATGACCGACCGTTGGCTGTTGAAACTGCCCGTCAAAAAGGGGTCAAACGGGGCATACGCCCGAGTGATCGCGTTTCGTTGAATCTCAACGTTCAACCGCTGCACATCAATGTCGACATTGTTCGCCAGCACCAACTGGAGATAGCTGCGCAACGACAGCTCCAGCTTATTGTCGACCTCATATTCTACGAACTTAGCTGGTAGACGCAGCTCGTAGCGAGGAGCTAACTGGCCAAAGTGCCGAGTAAAATACGCCCTCTGTCCGAAGATCGGAGCCTCGAGAAGGTCCTTGTCCTTCTTCGTGTAGCTAAAGACCGCCTCGGGAGCCGTCGTCGAGCCCAGCGGTGTGCCCGTCTGTTGAGCAAAAGAAGTAGTCGTGACCACGGTAGCCGTGGCGAGAGAGAGAAGTCGATGTTTCCAATTCATGCGGAACCAAGTAGGGGCAAAAAAACGAGGACTCCAGAAATCCTCTTATTCGTAACGAATGGCTTCGATCGGATCGAGCCGTGCGGCCTGCACTGCCGGGTAAATCCCGAACAGCAAACCAATGCCGCAGGAGACGCCCAGTGCAACGACAATCGACGAGGTAGTTACTACTGTAGACCAGCCGGCAGCAGATGCAATAATCTGCGACAGCGTAACTCCGAAAGCAACACCAATCAAGCCACCCAGCGTCGAAATCAGAACGGCCTCGGTCAAGAACTGCCGAACGATGTCCTTCTGCTTGGCACCAATCGCCCGCCGAATACCAATTTCGCGAGTGCGCTCGAGCACCGTCGCGAGCATGATGTTCATGATGCCGATGCCGCCCACAAGCAGCGAAATACCCGCTATACAGATCATAACGATGCTGAAAATGAAGCCTGTTCGCCGTCGCTGTTCCAGTAGTCCAGCCGGCACCGTGATCGCGAAATCGCCAGCGTCTTTATGCGTCGCCGTCAGAATTGCATTGACAACGTTAGCCGTTTCAATCGAATCCGTCCCGGTAGCGACTTTGATATACATGCCGTCAATCTCGTCCTTCAAATAGGAGTTGTTGTCTTCAAAACGCCGCATTACGGTATTCAAAGGCGCAATCACTAAGTTGTTACCGCTCGAAACCTCAAGTCCTTCCACGCCAGAATCGGCAGTCGCCTGTTGCGCCAACACGCCAATCACCTGCAACCAAGTGTCGTTAATCTTGACGAATTTACCCACCGCATTGTCGTAACCCAAAAGGTTGACCTTCGCCAATTCACCTAGCACGCAGACAGGAGCCGAGCGGGAATCATCTTCCTCGTTGAAAAAACGCCCTTCGACTACTTTTAGGCTGTTAATCTGCAAGTAGTTCGGCAGCACCCCAATCAGAATCGGGGCTTCGGCTGACGTCTTCGGCAATACTTTCTGCGGCTTGAACCGCTTCCGCGGCGTCAGCGCCTCCAGGCCCTGAACGTTTTCTTTGATCGACCGGAAATCGCGAAACGTCATCCCCGGAGAAATCACTCGCCGCGCCTGAAGCTCGTTCCGATCAACAGCCTCTTTCGATTCGATAATGATATTGTTAACACCTAAAAGGTCGATGTAACTCATCATCTCTTTCTGCGCTCCGGCCGTGATCGACAACATCGCCACCACTGCACCGACCCCAAAGATCATGCCGAGCATGGTCAATCCGCTACGGAGCTTGTGGACCAGCAAGCTGGCCAAGCCCATCTTAATTTCAGGAATAATATCTGCAATTAGCGACATACGTTTGCGTTCCTCGTCGGCTCGATCTTTAGGACTTTCCACCTGGCAAAGCATTCATCGGGCCGGAAGAACCGCCTTTATCCTGCTTACCCTTGGCTCCCGGCTTGGCCGTCGGATCCGTTAGCGCTACGACCTCGTCCTTCTTGAGTCCCTCGGATACAATTAAGGTCGAGTCACTACGCTTCAACAGCTTTATATGCCGCATCTCAAATTTCTCGTCCTTCTTAACGTAGACCACCAGCTTGCCATCGTTCTCAAACACAGCCTGGGCCGGAATGTTTACCGCATTCGGGATCTTCTCGACGATGATCTCCACATCCGCCAGCAGACCTGGCCGCAAAAGAACGTCTAACTGAGAATCCTGGTCGGGAGGGGGAGGCAGCTTCGCGTTCTTAAGGTCCGCTTCGCTAAATCGACCGCTGCCGCCACCCATGCCGCCCATACCACCTGGACGACCCTCTCCACCGCCACCGCCTCCACGCCGACCACCAACCCGACCCTCCCCACCACCAGGGGCGCTACCAGCCGCAACCGCGCCATCTCCCGCTGGCTTCGTACCCACCGTCGCCGGCCGCTGAACCCCAGACTGTTTCATCACATCGGCCATCAGTTTCTGTCGCTCTTCAGCGGACAGATCCTGCATACTCCGGCCTTTCAGAGCCTTCTGGATCGCGTCTCGCATCTTCTGCCGATCCGCATCCGGCATCGCCCCACCAACAGCGCCGCCCGGCCCGCCCATCGTCATCGTCATCCGGCGCGGCCCTTCGGCTCCCTCCGCTCCCGGCGCACCCATTCCGCCCGGCATCCCGCCTCCACCCATCATCGCGGCCATACCACCAAAAGAAGGCATCGGAGGCTTCTTCCGATTCGCCTCGGCAGTCGCCAAAATCTTCGTCACGTCATCCGGCTTCGCGCCCAACGCCGTCAACAGTTCACGCATGTCGATCGAGAAAACCACGTCGAATTTTTTCGCCGGATCACTCGACATCACGTTAGCGCTAGCGGTCGAAGACATCGACTTGATCTTCCCGTCAAACTGCTTGCCGGGAACCGCATCGAGCCGCAACAACACCGATTGCCCCTCATTCAAATTCGCGCGATCCAACTCGCCGACGCGTCCCAAAACTTCGAGCTCGGACAGGTCAAGAACGTCCGCAATCGGCATTCCTGGCTGCACCTGATCGCCCTCCCGAATGTCCGGAATGTCGAATCCCACGCCCATTCGACTCGTCTGATTCTGCCGAATTGCGATGAGACCACTCATCGGTGCCAAAACTTTTACTTGACTCAATCGAGCCCTTTCCCGAGCCATTTCCACCACGGCCTTCTGGCGCTTCTCCCGCAAAACGGCCAACTCGGCTTCCGCCTGCTCCTGTCGAGACTTGATGTCACTTTCCAACTGCTTCAACCGACGCTTCGACTCTTCCAGATTCAACTCATTGCGCTTGGCATCAATGGGCGAAAGCAACTCATTTCGCTTCACTTCGAGTTCAGCCCGGCGCACCGCGTAACGGGCACGCAACAACTCCACCTGATCCGAGTTGTTCCGAATCGCCAAGTCGGCCTGGGACTTCTTAAACTGCTCATCAATCTGATCGATTTCCAGTTGCTTCTCTTCCAACCGAGACAAGAGTTCCGCGTCGTCAAACTCCACCACGAGATCTTTATCTCGGGCAAACGAACCGATTTCCGCCAGCTTCGTAACCTGTACCGTGCCGAACAAGTTTGGTGCAGTCAAAGTCGCCGACCGAACCGCGCGCAGTTCGCCCCGGGCAAATGTCTTCACGACAATGTCGCCCTGCCGAACCTTCGTTGTTGGGATAAGGGACTGCCGCTGCGGTAACTGCTGAATAAATTGATAGCTCGCCCACGCCGCGCCAACCAGCACCACCAAAACGCCCAATCGAATCAAAACCTTTTTCATTTCTCGTTCCGCCTACAGTTTCTTCGCCCGTTTGGCCGCTTCGTTCGGGTCTTCCATCGCAATCGTATCGCCCGGCTTCAATCCCTTCAGGACAACGATGTCCGTCTCGTTCCGCTTTCCCACTTCAATTGTCTGAATCTCAAAACGTTCACCCTTCTGAATCCAGACAGCCGGCTTGCCCTTGTACAAGAAACTAGCCCGTGCAGGAATCAAAATCGTCTCCGGCGCGCTTTCAATGATGATCTCGGCGCTGCTGCTCATTCCCGGACGTAAGCGGGGATCTACCTTGGTCAGGGTTGCGCGGGCCGGAAAAGTCTTCTCAGTCAAACCCATGCCCTTCCAAACCACCGCCGCGATCGGGCTGATCCAGTCCAACTCGGCATCAAATTCCAGCTCCGGGATCGCGTCCACTCGAATCCTCAGCTTCTGGCCCAACTGCAACTTGCCCCGATCAACTTCGTCGAGTTTTAATTCCATGCGCATTGAGCTAAGATCCGGTATCTCGGCGATCGCCGCCCCCGTCCACGCCCGGTCACCTTCCTTAAAGGGAGGTAGCGACGAGCCGAACGCTCCAGATGTCCGCGTATTCGGCAGAATATTCACGATCCCATCGTTCGGTGCCACTATTGTCATCTTCGAAAGATAGCTCTTGGCTCGTTCCGCATCCCGGACCGTCTTATCTTTCTTCTGATCAAGTCGGTCAATATCGGCCTCCTGCGTGGTCTTGTGCGCCTTCACCGTAGTCTTCACTTGGTCCAGGTCACCCTCGGTCGTCGTCACGTCGATTCGGTTCTTCTTGCCTTCAATATCGGACAGGATTTCAGCCTTCGAAGCTTCCAGCTTCGATCGCTCGACGTTGTATCCCGCCGTCATCAGATTCATGCCGTCCATTTCATTGACGATCCGATGTGATGCTTTCAACTGAACGATTTCCTTGTCGACCGTCCGGACGCTGGTCGCCTTATCGAGATAGGTTTGTTCCTGCTGCGCTCCGTCAAACTCAACGATCACGTCACCCTTCTTCACCGGCTTGCCCGTCTCGGCCAGACGGATAATGCGCGGATCAGGAATTTGCGGCACGGACAGCGTCACAGAGCGTGACGAACGCACCTCTCCACGAGCTTTTACCGCGATGACAAACTCGCCCCTTCGGACCTTTGCCACTGGTACTTCGACCTTCGTTGTCCCTTTCTCGGTGTAGTAGTAATAACCGCCACCGATGGCCGCGACGACGAACAGACCAGTAAGGATGTTTCGACGCCGCAGCGATCCTTCCGTCTGGCCCAGACGAATCTTCGGCTTTATATCTTTTGATGACATTGTTTCGTCCCCGCTTCTGCCTGAACTATGTTTTCTGCTCGCCCGCTGTTGGTGACGGCGGCTTGTCCAACGCTACGATTTCGCCCGTCTTCACGCCAGACTTGATCACGACGTGCGTATAGCTCGCCAATCCAAGTTCCACGTCGCGGCGCTCCCACTGTCCAGTCGCCGTCCGCACTAGAACGAATGCCTTCGTCCCCTCACCCGCCGAACCCTGTACCGCCTCAATCGGCGCTACCGCCGCGAGTGCTTCTTCTTCTTCCAAAATCACATCCGCGCTTACGCTCAGATCGGGAATCACCCGAGGATCCATTTTTTCCAGCCGAAACCGCACAAGTACGTCTTTTTTAAACTGCGCCCGCGACCCGCCAGCCTTTGTAATCGCGCCGATCACTACCAGCCGCCCTGGCAACTCCAATCCCGGGAAGGCATCGAATCGCAAGCGCGCTTTCTGCCCAATCCGCATCGACTGCACGTCCGATTGGTTCACCGTCGCGTTCACGATCATCGATGAAGGGTCGACAATCTGCATGAATAGCATTCCCGGGTTCACCGAATCACCCTGTTGAATCGCCCCAAATTCCGATCCGCGAAAAGTGTTCTGCATCACCACCAAACCGTCTATCGGAGCCTTTACCAACATCTTATCGGCGTTCACTTCCGACCGTTTGTATTCGAGTTTGGTGCTCTGCAACTCCAAATCAGCCGAACGGACTTGCGCCTTCTCGCCGATATCGAGGTATTTCCGAGCTTCCTGCATCTGCTTCAAATTCGCCTTCGCTTCTTCTAAGGCCAATCGATATCGCTCACTGTCGATCGCGCTGCGAACCGCTATCGTCTTGATGTCAAGTTCCGCTTTCTCAACCGCGTTCTTCGCCGTCAGAACCTGCTGCTCGTATGACTTCCGCGTAATCTGCAGTTCCGCCGTCTGCTTCCGAAAGTCAGCTTCCGCCTGCGTCACGGTCGACTTAAAGTCGTCCAACCGCTGCATCATATACTGCCGGTCGAACTCGGCCACTACGTCACCCTTCTTGGCCATCGAACCACTCTTCGACAAAGCCTGGATCTGCAAGCCGAATTCGCTCCCGCCCCGACCTCCGCCGCCGCTACCGCCTCCAGGGGGGCCACCACCGCCCGTCAGCGCCCCGGCCGTCGACCCAATACTCGTACTCGCCGCGGACCGGGTGGCCGTCGCCCGAGGTGCCGCCACCGTGGTCGTCCTCCCTGAGGCTGACCGCGCCGACCGCAGTCCACCACCTCCACCCGCCGCACCCGAGGTCGATGCCAAAGATTCCGTGCCACCACCGCCCGATGAAGCGCCACTGCCGGCCACAGCGCTCGAACCACCACCCGAAGTCGAGCCGCCACCACCCCCAGCGCCGGAGGACGAGGATCCACCTCGCTCCCCCCCACCAGAAGATCGACCACCACCCATCATCGACATGCCGCCACCACTCGACACCGTCTGCGATCCGCCGCCCCGGCCGCCCCGCAGCGAAGGAGCAATCAACGACGAGTATTTCTCCGCCGCCGTCACCCCGGTCAATCGAATCGTCCGCTCCACGCGCCCCTTATCTACCGTCGCCGACCGAACGACCACCGCCGACGCGGCCATTTCCGCACTGCGTTGATGGCTCTGCCAATACCAATACCCAGCCGCGGCTGTGCCCATCATCAGCAGCACCCAAATCCACCCCCGGCTTCTCCCGCGCCGAGGTTTCTCCGGTGCCACCATCTGCGGGCTCCCGCTCGGCGGCGGCGTGGCCACCGGCGAGGGGAACTCGGGCAAGGCACCGCTCGCCATAAATAAAGGGTTCGAATCCATCGGCTGAGACGACATGGGAGGGTATTCCTTTACGGACTGTTACAACGGGTTAGACGAAATTTTACTCGAAAAGGTTATGCCCAGTACCCAAGGCAAATTGAATTTCCTTAGCCATTCATTGAGGCCAAAAATTCGGCATTGCTCCGCGTCTTGCCCAGCTTATCCTGCAATAACTCCATCGACTCCACTGGAGACAATGGATTCAACACTTTACGGAGAACCCACACCCGATTGAGCTCTTCCTTCGGGATCAGCAACTCCTCTTTCCGCGTGCCGCTCTTGTTGATGTCAATCGCCGGGAACACCCGCTTGTCCACCAACTTGCGGTCCAAATGTACCTCCATGTTGCCCGTACCTTTGAATTCTTCAAAGATGACATCGTCCATGCGAGACCCCGTATCGATCAAAGCAGTCGCAATAATGGTCAGTGAACCGCCCTCTTCGATGTTCCGCGCCGCACCGAAAAATCGCTTCGGACGCTGCAACGCGTTCGAATCAACACCACCTGACAACACCTTTCCTGAAGGCGGAACCACCGTATTGTAAGCGCGAGCCAAACGCGTAATCGAGTCGAGCAGAATTACAACGTCCCGCTTATGCTCAACCAATCGCTTGGCCTTCTCGATCACCATCTCGGCCACCTGCACGTGACGCGCCGCGGGCTCGTCAAACGTCGAGCTGATCACTTCGCCCTTCACACTCCGCTGCATATCCGTCACTTCTTCCGGACGCTCATCGATCAATAACACAATCATCGTCACGTCCGGATGATTCGTCGTCAACGAATTCGCAATGGCCTGCAACAACATCGTCTTGCCGGTCCGCGGCGGAGCAACAATCAATCCACGCTGCCCCTTCCCAATCGGAACCATCAAGTCCATTACCCGGCCCGAGAAGTTATCCTTGGTCGTCTCCAGCTTGATTCGCTCCTGTGGATACAAGGGCGTCAGATTGTCGAAAAAGATCTTGTTCCGCGCCTCTTCCGGCGGTTCAAAGTTGATCGCATCCACCTTAATCAGAGCAAAATATCGTTCGCCTTCCTTCGGCGGTCGAATCTGGCCACTAATCGTATCGCCCGTGCGGAGGTCGAATCGGCGGATCTGCGACGGCGAAACATACACGTCGTCCGGCCCGGGCAGGTAGTTGTATTCCGGTGCCCGCAGAAAACCAAACCCGTCCGGCAAGCACTCCAGCACCCCTTCCGAAAAAATCAGGCCGCTCTTTTCCGCCTGCGCCTGAAGAATCTTGAAGATCAATTCCTGCTTCCGCAAGCCCGCCGCCCCGGCCACGCCAAACTCCTTGGCGATCCCATTCAGCTTTTGAATGTTCATCTCCTTCAGTTCGACAAGGTCAAGGGTATTCGGATCCCTCTTGCTCGCTTCGGTTGACTCCGCAGCCCCGCTCAAGGCTGCCGCCTTCTCAGCCTTTGCCGCTCGCGGCCTCGACTCCATCGGAAGCACTTCCGCTCCGGTCTCTTCCGGCGTCACCGGCTGGTTCGTTTCTTGATCGCTTGCCAAATTTCCCTCGCTCCCTGACCGCTGATGGCCGAGAATGGTACCAGCTCAACCCCCGGAATTTCCTTCCGGATGGCCGCCAGGCCGTGATGCAGTTCGGACTGATTTAGTTTGTCTATTTTCGTCGCTACCACCAGGTAGCGCTTTTCATGGTGTTCCAGCCACTCCCGCAAAACGCGGTCGTGCTCCATCCAGCCACGTCTGCCGTCAAGCAGCAGAATACAAAGGCCTAAACTCTGACGACTCAGCAGATAGGTCTCGATCATCGCCTGCCAAGCGTTTTTGATTTCTAGGGGAACTTTTGCGAAGCCGTAGCCCGGAAGATCGGCGAAGATGATGTCTCCACCAATGCGGAAGAAATTGATCGACTGTGTTCGGCCCGGTGATGAACTCGTAAACGCGAGCTTTTTAGTGCCCGCCAGACAGTTCAATAGACTGGACTTTCCCACATTACTGCGGCCCAGAAAGGCAAACTCCGGGGTGGTACCCTTCGGATATTGCTCTGGGATGGTTGTACTTAGTATAAACTCTGCGGAGGGTTTGGTGGGGGGCACTGCGGTTTTGGGGAGGGAGAGCGGTAGGGAGATGGGGCAGCCTCGCAGCGCGAAAGGCGCAAAGCGGCCCCATCTCGGTTAATGAGTGATGTCGTCCGAGCCCACCGGGGCGGCTTCAGATTGACTCGATGTCGGCGGAGCAATCGGCAACGGAGTCACCTCTCGCTCAAGAGCGATCTTCAACACCTCATCCATGCTCTCCACAAAGTTTAACTTCATCTCTTTGCGAATGATTTCCGGTATGTCGTGCAGATCTTTCTCGTTGTCTTTCGGCAGGATCAATTCGTAGATGCCTTGGCGATGAGCCGCCAGCATCTTCTCCTTCAACCCGCCGATCGGCAGTACTTTCCCGCGCACTGTGATCTCACCCGTCATGGCCAAATCACCACGCACCGGAATGTTCGTCAACGCGCTACACATGCTCGTCGCGATCGTAATACCAGCCGACGGTCCGTCCTTCGGGATCGCTCCCTCCGGAACATGCAAATGGATGTCGAGGTTTCGATAGAAGTCCCGCGCCAACCCGAGCGACGCCGCCCGACTCCGCACGTAACTCATCGCTGCCTGCGCCGATTCCTGCATCACGTCGCCCAACTTGCCAGTCAACGTCAGCTTGCCACGGCCTTCCATCACCGTCACTTCCGTCGTCAGGATCGACCCGCCGACCTCCGTCCAGGCCAACCCAATCGTCGCGCCGATGTCGTTCTTCTTGCTCGCCTGCGTATCCCGAAAACGCGGAGGTCCAAGCATCTCGACGAGCGACTGGGCCGTCACGGTCACCGTCGGAAGCTTGCTCTCCACCGGCTTGACATCCGTCGCATCCGCTCCGGCTTTCCCTTTCTTGCCCTTTTTCACGGGCTTGCTCGTCTCATCGTCGGCCGACTCCACGATCAACTCGCCACCCTTGGCAACCGTATCCGGCTCATCGTCCACCGAAGCCTCGACCACCTTGCGCGCCACCTTCCGGCAAACGCTACCGATCTCGCGCTCCAAATTCCGCACTCCAGCTTCCCGGGTGTAGCTCTGGATCAGCGCACCTACGCCCTCGGGCGTGAAATCAATCTGAGTCTCCGACAATCCAGTCGCCACTTTCTGCTTCGTGATCAGGAACCGACGAGCAATCTCCGCCTTTTCAAGCTCGGTATACCCACTCAACCGAATCACTTCCATCCGATCCTGCAAGGGAGCCGGAATCGTATGCATCACATTCGCAGTCGCCACAAATAGCACTTCACTCAAGTCGTAATCCACGTCCAGGTAGTGGTCCATGAACTTGTCGTTCTGCGCTGGGTCCAAAACCTCGAGCAGCGCCGACGACGGGTCGCCCCGGAAGTCCGTCGACATCTTGTCAATCTCGTCCAACATGAAGACCGGGTTCTTTGTCCCCGCCTTCTTCATCATCTGGATGACTTGGCCAGGAAGCGCTCCGATGTAGGTCCGCCGATGGCCCCGCACCTCTGCCTCGTCCCGCACGCCGCCTAACGACAGCCGCACAAACTTCCGGCCCGTCGCTTTCGCAATCGACATGCCCAACGAGGTCTTACCCACCCCGGGAGGTCCCACAAAACACAGGATCGAACCCTTCGGATTCTTCACGAGGCGCCGAACCGCTAGGAACTCTAGGATCCGCTCTTTAATCTTCTCCAGCCCGTAATGATCGCTCTCCAGCACTTCGCGAGCATACTTCAAGTCGCGAATTTCCCGCGTCTTCTGCTTCCACGGCACCGCCAGCAACCAATCCAGATAGTTCCGCGAGACGGTCGACTCCGCCGACATCGGAGGCATCTGCTCCAGACGCTTGAGTTCGGCCATCGCCTTCTCCTGCGCGTCTTTCGTCATCCCCGCAGCGTCGATCTTCTTCTTCAGTTCATCGAATTCGCTCTTCTCGCCCCGGCCCAATTCTTTCTGGATCGCCTTGATTTTCTCGTTGAGGTAATACTCTTTCTGCGCCCGCTCCATCTGCCGCTTCACGCGACCCTGGATCGTACGGTCCACCGAAAGCTTCTCAATCTCGATGTCGAGCATCTCGGCCACGCGCGTCAACCGGTCAATCGGATCGAAAATCTCAAGCAGTTCCTGCTTCTCTTCAATCGTCAATTGCAGGTTCGCACCCACGGTGTCGGCCAGCTTCCCTGGATCATCCACCTTGATCGTCGCGATCATGGTTTCGTAGTTCAAGTTCTGGCTCAGCTTTACGTACTGCTCAAACAGCGTCGTCACCCGAGTAGTCAACGACTCAAGCGAAACTCCAGCGTCGATCTTGCTGGCAAACGTCTTCACGGTCGCGCGGAAATACCCATCTTCCGCCGTAACCGAAATCACTTTCGCCCGTTCAAAGCCCTCCACCAGCACCTTGATGTTTCCATCCGACAACTTCAAGCTCTGCACGATGTTGGCAATCGTACCGACACTGTAAATCTCATCAGGACGCGGTTCGTCCACGCTGGCGTCATGCTGCGTGGCTAGAAAAATCTTCTTCTCGCCCGCCAACGCCTCTTCCAGCGCCCGGACACTGGACTCTCTTCCCACGACAAACGGAGTCATCATGTGAGGGAAGATGACCACGTCGCGGATCGGCATCATCGGAAGCCGTTTCGTCTCGGATTTCTCTCTAGTACTCATTTGGTTACTCTTTCTTGATTCGCCTAAACGCGAAAAAGGCTCACCTTTCCACGGTTGCCCCATGGAAACGTCCCCTTGGAGACATACGGACAAGCCTTGGGTAAAACGCCTCTAGCCCGCCTTCTCGAGCAGTGCAATGTTGATCTTCTGCGAAAGCACCATCTCTTTGGTCACATGGAACTCCTTCACTTTCTTGTATGAAGGCAAGAAGTACATCAGATCCAGCATGAGATCCTCGAGAATCATTCGCAAACCACGAGCGCCCACTTTACGATCCAACGCTAACGCCGCAATCGCGTCCAGCGCATCATCGCTAAACTTCAAGCGGACATTCTCAAACTCAAACAAACGCTGATACTGCTTAATTATCGCGTTCTTCGGCTTCGACAAAATCTGGACGAGCGTCTCTTTGTCGAGATCATTCAACACCCCAACCACGGGCAACCGCCCAATGAACTCAGGAATGAACCCGTATCGGATCAAATCCGTCGGCTGAATCTCCTGAACCACCAACTCGTCGTCCCGACGGATCGGGGTCGCCTTGGCCAGCTTCCCTTCCGCTACCGGAGCATTGGCGTCCACAAATCCCATCTGCCGCTTGCCCACTCGCCGGGACACAATCTTGTCCAAGCCGATAAAAGCACCGCCGCAGATGAACAAAATGTTCGACGTATCGACCGGAGTAAACTCCTGGTGCGGATGCTTCCGGCCACCCTGCGGCGGCACGTTCGCGATCGTCCCTTCCAGAATCTTCAACAACGCCTGCTGCACGCCCTCACCAGATACGTCCCGCGTAATCGACGGATTCTCATCCTTCCGGCAAATCTTGTCGATTTCGTCGATGTAAATGATGCCCGTCTGGCAGCGCTGCACATCCCAATCCGAGTTCTGCAGCAACCGAAGGATGATGTTCTCGACATCCTCGCCAACATACCCAGCCTCGGTCAGCGTCGTCGCATCGACAATCGCAAACGGCACATCCAAAATTCGCGCCAACGTCTGCGCCAGCAACGTCTTCCCGGTTCCCGTCGGCCCAATCAGCAGAATATTCGACTTCGCTACTTCCACATCCGTGCCCCGTTGCCGGTTCATCTGGATGCGCTTGTAGTGGTTATAAACCGCCACCGCCAACTTCTTCTTCGTCCCGTCCTGACCAATCACATATTGGTCCAGATACTCTTTCAACTCCAACGGCTTTGGCAGCTTCTGAGGCGTCGCGCTGGCGTGTTCACTCCGGTCGTCTTCCAGGATCGAATTGCATACGGCGATGCATTCGTCGCAAATGTACGCCCGCGGGTAGTCACTCGGCGAAGAGATGAGCTTCCCCACTACGTCCTGGCTCTTGTGGCAGAACGAACAACGGAGAGAATCGTCACTACCCGTGCGTTTCAAGCGGCGACGACCTTAAAAATTGGATACTTCTGACCAGCGTGCATGTTCGTACCTAAATTTCAGTATACCGCTCCCCAGCTTCTGCAACCGACCCGTAACAAGAAATCACCACCCCAAAAACCCTTAAGGCTTCATCATCTCCCCTGCCAACAACATCGCCATCGCCCCCCCTCGCGGATCCTGCCCCCAAATCGCCGCCCGCTCCAAATACGCCGCCAGCG
This sequence comes from Acidobacteriota bacterium, assembly GCA_025354525.1. Lineage (GTDB taxonomy): Bacteria > Acidobacteriota > Terriglobia > Bryobacterales > Bryobacteraceae. The sequence goes on from JANXMS010000247.1 coordinate 16,726, forward strand.
ACTTCTGCTTCCCCGTCGACTCGCACACATCCATCACACTCCCGTCCGTCCCGGTTCGCGCCAATACCGCACGCCACGCCGCCTCCACCGCCGGCTGAAACGTCGTCGCCTCCAACCAACCCGCCCTAATCCCCTTCTTATACGACGCCGCCACCATCGCCGTCGCCGAAAACTCCGCGTACGACTCCGGCCGGTCGATCACCTGATGCCACATCCCCTTGGCGTCTTGCCGACTCAACAAAGCCGTCGCCAACGCCCGGAAACTATCCAACACCCGCCCATCCGGCTTCGCCATCGTCTCCAGCAACAACGCCTGCCCCAACAATGCAAACGCGTTCCCCCTCCCCCACGCCGTCTCATCCAGCGGCGAATGCCGATAAATCCCGTCCCCCCGCAAGCAAAGCTTTTCCATAAATCGCAGATGCGCAATCGCCTTCTCGTGCTCCCCCGCCGCCCCCAAAATCGGACACGCCATAAACACCGAATCACTCATCTCGTTATGCAATGGAGCAATCATCGCCGCCGCCGCCTTCACCCGCTCCGTCTTCCCCAACGCCGCAAACAACAAATGCCCGCTCCCATGGCTCCCCGTCGCCTTCGCGAGCGAATCCTGCCGACCATCCAAATAAGGGGCCACCAACCGATCCACCAACTCCCGATTCCCCAACGCCAACTGCCCCATCACCGCAAACGCCGGAATATACGCAACTTCTTTCAATTCCCGCCCATACACAGCCGCCAACTGTTCCAACACCTGCCGCGGAGTCCGCCCCAACCGCTCTTCCATCTCCCACCGCAGCAGCGACTTCTTCGGCCGATCAAACGGTACCCCCCGCGTCACCGGAACCTTCCCCCGCAGCGCCTCCACCAACCCCGGATAGTCACTCAACATCACCACCGCATCCGGCGCAATCCCATGCAACTCCCGCCACACCCGATGCGCCTCCCCGTCCTCCCTGTAAGCCACTCCCGACGGCGGAAACATCGGCAACCCTTTCACCGGTACTTCGACCACCGTGTACAACTTTACCAACTGCCGCTTCATCTCCTGCACCCGCGGCAGGTCCCCTAACACCGCCACCACCGGCCGATCCTGCCCCCACAATTCCGCCGCCATGATTAAGAAAATGATCAGTGCCTTGTGCATCTGATTTCTAGCGTATCCTAAGCCTGACATGCGCCTCGCACTCCTCCTCTTCGCCGCTTCCCTGCAGGCCCAATCCCTCTTCTTTCGCGGTGTCTCCTTCACCGCCGAACGCGGTGTCCGCTACGAATCCCCCGAAGCCATCGCCCAACTCGACCAACTCACCAAATACGCCGTCGACAGTGTCGCCCTCATCCCTTTCGCTTACACCCCCCGAGGCGAAACGAAAATCGCTTTCGGCAGCGAACGCTCCTGGGAGTCCGACGCCGGCATCACCACCGCCGCCCACGCCGCCCATCAACGAAAAATGAAGGTCGTTCTCAAACCCCAGATCTGGCCCAATAAACCCATCGACCTCAAAGATCCCACCGCCCGCAAAGCTTGGTTCGCCCAATATCAAGCCATGGTCGTTCACTACGCCAAACTCGCCGCCACCATCAAAGCCGACCTCTACTGCATCGGCACCGAACTCCAATACGCCACCGTCCACGAACCCGAATTCCGAGCCCTCATCCAAGCCGTCAAACCCCATTTTAAAGGTCCCCTCACCTACGCCGCCAACCACGGCGAAGAGTTTGAACGCATCACCTTCTGGAACGCCCTCGACTACATCGGCCTCGATAACTACTACCCCCTCCCCGACAACCTCGATACCAAGCCGCTAGCTACCAAACTCGAAGCGCTGTACCAAAAATTCCGAAAACCCATAATCTTCACCGAAGCCGGCTACGCCGCCGCCCCCAACTCCCATCGCACCCCCTGGGAAGACCGCTCCAAACGTCCCGTCCATTTGGAGGCGCAAGCTAAAGCCTATGACGCGCTTCTCTCCGCCTTCTACCCCAAACCCTGGTTCGCCGGTGTCTTCTGGTGGAAACTCGGCACCAACGGATTCGGTGGCCCGCAAGACAACACCATGACCCCCTGGAACAAGCCCGCCATGGATGTCGTCAAACGCTGGTATCAAACCCGCCGCGCCACTACCCCCACCGACTCCCGGCCATCCAAGTAAAGGCTCGCCGACAACCCATGCCGTCGATAATACGGGGCATACTCAATCGCCCATCCCCCAAACAGCCGTCGCAAAACCGGTTTATCCAACAGATGATATGGACCTTGGATACTGCCCCAAACGCCGATAGTCCTTGATCGCCCGCGTCTCCTCAACCCACGCCGGGGCCACCGCTCAGACGCCTCCACAAAGCCCGCAAACGGCCCCTGTTACGGCGTACTCGACGGCACAAAGACCATTCCCCCCGGGGCCAGCCACTCCCGCACCCTTTCCACCTCAATCTCCAACTCCGCCCCCCTTAAAAAGTGGGACACGTTCGAAGCACAAACCGCCCCTAAAGTTCCGCCCGAAACGCCAACGCCGGGAACCGCCCCCACCCGGTCCATCCCCCCCGACAACGCCGCTAAATAGCCCACCTCCAATTCCGCCGCAATCGCACCCGCCGGAATCGCCGCCACCCCATACGCACAACCAATATCGATCACCGGTCGCCCACACTCCTTTGCATACGCAATGAACCGCTCACTAATTTGCTCCGGCACAGCCGCCGTCTATCCCATCCCATTCTTCGTCCGAAATTTCGCCCTTCTCAAATCCACTCTGTTTCCTCTACAACCGCATCAGCGTCCTCCGTTCGAGCGCAACCTCAGCCGTCAAAAACTCCCCGACGCTCTCGGCATCAACTACCAAACCATGAGCTACATGGAACGCCGCGACTACAACCCCAGCATCGAACTCGCCCTCCGCGCCAGCGAACTCTTCGACCTACCCATTGACGCCATCTTCTCCCGACAGCCCTTCCGCCCCCTAAGCGAACAAATCTACGGAAACCCCGGAGTAAGCCACCCATGCAGACCAATCTCCTGATCTACGGCATCGATTTTTGTCGGCAATCCAATTGCCGCCTCGCCTGCGTGGCCACCTACTTCGGCCCTATCCTGATCTCTACCTGTGGCCTTGGGGGCCATCCCCGCCGACATTGCCGTCGCCACCTCAGACGCTAAACCCCACGCCGCCAAGAAGCTCGACGAACGCGAACTCCAGGTCCGCAATCAAGCCTTCTTCCGCTCCTACCAGATCATCGCCGCCCTCACCGCCCTCGGCCTCCGATACACCCAGTTCGCCGTCGGAGTGGTTTGGGGCTTTCTTCTCCTCTCCATCACCTTATCCCACGCCTTCATCGCTTGGCCGAATCCGGATTACGAAATCCAATCACCTGCCAATCCCAATGATGGACGCTCCGGCTTCCCCTACCAGAGCCCCACAAATTTCAGCACAACCACGATCACAACCGCCACTCCAATCAAGTAAAAAATGCTGTTTCCGCCCATGGTTCACCTTCCTAGTTGAAATTCGAACGCCAGAAGCGCTCCCTTAAAAGAAGCGAAGGTCAGAAAAATCGTTACAACCCTATTTTCCATGGCTCTGTCCACGAAGCGTAACCACCGTCGCCCCCCATCCCCCCGCCTCCATCGGCGCATCCCCAAAACTTTCCACAAAAGCGGTCCGGCCCAGCACCTTCCGAACCGCCTCCCGCTGCACCCCGATTCCTTTGCCATGCACAATCCGCAACGCCACAAACCCCCGCGCCAAAACCTCGTCTAACCAAGCCTCCACCACCCCCACCACATCCCGCGCCGGCACCGTATGCAGGTCCAGCGTGTCCGTGATCGGCCACTCAAATACCAATTCGTTCTCGTCGCTGGGTTGACTCCCGGGCATCTGGTTGCTATGTTCAAATGTAGCCTATGATTTGTGCGGTGCGGTAGCCAAGTGGTAAGGCCAGAGTCTGCAAAACTCTCATTCGTCGGTTCGATTCCGACCCGCACCTCCATCCTTCTCCTGTGCGCGCACCTGTTTCTTTGCGCACAAGACCCCCGAGCCCTCCTCGATCAGGCCCTCCAAACCAAGAAGGACATTTATCCCCGCGTCAAGGATTACCTCGGCCGCGAAGATATCCGCTACTACCGCACCGAACTCCCCGGCCCCCGGAAACAAACCGACTGGAATACCTTCGACGTCTTCGTCGTCGACCAGCGCCGCGTCTTCCGCCTCATCGCCCGCAACGGCAAACCCATCAAGCCTACCGACCGGCCCACCTCCCATAGCCGCATCGCCTTTCGCGTTGAAGATGTCCTCCAAAATCACGCTATCTCCCTAAAAGGCGAAGCCATCCTCCTCGGTCGCAAATGCTGGGTTCTCGAAGCCGTCCTCGACCCCGGCTCACCCGACAACGTCTCCCGCGAGGCCGGCATGTCCGCCTCCGACGCCACCCTCTGGATCGACCAACAAACTCACTACCTCCTCAAAGAAGAATCCCGCCTCCGCCGCCGCTGGAACGGCTTCCCCGAAGGCTCCGTCGTCACTCACGAAGCAATACTCCACCACGACCTCCCCCTCTCCGACCGCATCCTCCTCAAACGACACATCCCCCGCGGCAAAAACCAAACACTCCTCGAAACCGAACAAATCTACTCCAACTACCGCCGCTTCGCTGCCCAATCCGCCATCGAGTTCAATCCAGCGAACTAATCCGCCCCATCAACTCCGCCTGACGCTTCGTCCCCGTCTTCGACATCGCCCGCTTCAAATGCGTCCGCCCCGTCTGCTCCGCAATTCCCAGCGTTTCCGCCGCTTCCTTCACGGACATCCCCCCCGCCAACTGCGACGTAAACCGCGCCTCGCTTGGCGTCAGCCCAAACAACGCCTCCAAATGGCCGCTATCCGCCGAACCCCGCCGCTCCGGATCCCGTATCTCCATAGTCGCCGCCATCCGCGGTATCCCCACCGGGTGCTTCTCCGACGATGGAATCGGCCTCACGGTCACCCATAGCGGCGTCCCCCGCCGCGCCCTCGGTATCGCAAACGAACGCAACCATCGCTCCGGCTTTACCGCACCCCCATCCGCCACCATCAGCTGATCACCTAACAACTCCAGGCCCTTACACTTGGCCACAAATCGCTTAAACCCCTTGTTCTGATCTAATATCCGACCGTCAGAATCCAAAAACGCTACCCCGTACGCCAAAGACTCAAAACAAACCCGCAACCCCGCACTGCCCCGCATCGGCTCCAATCGCTCCTCAAGCATCGCCACACTCTGCCGAATATGACCCACAATCCGCGTCCCCATCGATAGCTCGTGATCCGTCAACGGCCCCGCCGACTTCGGCCGAATTACGGTCAAAAACGATTCGAAATCCGCCCGCCGCGAAATAAACGACCCGCCGCCATAGTGCAGTCCATGCGGCCCCAAATACCCCTGATAAAACTCCGTCGCCTCTAACTCCGCGTCGCTGATCACGATGTTCGACGGTGAAAATACACCCTCTGCCGATGGGAACCGATCCAAACGCAGCATCCATGGATCCTGCGAAAGCCACTTTTCCCGATACTCCTGATGCGCCTCTGCGGTCTGACCCCAAAAACACGTCGTGTTCAACTCCGCGTTCCGGCGCGACAACATCCAAAAACTACCCGACGTGCAGCCCATCACCTCGCAGATTTGACGCAGCACCTCCGGCCATACCGTCGCCTCCCGAGATGCCTGATAGATAGCTCCCGTCAATTTGTCGAACTGATCAAAAAACATAATTGGATTTTGCACCTTGTCCCCTGAATAGGGGATGTGCAACGTGAAGCCCACCCGTTACACTTTTTCTACCGCTCTGCCTTCTTCGTTAATCCGTTCTGTGAGGGGATCTCCGGCGACCGTCGTCCGCAACGTACTTTAGCCATACTCTGCGGGACCAACGGCTCGGACAACACCCCCACTCGGGTTAGCGAAAAAGGAGAGCGGTAAGGGACACAAAATGCAAATATATTTACAGTTCCTTCACGCGCAGGTTACGGAACTCCACCCTCGACCCGTGGCCCAAAAAGCCCAAATAACCAGTTTTCCGCAATAAACCAGGGTGCTTCTTCAATACCGCCGCATCCGTCACCGTCGACAAATCAGCCTCTGAAATTACCTTTCCGTTCAGCGTCACGGTCACTTTCGACCCATCCACCCGGATCTCCTCCTCGTTCCACTCCCCCGCCAGCTTCAACGCCTCCCCATTCGCCGGAAAAACATCGTAAACGCTGCCATGCCGCTGCGTCGGCTTGATCTTGCCCTTATACTGCGCGTGGTCATGATCCAAAATCTGGATCTCCATGCCCTGATACGCCGCATCCCCCGTCAACGGCGCCCGAATCCCCACCCCATTGTTCCCCCCCGGTTCCATCTTGAAGCCGAACCGAAAAATGAAGTTCCCGTACTGCTTCCCCGTGTACAGGTTCCCTCCTCCATCCTTGGGACAAACAATCGTCCCATTCTCGACGATATATCCCGGCCCCCGCCCCCCTACCAGTTGCCAGCCCGTCAAGCTCTTCCCATCAAACAGGGACACAAATCCCTCCTCGGCCGCCATCGCCGACCCCACAAAAATCATCGAAGCAATCAAAATCCGCATATACTCTCCTCTATCTGGAAACTGCCCCCGCCGGGCTCGGCGATCCCGCCCCCGCCTGCGTCGCAGCGTGCGCCTTCCGAATATCCTCCGGAAAACTCAACATTAATTTTTCTATTCTAGCCCGGATCTTAGCCACGACCTCCGGGTTCTCCGCCGCCACATTGAAACTCTCATCCCGGTCCCTCACCACGTCATAAAGCTCCGGATTCGCCAATCGAATATTCTTCCGCCCCGCCGCCGGAACCGGGCGATAGGTCACGCTGTTGTAACGCGCCAAATGCAGCTTCCACTTCCCCCACCGAGCACACTGCACGTTCACTCCATCAAAATACAAAATCACCTCTCGATCCAACTTCTTTGCCTTCCCCGCCAGCAGAATCGAAATATTCCGCCCATCCACCGGACTCGCCGGTAGCGCCGCCCCCGTCATCTGACAGATCGTTGGCAACAAATCCATAGTCGAAACCAGCCCCGCCTTAACCCGACCCGGCAACCGCGCCAGCAACGGCACCCTCACCCCACCCACCCACGTCATCCTTTTCCGCCCCCGCAACTGCCCCGGGCTCCCCTGAAACCAAGGTCCGTTATCGGAGTTGACCAGCACCAACGTATGCTCCTCCAGCCGATGCTTTTTCAAGGTAGCCAAAATCTGCCCGACCGACCAATCCAGCTCCGTCAGCACATCTCCATAAATTTCCTGCTTCGACCTGCCCCGAAACTCTCTCCTCGCCCCCAGCGGAACATGCGGATAGGTATGCGGCATATAGAGAAAGAATGGCCCATCCTTGGCTTCTTCAATAATCCGAACCGCCCGCTCCGTCTCCTTCTGCTGCAAAGTTTCCAAGTCCGTCGTCTCGACGACTACTTTCTCGTCATCCATCAACCACCGGGGACTCATATCATTCGAATACGGAATCCCGTAGTAGTGGTCAAAGCCTTTGTAAGTCGCCTAAGTGCCATTTCCCCACGCACATGGTCTTATAGCTCTTCGCCTGCAACAGGTTTGCAATCGTCTGCTCCCCCTCCGCCAAACCCGTCGTGTCGACTGGAAACAGAACCCGAGGAACGCCTACTCGAGTCGGGTATCGGCCCGTCAGCACAGCCGCCCGCGAAGGGCTACAAACCGGGTTCGCCGACAGACAGTGCGTAAACCGAGCGCCTTCTTTTGCCAACCGGTCAATATTTGGCGTGGCGATCAAAAGTACCGTAGTACGACAAATCCCCCCATCCCAAGTCATCACAAAAAATCAAGATTACGTTCACCGGCTTAGCCGGCACCGCCGCATCCACCGCCGCAAGAGAAGAAAGGAAAGCTCGACGAGTCAACATAGTGAAGACGCTTCGGGTGACTCAATACACTGTCTCCCGATTAGAGCGATACCCGCCTTAATGGAGACGTTCTGGAAACCCGAACTACCGGCCCCGTATTGGGCGGACGGCAAACTACGTTTGTCCCAGCTCAGGGCCCCGTCCATGCACGCGCTTGTCGTCGATCTCGCCGAGGCTCT
>JANXMS010000283.1 GCA_025354525.1 Acidobacteriota bacterium
TGATCGCGATCCCCCGCTCCTGCAAGGGCACCAGGAAGTTGATCGCGGTGAACTGGGAACCCTGATCAGAGTTCCAGATTTCGGGCTGGCCGAAGCGAAACGCCGCAGCCAGCGCCGCCGTACAGAAGCTGGTTTCGAGGGCGCTCGACAACTCCCAACTGAGGACAAAGCGGCTGTACCAGTCGATAATCGCCACCAGGTAGAGGAAGCCGCCGGAGAGCGGAATGTACGTAATATCGCCACTCCAGACGTGATTGGGCCGTTCGATGGTCAGCCCGCGCAGTAGGTACGGATACACGGTGTGGCCGGGGGCACGTTGACTGAAGCGCGGCTTGGGATAGTGGGCTTCGATGCCCACAAGGCGCATCAGCCGCTGGGCGTGCTTGCGGTTGATGCCGAGGGTGACGGCCATGCGGCGGCTGTCGTAGAAGGGGTGAGCCAGATAGAGTTCGTCGATCTGCCGCATGAGACGGAGGTCTTCGGGCGACTCTGGGGCCGGGCGATGGTAGTAAGTGGAGCGGGCCAACTGGAGCAGTTCGTATTGTCGTTGGAGGGCAAGGTGAGGGAGGGAGGGATCGATCCATTGGCGGCGATCCTCAATCGAGCTGGCCGACCGTTTTTTTGAGAAAGTCCATTTCGACTTTCATTTGGCCGATTTGGCGGTAGCGCTCTTGTTTCTCGTCGTCGACAACCGGGCGGGAGGTGGACGATTTCGGGGTGAAGAGTTCGGGGAGTAACTCGAGGGCGAGTTTCTCCCAGGAGCCAACGAGGTTGGGATGGACGCCGTAGAGTTGGGCGATCTCGGTGGTGGTTCGCTGGGCCTTGATGGCCTCGACTGCCACCTTGGCCTTCAGAGCTGGTGGGTGGTTCTTGCGCGTTCTGGGCATTGGGTCGCCTTTATTTTCAAGGCCGACCACCACTTAAGAAAAGATCAATCTGCTGTCCAAGTTTTGGGGTCCATTACACCCGTCCCGCATACGATTCCAGAGTCCTCCCGCCGGTTCAGGGTGCGGGGGATTCCCTGAACTCGAAAGAGGGCATTCTCCTTGTCTGAATCGCAGGTGGAACAGTTCTCTGCGCTATTTCGGTGGCTGCGCCGACCCTCCGCTCTGTTCGGGCGTAGGCGTCAGAATGCCGCGGATGGCCTCGGATCCGAATCCAAGGCCGATCAAATCCCTGAAGTTACCGCTATTGACTTCACCGGATTGCGTAACTGCCAGAGTCGCCAGGGGAACGAGCAGAGCCGCCCCCAACTGAAGCGCTTCCGGCGTGAATCGCTGGAACTGTTCGCTCTTAGGATGCCACCATCGATAAGATCTGTTTTCTTGTGGCTCTGGAGTAACTTTCCCAGATATTACCACCGGCTCCGCAGGAATTAAGTCGCCATCCGCTCCGGCGCCGGGCTTCGTTAGTAACTTTCCTTGATTATAGAACCTTACGGTGATTTCGCACTCCTTTACATCGTTTTCAAAGTAGCGGTAAATTTCCCATCCCCGCTCGATCTGCTGAATCTCCGGTGACTGGGCCTTTCGTTTCGATAAATAGCGATATTTTTTCCACCATCGATCAATCGGCGGGATGTCCGCCCGCTTGTCAGTTAATGTCCATACGCATTCCAGAGCGAGCCGCGCGGCAGCGGACTTAAAGTCCGGATTGCGGAACCGCAGAACGAGGCGTGTCTTTTCGTTTTGAAAGACGCGTTGCGGTTCCACTTCTATATCAGCCTCCCCGGCGCGCAGTGCATCTTCGATCGCACTTACCGAGATGTTTGGCGCCAGTTGACGTAGCAATAAGCGCGCGACCGCAAGATTCTCCGTTGAAGGAGTTTGCAGAAGTGTTATTAAACGAGACTTGGCGGTGGCCCACGGCTCTATTTGCCAGCCCGTAGTAGTTGAGGGTAAGAGGAACTGGAATTGACGGAGCATGGAAAGCGCACTGAGCTGTAAATCCGCGCGTGCGGGGCCGATATCCTTTACCCACTGACTCCCGTCCGACGTGTCCACCGGACTCGGCAATCCTTTCGCCGAGGGAAAACAATCCTCCATGCCTACTAAGGCCGCGGGCACCTTAAGCCGAACAGTGGGAGGATTATTAACATTGGTATCCGGCTCCGTTTCAAAGAAGTTGCGAATCGACTTCCAGCGCTGGACCAACTCCACCTCGAACGCGTCCTTTTCCTCCTGCGTCGGCTCGCCTAGCAACTTATCCACGGCATCCAGTTGCTCCTGAATAAAGACCCAGTCCTGTTCGCCCAGTTGTTCACGAAGCAAAGCGTCGGTGGCGGCTGCAATGTGACGGTCGATTTTGTCAAGCCGTGTAGGCGGCGCGTCCTGGCCGGCCAAGCTACATTGCCGGTTTCGAGCCGCATCAAGGCGCTTGGCGATTTCTATTTTTCGATTTGTCGTTTTCATACCCAGTTCGACACGCTGGGCGACTTCCGCAAAGGCGGGACCGAAGATCCAAGCCGCGCGAAGGTTGGATTGCAGCGCCAACCGCTCCACGCGAAGCAGAACCCGGAGTACGGAGCTAACGCCGCCAGAAATCCCTCGCGTCGCTTTAGCCGCTTGCGCGAACTGCTCTTTTATCGCTCGCTTACGCCGGTAATTCGGGATGGTAACTCGGAGAGAAAGTAATAGCACCGCGCCAATAAGCAATCCGGAGAAAATTTCGAGGAGCGTGAACAACGTACTCACACCGCTGGGTTCGAATTGCACTTCGAGCGGGATGTTCTGTTCGAAGATCATTGTCCCGGCTTTTATAATATCTTGGGCTAACACCTCCGGCGTGGCTGGAGCGGCTGCGGTGGCTGGAACGGCTGCCGTGGCTGCCGTCGCCGGAACGGCGGCCTTGGCTGGCACGGCGTCAGCGGCTGCCTTGTAGTTAACTTTTGGAACCTCCGGATTGTCATACCGTAGCGTGAGTATCCCTTTCCGTTTTGCACTCTTCGGGTAACCCGATTGCGGATCTCGAAACCAGGAACTGTCGGCCTTAGCGCGAAAGGTTGTGGATGTGTATTCGGCGACGGGAAACTTAGCCCACTGCTGGGGATCATTGCACTCTTTGTTGCCGGACGCACAAAACCACGCAACAAACTTATCCCAACCAATAAGCACCGGTTTGGTGTCAAGCGAGTTGTCAGTAGTACCTACACAAACATCCTTATCGTGGAACCGCAGGCGGGCGCGGACTACTGAATACTTGATGGCGACGGGATTCTCAAGCACGATAGTGAACGGTGTACCACCGCCTTCTTTCACTGTGAATCCGTTCTCTGGCGTCTTGACGACAAGTCCTGGCCGAAAGAATCTGACCGCCTGTTTTGGCACGCCCAGATATGACAATGTGACCACGGTTTCACCGAAAGAAATGAGCCGTTCGGCCCTAAGCGTAAGTGTCCACTCTTCCGTCGAGTTAGGGACAGCAGTGATAGCTTCGATTGTCACCGCCGTCAAGCCCCGTTCATCGGCCGACGTTACGGTGTATTGCAAGTCCTTGGCCTCAAGTTTGGCGATGCCGAACAGACGCACGGTAGCTTCCGCCCTGTTCGATGTCGCGGAAACAAGCACGGTCTGGACAGGCACCCCTAGGCTCGTGGCGGTTTCGCCGAAGGCCGCTAGAGCCAAGAATGCGGCAAGCGACGTAATTTGACGCAGCGTTATGAGTTTCATCAGAACTGCCTCCTGAGAATTTTTGAAGTTTATCATACCGAATGTGGTGAATGTGAAGCCTTCGCAATGAAAATCTGCGATTCAGACAGTGGGGGGGCGGCAACGTTTTCAGGTGCACGGAGTACCGTGCGAGGGAATATGCGCGGCGAATTGGGTTGTTAGTGTGGTTCGAGTTCAATATTGGACGGCGAGGGGGAGCGAGGGGGCGGGCGGAATGAGTTTATCCGCCTCGAGTCGCGAGTTGTGGGCCGAGTAGAGTTGAGGCGGCAGCTGCGTCGCGGCCTGCCGGAATGGAAGAACAAGATCGGGGCCGTTCCCCTCGGATCATGAACAAACCGCGAGTCTGGCGCGTACAGGAAAGCCAATTGTCCGGTTCAATCTATGGCGATCTTGGGTTTTGCGGAAGCTGATACACGTCGCGCTTGATTTGTTTTATCTTGGGCAGGAGTTTGGCGCGCGCGGTCTCGTCCAGTTCCAGCAAGACCACGGCGAACTCCGCCAGGGACAGCAAAAAGAAGCCTCTTCGCTGTTTGGTGTGGGTAAGGTCGGGCGGGCGGAAGGGGGCATTCGGTTCTCGGAGGCGTCGGCGAGGATAGAACCTCGAAGGGATGAGGAGCGTGCGAGTGAGTCGGGTTCGCTTCTTTGGGGTTTGAAGTTAGAAACGACAATATCGCCGTCGCGGCGGTGGGAATGTGGACATCGCGCCTTTTTGCGATTTCCAAGGGCGGTGGGAAGAGTGAGAAAACCTGCTTTTGGTTTTCCTCGCTTTCCACCGCCCCCATTTCCACGGCCGGTCTTGCGGGCCGAATGCTCCTGCCACTGTAGGCTACCCTCATCACTGGCGATCTTGCGCCGGCTCTTCTACCCACACCAAACAGCGAAGAACCAAAAAGAAGCGTTGTTGATAATAGACCGCGACCACTTCCATCGCAGGGTTTAGAAACAGCAGAACCCATGTCGCGTGCGCGGGTTCATCTCTTTGCGATGACGCAAAAACAAGTGGGCCTGCAGGAGTGTCTAGGCCAGCAGGACAAACAGTACCTGAGTGACCACCATCGAAAACTTACGGGAGGCCATGCGCAACACATCGCAAAAGCACTTATACTGGCGGTGCCGCTCTTCGGTAGCGGTTCGCAGCGCGTAGGTAGAGCGCGTGTGCACGGCCCCGCGGGTAGCCGAGGTGGTGGCCAGTTCCCAATCGTTGACCTCGCCGCCGGTGTCAATCTCCCGGCTCACCACCACCGTCAACGGGACCGTGCATTGGGTCCAACTGGTCACGCCGCGCGCCATGCCGAGCAGTGTCCGCCGTTGCGGTTGCGGAGCCGGCGGAGGAAGCGGCGGGGCCGGCGGCAAACCTTTCCTGGCCGCCAGCGTCTGTTGCCGCGTCCACTCCCGTTTCACAATGGTGAGATGTTTGGGCCGATCCGCCCGTGGCACCGGAGCGGCGCCAGGTTGTCGATCCCATAGGCGGTCTTTAACCGCGCGATCTGGGCACCGTCGATCAGAACCTTCATCCAATCGCGGCTCACGGCACTGACAAAGCCGTCCACCAGTTCATAGAGGATGGGACACTCATGCCGGTTGCCGGACACAACCCGGGCCGCAACGGTCAAAAACAGATTCAGGTTGCGATTGATAGGGAAGGATCGAAACCAGCTTGTAACAGCGGGGCCATTGATAGCGCTTGTCCCGCAAATCCACCCTTGTGGAATCGACCGGGTGATTGTGTTCGTCGAAGAGCAGCTTCACCGAGTCCTCGTACTTTTCTTTGTCGGGAACGAATATATAGCTGGCGTCGCCAAGGAACAAGCCTTCCGGATCGAACAGTTTTATCGACCGCAACAGCCGCGGCACTTCCCGATTGAACCAGTTATGCAACCGCCCGGCATCGTTGTCGCGGGCGAACTTATGCAGGAAGTCCTGATCGCAAGGGGTCTGGCGGTCATTAGGAATTCTTGTCCTTCAAACCGGCGCAGGCCGACGTAACGTCCCGGGTATCGGGAGGAACGGCTTTCCGCCCCACCTCCGGGCCCACCGCCGGAACCCAGCACATAGGGGAAGGCAGGATAGCCGGCATCGTGCAGCTTGAGGCTAATCTGGCGGGCACTATAAAGCCATACGGGGACCTCTTCTTTCTTGCGCGGCGTGGGATAGGTTTCGGCCAAACGGGCCAGCGCGTCCCGGCCGATCAGTTGGCGGAAGAAATCGGATTCGGCGGCTTCCGACAGGTTCTCCAGATAATCGATCTCGCCGCGGTCCAAGGCCTCGATCACGAACGTGCGGTCGAGTTCGAAGGCGGCAAAGTCCATGGCTAGGTCCGGTTCTTGCCCGTGGCCGGGGAAACCGGCGGGGGAAGGCGCAAGACTTGCTCCAGCCGGTCGACGGCGGCGAGGATCTCCCGGTGCAGTTTCACCAAGCTCGCGCGCGACTGGCGCAGACGGCGGTAATTTTCCGTCAGGCGACGGATGCGCGTTTTGCCATCTTCGCTCCAGGAGAGCACGGTGGCCGGGTGCCGCACACCGTCAGGCTTGGCGCAATGGCAGGTCGCATTGCCACAGCGGGTGTGGATCTCATAGACGGAGCCATTGATCGACTCGCGGAGACGGAGCAGTTCGCGGGCGTGCCGCGCATACTCGACCGATAGGCGGTCGAGTAACTGCCGTTGACGGCTGGCGTCGCCGCCTGACAGAGGGGCGCTCTTCGGGCTGTTAACCTTACTGGTGGATCGCATAAAGCCAACCGGCAACCTACACCTCTTCCTATAAACGCCGCCGAGCCCTGCTCTTTATGATCTCCGCACAACTCGCATAACAGCCTGACGGGCCGTCAGCCACAAAAGGGAGCGCGCCGTGAAACAATCTTCCGACCGGGGAAAAAAGGATCTCACCGATACCCGCCCCCGGAGTGGCCGATCAGGGCCGATCCCACGTCCCGCATACGATTCGCTTCAGGGTGCGGGGGATTCCCCGAACTCGAAAGACGGCATTCTCACTGTCTGAATCGCAGACACAATACTGATGCAAATTGTTTGGTGGACTGCACCACCGTTTCGGAGTATTCTAAGCGCAGAGTGCAACTCCGGCCACAAACGCCTTCCGAAAGTCGTCCGTCGCTATTCGGCTCCGACTAACCCTGCTTTACCGTTCGGCACGAAGGCCGCGTTTCTTACCCCGGGACAGAACGAATCGCAAGGAGTAACTGTACTATGCTTCCCAGCATCCGCACGGATTTGCCCGGCCCGAAGGCGGCGGAGTTGATTGCCCGCGACCACGCCGTGCTTTCCCCTTCCTATACGCGCGACTACCCGCTGGTGGTGGAATCGGCGTCGGGCGCGATTGTAACGGACGTTGACGGCAACCGGTTTCTGGACATGAACGCGGGGATCGCTGTGGTGGCGACGGGTCATTGTCATCCTCGCGTGGTGGCGGCGATTCAGGCGCAGGCCGCGAAGTTGATCCACATGAGCGGCACTGACTTTTATTACGAAAATATGGTGCAACTGGCCGAGAAACTCGCTCGCCTGGTGCCTGGCGAATCACCGCGCCGCGTTTTCTTCGGCAATTCCGGCGCCGAGGCGATGGAGGCCGCGATGAAGCTCGCGAAATTCAAAACCGGGCGGGATAAGTTCATCGCGTTTTTCGGCGCTTTTCACGGGAGGACGCAGGGCGCGTTGTCGTTGACGGGATCGAAGACCGTGCAGCGGCAGGGCTTTGGCCCGTTAATCCCCGGCGTGACGCACATTCCATATGCCAATTGTTACCGTTGTTCGTATGGGCAACGCGTGGAAACGTGCAAAGTGGAATGCGTGCAGGTGCTGGAGGAGCAGTTGTTCAAGACCATCCTGCCGGCCGGGGAAGTGGCGGCCATTGTCGTGGAGCCGGTGCAGGGCGAGGGAGGCTATGTTGTGCCTCCGCGGAAGTTTTTCGAGGAGCTGACAGCCGTGGCGCGCCGGCACGGCATTCTGCTGATCGCCGATGAAGTGCAGTCCGGGATGGGGCGAACGGGCCGGATGTTTGCGAGTGAGCATTTTGGGTTTGAGCCGGATATTCTGGCGACCGCCAAGGGCATCGCCAGCGGACTGCCGTTGTCGGCGACGATTGCCCGGGCCGATTTGATGACGTGGCCGCCGGGGGCGCATGCTTCTACGTTTGGGGGAAATCCGGTGGCCGTGGCGGCGGCGCTGGTGACGATTGAACTGCTAGAAGAAGAGTTGCTGGCGAACGCGGCGGCGGTGGGCGGACAGATGCTGGAGCGGCTCCGCGCGTGGCCGGGCCGATATTCGCGCGTGGGTGATGTGCGCGGGTTGGGGCTGATGATCGGGATCGAATTCGTGAAAGACCAGGCGACGCGAGAGCGCGACCCGGAGTTGCGGAACGCTTTGGTGCAGCGAATGTTTCACAAGGGGGTGCTGGTTTTGGGGGCGGGGCCGAACTCGATACGGCTTTGCCCGCCATTGTTGTTGAGCGCCGAACAGGCATCGTTTGCGCTGGATTCGTTGGAAAGCGCTTTGAGCGAGTTAAACTAGTCGGCAAGTGCCCGAGAACATTCTGGATGTCGGTTGCAGGATAAAGAAGTATCCGGGAGCCGTTGGTATGGATCGACTGTAATTGGTTAGCGGTCCGCCGCCCCCTATAGAGCCGTGGCGACGGTTGGCTTTGAGAAGAGTTGCCGAAAGGTCTCGGTGACGGATCCCGATCTATTCTTCCGTGCGGTCTGGGCAAGACTGGCGAAGGTCGCGAAGGCATCGGCCCCTGCCTGATTCTTCGAACAATGCGACACCTTCCGCGCGATCACCGCCGGACGCAGCATCCTCTCCGCCCGATTGTTGGCGACTTGCTCCTATTCGACCATTCCCGACTCAGTCGCTGGCCTTCACTGATTTGCTCTTTCGTCATTGACGTTTCGAGGGTGTCTCGCGCCTTTTTGGCACTTTCATCGCCTTGAGCCGCCGCCAGGTTCAACCATTGATATGAAGTAATTAAGGCGCGGTCCAAGAATTAGTTCCCAATCTGTTTGGGATGTAGAGTGTAGTTCCAGCGGCCGAAAGTCTCGTGCTTGGCGAGGTTGAGGAGCCGCATTTCTTTGTCCGTGACTTTGACTCCCTTTTCATAGATGTCGGTGGCCACTTGGGC
>JANXMS010000347.1 GCA_025354525.1 Acidobacteriota bacterium
CCGTCGCCGATCTCCTCAACGATCGCACCCGACCCGCCAACCAATTCCCCCCCGAAGACTTCATCAACGGCTTCACGAATCAAGCCGCCGGCCAAAACATCTCCCCCCTCATGGCCGAAGACTACGCCCGCGCCGCCGCCAAACTCACCCGCGCCGCCCTCCGCTCCGGTGCTCTCGCCAAACTCATCCCTTGCGATAAAGCCGCCCCCTCCTGCCCCGAACAGTTCGTCCGCTCCTTCGGCGAACTCGCCTTCCGCCGCCCCCTCTCCAGCGCCGAAACCGCCACCTTCACAAAACTCCTCGGCCCCAATTTCGACGCCCCCCTCGTCGTCGAAACCATGCTCCAATCCCCCGGCTTTCTCTTCCACACCAGCCCCGGCCCCGCCGCCCGCCTCTCCTATCTCCTCTGGGACACCGCCCCCGATGCCACCCTCCGCACCGCCAATCTAGCCACCCAAGCCGACATCGAAACCCAAGCCCGCCGCCTATTCGCCGACCCCCGCGCCAAACTCGCCCTCAACCAGTTCCTCGCCGAATGGCTCCGCTTCGACCGCGTCAAAGGTGCCCTCCGCGAACGCACCCTCTTCCCCGAATTCGGCGCCGAGCTAATCCAGTCCATGCTCGCCGAAACCACCCATCTCTTCGAAGACCTCGTCTGGAACGATAAGAACTTCCTCGACCTCTTCACCGCCCGCCACAGCTTCGTCAACACCCCCCTCGCCCAACTCTACGACCTCCCCCCTCCACTCTCGGAGTTCGCCCGCGTCGCCTTCCCCGCCGCCTCCAAACGCGCCGGCATCCTCGGCCACGCCAGCTTCCTCACCCTCACCTCCAAACCCTCGGAAACCGCCCCCACCGATCGCGGCCTCTTCGTTCGCGAACACTTCCTCTGCCAAATCGTCCCCCCGCCTCCCCCCGGCGTCTCCACCACGCTCCCCGTCCTCTCCGAAGAAAAGCCGCTCACCAATCGCGACCGCTTAGCCGCCCATCTCTCTGACGCCAGTTGCGCCGGCTGCCACCGCCTCGTCGACCCCATCGGCTTCGGCTTCGAACAGTTCGACGCCATCGGCCGCTATCGCGAAAAGCAAATCGCCCTCATCTTTCCCGCCGTCGACAAAGTCAAACGCAACGTCCGCCGCGATGCCGTCCCCACCGCTCTCCCCGTCAACACCCAAGCCTCCATCCTCGGCGTGCCAAACTCCGCCTTCTCCTCCCCCGCCGAAGCCGGCGACATCCTCGCCCGCACCCCCGCCTGCCAACGCTGCATCGTCAAACAGTTCTTTCGCTACGCCCTCGGCCGACCCGAAACCGACGCCGACCGCCCTCATCTCGAATCCATCTTCCAACGCTTTTCAAAATCCGGTTTCCGCTTCCGCGAACTGGTCCTAGCCACCGTCACCTCCCAGCCATTTCTCGAAGAATCCCATGCCCATTGAAACCCGCCTCCCTCGTCGCACCCTCCTCCGCGGCCTCGGTGCCGTCCTCGGCCTCCCCCCGCTCGAAGCCATGTTCAACCTTAACGGCACCGCCTATGCCTTCGGTCCAGCTAAAACAATTCCAAAGCGTTTTGTTTTCTGGTTCAACGGCAACGGCATCCCCGAAAAATATTGGGTCCCCCGCGAAACCGGCGCTGATTTCGCCCTCCCCTCCTGTCTCCAACCCCTCGCCCCCTTCCGCAACGACGTCCACATCATCACCGGTCTCGACTCCGCCGCCGCCCGCCTCCCCGGCCCCGGCAACAGCCATTACCCCTCCATGTCCGCCGTCGTTTCTTGCAAGACTTACACCGGTCGCGGCGCCGGCGGCCCGTCCATTGACCAAGCCATCGCCCAGAAAATCGGCGGCGACACCCGCTTCCGCTCCCTCCAAATCGGCGTCTGCCAAGAGTCCTTCGGCGAAAGCATCCAACGCAATCTAAGCTGGGCCGACCGCGACCGCCCCCTCCCTCCCGAAATGATCCCCCACCGCCTCTTCGATCGTCTCTTCGGCGTCAAAGACGCCCCCTCCATCGCCCGCCAAAAATCCGTCCTCGACGCCGTCCAATCCCAAACCAAATCCCTCCAATCTCGCCTCGGGGCCAACGACAAATCCAAGCTCGACGACTATCTCCAATCCGTCCGCGAACTCGAAACCTCCATCGCCACCCTCCCCCCCGAATACGCCCAACCCGTCGAACGCCCCGCCGAAGCCGGCGACCTCCGCGACTACCCCCGCATCGCCAAACTCCAAAGCGATCTCCTCGTCCACGCCCTCGCCTCCCAGCAGACGCACGTGGCATCCTACATGCTCACCAAGTGCCAAAGCCTCACCCGCTTCCCCTGGCTCGGCCACACCGCCCAGCGTCACCACGAATACACCCACGGCGAAGTCGAATCCCCCCGCGGCATGCGCATCCTCCGCGACATCTGTCGCTGGCACGTCGACGAATTCGCCTACCTCCTCGGCAAACTCAAATCCGTCCGCGAAGGCGAAGGCACCCTCCTCGATAACACCGTCGTCGCCTTCCTCCACGAACACGCCGAAGCCAACGCTCACAAAAACAACAACCTCGCCCTCATCCTCGCCGGTCACGCCGGTGGCATGAAAACTGGCCTCCACACCCGCACCACCGGCACCCTCGGCGATCTCTATCTAACCCTCTCCGAAGAGGTCCTCGGGGCGCCCATCAAAGCCTTCCCCACCGCCGAACGAAAACTCTCCGAGATCGTCTAATGCGTGGGTTAATCCAAATTTGTTTATTCCTCCTCGCCCTGGTCGCCCACGCCGCCCCCGCTGACCAAGCCGTCGCCCGCTGGACCCTCCTCCAAGGCGGCCGAGTCGCCATCGCCGGTCGACTCATCACCGACATTGCCGACCTCCCTCCCGCCGACTACCAACTCGACATGGTCGATTGGGTCGCCGTCAACGCCGTCCCCGAAGACCTCGAACGCATGATCGGCCTCCGCAGTCTCCGCGAAGTCCGTCTCCCCGGTCCCCTCTGGAACCGCAACGCCGATGGCGGCAAGGATCTCAGCACGCAACTCCGCTTCCTCTCCGCCGTCACCACCGTCGAAAAACTCACGTTTTCTGACCACTTCCTCGACCGCATTCGCTTCAAAGACGCTGGCCTCGACGAAATAAAAACTCTTACGAACCTCCGCGAACTCGCTCTCCGCCAAGCCGAAATCCAAGGCCCCGGCCTCCGCCATTTCCCCAAACTCCGCAACCTCGATCTCACCCTCTGCCCCATCGCTGACCTCTCCCCCCTCCGCCAAATGCCGGACCTCGAACGCCTCTGGATCGGCGACACCTTCGTCGCCGATCTCGCCCCCCTCTCGAAGCTCACCCGCCTCCACGACCTCGACCTCCACGGCACCGCCATCACCGACGAATCCATCCCCGCCCTCGCCGCCCTCACCGCCCTTCGCCGCCTCGATCTCCAAGGCACCAACATCTCCGACGCCGCCATCGCCACCCTCGAACGCCTCTCCAAGCTCGAATCCCTCAACCTCTACCGCACCAAAATCTCGAATGACGGCCTCGCCCGCCTCGCCAAACTCCCCCTTCTTCGTCACCTTGATATCCGCTATACCCGCGTCACCGCCACCGGTTTCGACGCCTTCCGCACAGCCCTCCCTTCAGCCCGCATTCTCTTTGCCGGCGCCCCCTCCCGCCCCCAAGCCCCGCCCCCCTCGGGCGATCTCCGCGAATGGGTCATCTCCCTCGGAGGCACCATCCGACCCGGCCACGTTTCGCTCCGCGGCATCCCGCTAAACGCCGCCTCCGTCGCCGCCCTCGCCCGCTTCCCCGGCCTCCGTTCGCTCGATCTCGAAGCCACCGGCCTCGGCGATTCCGCCCTCTCCCAACTAGCCACGCTAACCTCCCTCGAAGAACTGAACCTCAACCAAAACCCCATCTCCGACGCCGGCCTCCAAAACCTCGCCCCTCTCAAACACCTCCAAAAACTAGCCCTCAACAACACCTACGTCGAAGCGGCGTCTCTGCCCGCCTGGCCCGCCCTCGCTGATCTCAGCCTCCTCGGCACCCCCGTCGTCGATCTCGCCGCGCTCACCCGTCTCCCCGCTCTTCGCCGCCTCAATCTAGCCGAGACCGATATCACGGGGCAGGGAATTCGCACTCTCGCCTCTCTCTCCCTCGAACACCTCGATCTCTCCGGCACCGATGTCGACGACGTCGCCCCTTGGCAAGCCTTCACGAGCCTCACCTGGCTTAGCCTCCGCGATACCCGCATCACCGACAAATCGCTCCTCCAACTCGCCCCCCTCACCCGCCTCACGTACCTCGATCTCGCCCGCACCCGTACCACCAACGCCGCCGCCCCCACCCTCGCAAAACTCACAAGTCTCCAAACCCTCAACCTCGCTTACGCCGATCTCAACGACACCGGCCTAGCCCCCCTGTCCGCGCTTGCCAACCTCCAAACCCTCATCCTCGATAGCACCCTCATCACCGACGCTTCTCTCGCCACCCTCAGCAAGCTATCGAAGCTCCAAACCCTCGATCTCTACCACTCGTTAATCTCCGCCCCCGTCCTCGCCCAACTCAAACGAGCCCTTCCCGCCGCCCGAATCGTCTGGGATAAAGAAAGCGGCTTCCCCCATCGGAGACGCGCATGAAGCTCTTACTCCTCCTCCTCTTCGCCGACTACTCCGGCGTCTGGACGACCGACGCCGACCTCGACCAAATCGCCGTCCGCCAGGATCTCGACCGCCTCAGCCTAGCCCAAACCCGCATCACTGACGCCGGCCTCGAACGCCTCCGCGACCTCCAAGGCGTCCGCGATCTCGATCTTTATTTCGCCGAGTTCATCACCGACGAAGGTCTCGCCGCCCTGGCCACTTGGGACAAACTCGAGCGCCTCAACCTCCGAGGAACCCGCCTCACCAGCCGATCACTCGAGCACATCGCCAAACTTACCGCCCTCAAACACCTCGACCTCAGTTACTCCCAAATCGACGACAGTAACATCGAGTTACTCGCCGATCTCCCGCATCTGGAATCACTCGTCCTTGGCGGCACCCGCATCGGGGTCGCTGCCCTCTCCGCCCTCAAGCTCATCCCCAATCTGAGGCACCTCGACCTCTCCGGCATGCAGCGAGTCGACTCCGGCTACTGGGGCATCTCGCTAACCCCTGCCGTCCTCGAAGAACTCGGCGGCCTGGAAAACCTGGTCACCCTCCGCCTCAGCGGAGCGGTTCGCAGCGACCAAGGCGCCGACCGCCCCGGCCTAAAAGAGGAGGAGCGAAAATCCCTCCCCGGCCTCGAAAACCTCAGCCGTCTCAAAAATCTCGAAGTCCTCGACCTCAGCCGAACCCCCGTTAACACCGCCGGCCTACAGGCCTTGGGCGAGATGCCCAAGCTCCGCGAACTCCGCCTAGCCCTTGCCCCCAACATCGACGACTCCGCCCTCCCCGTCCTCGCGAAGTGGCATCTCCAAACCATCGCTCTCGAGGGGACAGCCGTCACTTCTAAATCCAAGTGATGCAGTTAAACACGAAGGTATCGCCCAGACTCACCCCGAGCTTGCCATCCGCCCTCCGTTGTGTTGGTCACAAATCTCGATAAACTGCGGACCAACGTCGGTCGGAATCGTTAGGGAGAACACAACTCATATGTCGCAACTGGGAAAGACGATACTGCGTGTGGCGCTGGGAGCGTTGGCCGGGTTGATGGTGCCTCTCGTGGCATCGCAGGTGGTGGAGGGATGGAACTGGGACGCGGGAGTTTTCGTGTTCGTGTATCTCCTGTTCTTCGGGACGGGGATGGTGTATGCGGTGATCGCAAGGAAGATGGGCGCGTGGTCGTACAAAGCCGGCGTTGGTGTCGCGCTGGTGGCCGGGTTCGCCTTGGGGTGGTCCAACATGGTCCATGTCGCGGGCTCGGAAAATCCTGCGAACCTGGTCTACTACAGCGTGCTCGCGGTAGGGGGCATTGGGGCCTGGCTGGCTCGGCTGGAGGCGCGAGCGTTGGCTCGCACGTTGTTCGCGATGGCGGCGACGCTGGCGCTGATTGCCGTGATGCTGCCTTCGGGCGCGCCGCCCTACCTCGCGCGGAATATGGCCATCCTGCATGGTGTCTTCGTGGCGTTGTTCACCGCGTCAGGTCTGCTGTTCCGGCACGCGAGTTTGGCGGGATTGAAGTAAGACCGAGGCCGATTACAAATCGGCCACCGGTTCGACGTGCGCTAGGTTTGGTCATGTGTATCTGGACAGAGCCCGGAAGCCCTCCATTGCTCCCGCGGATACGGGGCAGCCCGAAGTTGGCCGGGTTAGTCGCGGCGGCGCTACAACAATTGTGCCGAGCGAAACGGAAGCGCCACTGCGGGGACGCAACCATGCTGAGGAATCGTTCGGTGGGCTCATTGAGACGAGGAACGGCGGCCCGAGGATCACCGCATTGCGCCGCCCCAACCTTCATCGGATCGGTAGACCCCGCTGCCTTGAAAATGCCCGCCCGAGGGGCGGAATACTCACTAGCGGAGAGCGCCCTCTTTCCATTTCACGCTGAACCAACCGTATGCGACCATCGACACAGACACTGGGAACGCTTGGCCGTTGCCACCGGAACACGCCGGCAGATCAGCTTCGAGCCCGTCGGCGCGGAAGCGATTTCTCTACTAGTGCTCTGACCGCTGGAAACAGTTTTCATAAATCATTTCGACCATCGCCGTATTAACAAAGCAGCTACCAATATCAATGGGCAGTTCGATAGAAAAACCGTACTTGATGAGCGGGTTTCGGGATCATTCGCCTCCCGA
>JANXMS010000354.1 GCA_025354525.1 Acidobacteriota bacterium
GTCAATTTCGTCATCCTGGGGGTTTTCGGCTTCCAGTTTGCGCCTCGATACCGCGATGTCCGCGACAAGACGGCCACGCTCTCCGGCTTCAAGCACCAGCAAGTACGACGCGCAATTCCTGCTGAAACCCAGCAGCAAGGCCAACACGAAGCTGATTCTCGCCGAGGAGGACAACATCAAGCACATCTTCGCCTCCCTCGCCACGAAGGTCACGAGCCAAAGCGTGATCATCGGCAAGCTCAGCTCCTACGCACGCAAGAACCGGACGAAGAAAGCGCTGTGGGACCTGGACAACCTCTATCGCAGTCGCTATCTGCTGAGCTACGTTGATTCCCTGCGCCTTCGCCGCAACGTGCAGCGGGCGCTGAACCGCGGCGAGTCGTACCATACCGTAGCATACGCCAATGTCGGCAGACTGCGGGTCAGGACCGACCTGGAACAGCAGCTGTGGAGCGAGTGTTCGCGATTGCTGGCCAACTGCGTCATCTACTACAACGCTCGCGTCCTATCCCAACTCCTTGATCAAGCGGAGCGCACGAAGGACTTCGAATTGGCCGACCGAATCAAGTCGATCAGCCCGGTGAGTTGGAAGCATGTGAACTTCTATGGGGAGTACAACTTCCGGGATCCAGGCGAGATCGTCGATCTTGATCAAATGGTCAGCCGGTTGGCGGCAATGGAATGGGACAGCGCAGGTCCTAAACAGCCGAATTAATCGGGGCAACTGCCCGCCTCAACCCGGCAAAATTGACTTTTCGCGGTTTTAGTCAAAAACACCCAGCAAGGACCGTCTCGCCATCGCCCGTGCCTTCCTGCCCAAAACCGTCTACGGTCTAGCGCACACCCGCCAACTACTTGAAACCCTCAAAACCGACCATGGTCTACGCCAGTTATGCGGCTGGGATCACGCCAGCCAGCTCCCCCATGAGTCCACCTTTTCCCGCGCTTTCGCCGAGTTCGCCGACGCTCAACTGTCTACCGTTGCCCATGAAGCCCTCATCCGAGCGACCCATGCCGATCGCCTGGTTGGCCACATCGCCCGCGACGATTCTGCCATCAAGGCCCGCGAACGATTCGTCGATACCAAGCCCAAGAAGGCCCCGAGAGCCAAAGGCAAGAAGAAGCGAAAGAAGGCAGTATTCGCCAAAGAATAAACAACTTGCAGGGCTAACCGAGAGACTCGAATCAAGAAACAGGCCAAAGCCAAAACAGTGAAAGAGATGCTCAAAGGCGTCCCTACCGCCTGCGACATTGGCGGCAAAAAAGGAAACGACGGGTGCATTTTCTGGTGGCGAGGATACAAGTTTCACCTTGATGTCGCCGATGGCCACATCCCGATCAGCGCCTTGCTGACCGCCACCAGCGCCCACAATTCCCAGGTCGCTATTCCCCTCATGGAGATGAGTTCGAAACGCGTCACCTACCTCTACGAAATCATGGATTCGACCTACGACGCCTCAGCGATTCGGCAGGCCAGTACGGTGTTTGGCGACAATTAGAAACGGTCGAAACGACAACTACCAAAGTCGACGTGCCACCGGCGGAGCGTGCTCCCGTGGCTTCATGCCCACTGTCGGCGGGCAATGCGCTAAAATCGGGTCGAGTGGCCGGGATTTTGGCCCAGCCACCCTCCCACACCCCCGGACATGCGGTTTTCCGCATCCGGCGGTTGAACCCGGCGGCGTTAGGTCACCGCAAGATCGGATGGCATGAGAAAGCCGTAGCGTCGGAGCGTAGCGTTTCCCAAGACAGTATTCAAGGCCA
>JANXMS010000446.1 GCA_025354525.1 Acidobacteriota bacterium
TCCCAAGCATGGAAATTGGCTCAATCAGGCGGAAATCGAAATCGGCATCTTTTCCAAACAGAGCCTCGGCAATCGAAGTATTTTAGACCTCCGAACCTTATGCAAGGAGGGCAAGGGCTTGGTGCCGCCGAATCAACAAAGCAGCTACCAAGATCAAGTGTCAGTTCGATCGGAAAACCGCACGAAGAACGTTTGGATACTAACGAAACCATTTCAAGCGGTCACGGCACTAGGCGCTGAGTTGGAGACGAATGCGTTCACCAGAAAACTCGCTGTCTTCCTCCCCAAAAGTGTGTCCGCCTCCGTAGCCAACCCGAGGGATCTCCGTTGGCGCGATCAAATCCGGGATAGCTTGCCAAGCCTCAAGGAGTGTCTCCAAGTGCCGTTTGACTTCGATCATCGGCTCCATCTGCTGCTCGATGTTTGCCGCGATCAAGCGCTTGTGGAGATACACATAAAGTTCCGTAAGATCCAGGGCGACCTGGCCTCCTCGACCTTTATCCAGGGATAAAGTCAGCTCCTCAATGATGGAACAGGCTTTCGTTATCTGCCGGGAACGTTCGCGAATGTCGCCGTTGCGCAGGTGGCCACAGGCGGCTTGGATTGCTCCAATCGCCCCGACATAAAGCATTCGCACTAACTGCATCGGCGTCGCCGAAAGAACGTCAAGATCTTGGCTGTTTTGGTAGGCTGCGAGTGACATTTTACTCCCTAAACCCTTATCGGGCCGTAGGGCTACAGGTTGAACAATAATGTTTGCTATTCTACGCGCAATTGCGACGCAATCCTAAGCGCATACTCGTCCGGCAGTTGACGAATCACTTCCTTCGTCTCCCTGTCGATGATTCGAATCAAAGTACGCTTGCTCTGGCGATCAAAGACAAACGTCAGTTCGTAGTTCTCACCGAACAGTTCGGTCGCGTTGATCGCTTTCACCGCACGCACAAGATCTCGCCGCTCCGCCACCTGCTGCTTCTCTAGTTCAACAGCGGCAGAGGTTCGTATCGGCGAGACTTGTTCGATCGATTTGGTCTCCATATCGATAGCCTCCCAGACTTTTAGGGTCTATCGCTCTTATCGATCCGTTCCGACCGGCCTTTAGTCCAAATTCAACATTTTCAGCGTGGTGCCCCGTTCGGCATCAATTTTCTCCTGCAACATCATGATGGCGTAGATCAACTGCTCCGGTCGCGGAGGGCAGCCGGGAACGTAGACATCAACTGGGATCACCTGATTCACCGGCACCAGAGCATAGTTGCTGAACACACCAGTCGAAGTCGCACAGGCTCCCATGGAAATCACCCATTTTGGCTCCGGCATCTGGTTGTACAACTGCCGAATCACGGGTGCCATCTTGTTCGAGACTCGACCAGCAATGATCATCAGATCCGACTGACGCGGCGAGCCACGGAACACTTCCGCACCGAACCGAGAAATATCAAAGCGTGATGCGCTCATCGCCATCATTTCAATCGCACAGCAAGCGAGCCCAAACGACATCGGCCAGAGCGAGTTCTTGCGGCCCCAGTTGATGGCCTTATCGAGTGTGGTCAACACGAGGTTATCGGACAGATCGCCCAACCCGTCTTCATCAATCCGAGCAAACAAGTCTTCGGGCGCAACTGGCAGAATTCGCTGTTCCATAATGATTTTGATCCAAACGATGCCCCAATAAGCACCCTATTTAGTATGGCACGGGCCCCAGCAACAGGCGATTTCCCACAATCCGGCTACACTAGAAGTGCCCCTCATTCATGGATTCCTTCCTCCCCTCCCTCCCCTCCGCGCATCTTGACGACGCCGTAGCCCAAGCAGCCTCGCTCTTCGGGGTTCAGTCAGTCTATTGGGACATCTGGGGACAGGAGCACCGCCCAGAATCCGCCATCCAAAGCGCGATTCTCTCGGCCCTCGCTCTACCCGCCGGGGACTCGATTGCCCTTGATGCGGCGATCCGTCAACGCGTACTCTCCTCCCGGCTAGCCTTCCTACCCCCTACCGTGGTCGTCTCCACAGACTCCCCCGTAGTCCCCCTCTGCGTCCCGCATCCGTACAACACCTCGGCAGAAAACCGCTGGAGCCTGACTCTCGAGGACGGTCGCGTCCTCTCTGAACCGCTCTCCGTCCTGCAATCCGAGACCACGACCTTTGATGGCAACGACTACGACTGCCTCTCCCTCGGTCTCCCGACTGACCTCCCGCTCGGCTACCACCAACTTACCCTCAACTACGGCGACCGCCACGCACAAGCCAAGCTGATCAACTGCCCGGCCGCAGCGCCCGCGCTTCCGGCCAACCAACGAATCTCTGGGATCGCCATCTCCCTCTATGGCCTGCGGTCGAATCGCAACTGGGGCGTCGGCGATACCACCGATCTGCAGAACTTCGCGACCTGGGCCCACCAGAAAGCAGGCGCGTCGTTTGTCGCGCTGAACCCGCTTCACGCGATTTCAAACCGCCTTCCTTATAACGCCAGCCCGTATCTCCCCAACTGTACCTTCTACCGAAATTTCCTCTACATCGACGTCGAACGCGTCCCCCGTTTCTCGTCGAGCCGCGTTTGCCAAAGCATGTTCCGCTCGCGTTCCGCCGAACTGGAAGCACTTCGGCAGGCACCTCTCGTCCAGTATGAAGCCATCGCCAAGCTAAAGCTTCGCTTTCTGAAGCAGCTCTACCGAGAGTTCCGACTCCAGCCAGACCAAGCCGATTTTCGCGCTTACCGCACGACCGAAGGCCACCTGCTTCGTCAATACGCCCTCTACTCCGCCCTCGACGAAACCCTCCACAAGCAAAACCCTCAGTTCTGGATCTGGCCCGATTGGCCCGCCGAATTCCAAAACCCCGACTCCCCCGCCGTCCAAGCCTTTGCCGACGACCACCCGCGGCTGATCGAGTTCTACTCGTGGCTCGCCTGGACGGTCGACGCCCAACTCGCCGCAGTCCAGCAACATACCAAGTCCATCGGCATGTCGATCGGCCTCTATCACGATCTCGCGCTGGCCACCGACAGTTGCGGCTCCGACCTCTGGGCCCACCGACCGTTCTACATCCAGGGCTGCCGCGTAGGCGCCCCCCCCGACGGCTTCTCCCCCCAAGGCCAAGACTGGGGCTTCCCTCCCCCCAACGCGCTCCGCCACCAACAGGACGGCTTTCATCTCTTCGCCGCCGCAATTCGCAATAACTGCCGCCATGGCGGCGCCCTCCGCATGGACCACGTCATGCGCTTCTTCCGTCTATATTGGATCCCCGAGGGGCGAGACGCGACCGCCGGCACTTATGTCAAAGAGCGCTGGCAGGAACTCCTCCGCGTCATCGCCCTCGAAGCGCACCGGGCCGGCGTCGTCATCATCGGCGAAGACCTCGGCACCGTCGAAGACTACGTCCGCCAGGCGCTCGCGCAGTTCAACATCCTCAGCTACCGTCTCCTCTACTTCGAGCGCGGTCCGAACGGCACATTCAAACATCCCGACGAGTACCCGCCGCTCGCCATCGTCAGTTCCACCACCCACGACTTACCCACGCTGGCCGGCTTCTGGACCGGGCGCGATATCGAATCGCGCCGCGCCGCCAACCTCGTCGATGAAGCCGGTTACCGGGCCCAATGGACGAGCAGGGAGCAGGATAAACAGCATCTCCTTGATGTCCTCCACACGCTCAATCTCCTGCCGCCGAACTACCCCGATCACATCCGCCACGTGCCCGAACTCAGCGGCGAGCTCCACAACGCGGTCATCGGTTTCCTGGCTGCCACCCCAGCCCAAATTCTCGTCCTCAACCAGGAAGATCTCACCAAAGAAACCGAGCAGCAAAACCTGCCCGGTGCAACGTGGCAGTATCCGAACTGGCAGCGAAAGATGCGATATTCGTTGGAAGAGCTTAACACGGATTCCCGTGTTCACGACTTCAGTCTTATGTATCTCGCTTGGCTAGAACGGACCGGCCGACACTAGGCTCCCAATTCTTCCCCGAGTCGAGTAGCATGGAAGGTTGTGTGGGTGTTGCCGCACAGGGAGCCTATCTTGATCCTCGGTAAGTTTTGGGGTGCCATCAGCGCCCAGCTCAATAAGATCGCCAACATGTTCTGGGAAGCCGACCCCATCGCCCAGATGCAGCTGGAACATGACCGTGCCCTCGAACAGATGAAGGAAGGCCGCAAGGGCCTTGAACTCTATCGCGGCTTGGTGGAACGAGTCAACCGTCAGGTCGCCACCACGCGCGCCCACACGCAAAAGCTCGAAGCCGAGACCAAGGCCTATCTCAAAGCCGGCAATCGCGAAACGGCCGCTAAATTCGCCCTCGAATTGCAAAAGGGAAAACAGGAACTCGGTGGCCATCTCGAACAGCTCGAAATGCACGAAAAGGCGTACGAAAACAATCTACGCAAAATTCAGCACGCCAGCCATTCGCTCGGCGATGTGAAAACGAAGATTCAAAAGTACGACGCCGAACTGAAGATGAGCGCCGCTGAAGCCGAAATCGCCTCCATCTCGGAATCGTTCAACATGAGCGTCACCACGGACTTCGGGCAGATCGAACGCGTCATTCAGGACCGCATCGACCACAATCGCGGCAAGGCCCGCGTCGCCTCCGATCTTTCGAGCGAAGGCATCGCCGACCTCGAAGCCCAAGAGCAGATGCAAAAATCTTTGGCCGACGACGCGCTCCTCCAGTTTGAAGGCGAACTCGGCCTTCGGTCGCCTGAAACGACCAAGCTCGCTGACACACAGAAAGATCTAGGACCGGCCGTCGCCGAGTCCAAGCTAACCGAACAGAACTAAGTCTCTACACGTATCTAAAGTTATGGCCCAACCAAAACCTGCCTTTTATCTCGCAGTCTTCGCCGTCGTCGCTAGCCTAGTCGGCTACGGACTTTGGCGCTTCAGTTCGCTGCCCGAAAAACTCGGCGGTGGCGGAAAGATCGAACTCGGCAAGGGTGGTGCCGAAGCACCCGACGCGCAGGGCATCACCACGGCCAAGGACTATAACTACGTCCCGGCCCAGAAGCTTCCCCAAGTCCAGGGCATCTCCAGCTACAAGCCCCTGGCCGACCGCACCGTTCGATTTGCTCTCAACGTATGGGCCGGCTGGGCGCCCATCATCCTGGCCAACAATGGCCTGAAGCCGGGCAAAGTGTGGAAGACCCCCTCGGGACAGGATTTCAAGCTCGAACTTGTCCTGATCGATGATCCTGTTGCCATGCGCGATGCCTACGCCGCCGGCAACGTCCACATCGGTTGGGCCACCCTCGATATGGTCCCCTTGCTGCTCGACAGCCTAAAGAAAGATTCCCGCGTCATGCCGCGCATCTATCAGCAGGTCGATTTCTCAAACGGCGGCGATGGCATTGTCGTCCGCGACAGCATCAAAAGCGTAGCCGATCTCCGAGGCAAAACGATCGTCCTGGCACAGAACTCGCCCTCCCATTTCTTCGCGCTCAACGCCCTGATCAACGGCGGCGTCCAACCCGCCGAGGTCAATTTTAAGTTCACGCAAGACGCCTTCCAAGCCGCCGCCGCCTTCAACGCCGACAAGTCACTAGGCGCGGTCGTCTCCTGGGCACCAGATATTTACAACCTCTCGAAAGTGAAGGGCAACCGGATGCTCGTCACCACCGCCACCGCCAATAAGCTCATCGCCGACGTCTGGTTCGCCCGCGCCGACTTCGCCAAGGACCATCCAGATATCGTCGAAGGCCTCGTCCGCGGCATCTTCGACAACATGGAACTGCTCAAAGAGCAGTCCAACAAAACGGCGGTTGCCAAGCTCATGGCTGGGGCTTACTCCATCCCCGAAAGCGACGCCCTCGGCATGCTCGGCGACGCCCATAGCACCAACCACGCCGAGAACCGCGAGTTCTTCCTGAACCAGAACAACCCCACCAACTTCGAGCGGACCTGGAACACGGCCTACTATCTCTACAAACGCATCGGCGTCGTCTCCGACAAGGTTGACTTCGACCAAGTGATGGACTTCTCCGTCATCGAGAAGCTCGGCAAGGAAGCCAAGTATTCCAAGCAAACCAACGAATACAACGTGCAGTTCGTCCCCACCACGGCCTCCTCCGTCCAGAGCGAATCCGAAGAGATCCTAACCAAAACCATCGTCATCCACTTTTACCCCAAC
Organism: Acidobacteriota bacterium; assembly: GCA_025354525.1. Lineage (GTDB taxonomy): Bacteria > Acidobacteriota > Terriglobia > Bryobacterales > Bryobacteraceae. The sequence goes on from JANXMS010000446.1 coordinate 6,121, forward strand.
TCCTTCGACCTGATGAAGGTCACCGTCAAAAACGTGAACGGCAAAACGATTGAAGAGATGTACGACCCCAACGTAAACTTCGTCGTCGAAGAGGTCGGCAAAATGGCCGGACAGTTCGGCGCGGCACGCATCGTGATCGAAGGGCATACGGACGCCTCCATGAAGGGCCAGGTACCGGACACGGCCGTCAAAGAACTCGCCATGAATCGTGCCAACGCCGTAAAAGGCGCGCTGATCCGCAAGTTCCCCACGCTCCCCGCCAATCAGTTCTCTGCTAACGGCATCGGCTGGGACCGCCCCGCCGATGCGGCCGACCCGGCGAACAACGCGAAAAATCGCCGCGTCGAAATCAAAGTCTACCCCCTCGAGGCGACCAAATAGCCATGTCAATCTGGGATCTGCGCGTCCCCCCGCCCGGCTTTAGCGGCAAGATTCTCGGCGCGGGAACGCTGGCGCTAATCCTAGCCTTCTGGTGGTTCGCCACGCTCGGGGATACGGCGGAAGCCCGCTGGATCTCGCCCGTAATTTTGCCATCGCCGTTCGAAGTTCTCAAAAGCTTCCCGGCACTGTTGAACGAACGCGGGCTCATCGCCTCCATCGTCGCCACGCTGCGGCGGGTGATGATCGGCTTCGGCCTCGCGGTCATCATCGGCGTTCCGCTCGGCATCTTGGCCGGCGCTTGGCGTGTCTTCGATTCCGCCTCCGCCCCCGTCGCGCTGTTCGGCCGCAACGTTCCTGTCGCGGCGCTCATCCCGCTCACCATTCTCTGGTTCGGCATTGAAGAAACGCAGAAGGTCATGTTCCTCTTCATCGCCTGCGTTCCGTTCGTCTTCTCAGACGCGGTCCGCGCCATCATCTCCGTCCCCGACCGCTACGTCGAAACCGCCCAAACCCTGGGTGCATCGTCCTGGCAGATCGTCAGCAAAGTGCTCGTCGCCCTCGCCATGCCCGATATCTACAAAAGCCTTCGCAGCCTCTTCGGCATGGCCTTCGGCTACATCATGCTCGCCGAACTCATCAACGCCGAACACGGCCTCGGCTTTCTGCTTTCAACCAGCCAACGCCGCGGCATGTCCGATCACATCATCCTCATCCTGTTCCTGATCGGTCTCATCGCCTTTCTCATCGACCGCTTCCTCGGCTGGATGCAGCGCGGTCTCTTCCCGTACCGCACGGAGGCCGATTGAACCTCGTCCATTTCGCTCACGTTTCGAAGACTTTTAACGCCGGGACCGACCGCGCCCATACCGTCATCAAGGACGTCTCGTTCACCGTCGAGAACAAGTCCGGCCACGGCGAGTTCATCGGCATCCTCGGCCCCAGCGGCTGCGGCAAGTCCACCGTTCTCCGTCTGATCGCCGGCCTTCGTCCTCATCATCCAGCAACCATCGGCGTCGTCGAAGTCCTCGGCGGGCCCGTCAGGGGCCCCGGTTCCGAACGCGGTATGGTCTTCCAGGACTACACCTCCTTCGACAACCGAACCGTTCTCCAAAACGTCGTCTTCGGCCTCGAATGCGCCGGAATGGCCCAGAAAGAACGCGAAGACCGCGGCCGAGTATGGATCGAAAAGGTTGGCCTCAACGTCAAACGCGACGCCGACAAGTTCCCCCATCAACTCTCCGGCGGCATGCGCCAACGCGTCGCCATCGCCCGCACCCTCATCCTCCATCCTAAAATCATCCTGATGGACGAACCCTTCGGCGCGCTCGACCCCGCCACCCGCCTCAACATGCAGGATCTGCTCGTCGGCCTGTGGCGCGAGCTCGAAGCCACTGTCTTCTTCGTTACTCACTCCGTCGACGAAGCCGTCTATCTTGGCGATCGCGTCTATATTTTTTCGCCCGCCCCCGGCACTATCCTCCACCAATTGGACGTCCCGCCGCCCGATCGACCCGCCCGCGTCATGCAGCGCGAACCCGAATTCATGGCCATCTCCCGAGACATTTCAAATATCATCGAGAAGCTCGAAACCAAGGTCTCCGACTCTTAGCCCATGGCCCCCTTCTCTGTCGGCATCGCCGAATATGCCAAGCGCGCCTTCCTCTACCGCTGGAACCTCCTCGCGTTCCTCGGTGCCTCCGCCATCGCAATCATGAGCCCCTTCCCCGACGCCGCGCTCCCCCTCGTCGCCGCCGCCGAACTCATCTACCTTGCCGGCCTCGTTTCCAACAACCGCTTTCGTCAAGCCATCGACGCCGAGGTCCATCAAGCGTCCACCCAGCAAACCGCCGCCACCACCCAGCGCAGCCTCCAAGACGTCGTCGCCGGCTTCCCTTTCGAAGCCCGCACCCGCTTCGAACAACTGCGCAGCCGCTGCCTCGAAATGCGCGCCATCGCCCAAGGCGTCCGCGGCCGCCAGCAGCCAACCGGCGAGGATTCCAACACCCAAGCCCTCGACCGCATGCTCTGGGTCTTCCTCCGCCTCCTCACGTCCCAGCAATATCTCCAACGCTTCCTCGAACGAACCAACGAAGTCGAAATCCGCAACCGCATGAAGGAGGCCGAAGCCAAGCTCCAGTCCCAAGGCGCCACCGACGAACGCATCAAACGGTCCCTCGAAGATTCGCTCCTCGTCCAGCAGCAGCGCCTCGACAACTACAACAAGGCCAAGCTCAACCTGGACTATGTCCGCGTCGAACTCGATCGCATCGAAGCCAAAATCCAAGCCATCACCGAAGCCGCCGTCAATCGCCAGGATCCCGACTTCCTCACAAGCCAAATCGATTCCGTCAGCGAGAGCATGCAGTCCACTGAAAAAGCCATCGACGAACTCCAACAGCTCACCGGCATCGTCGACGAAATGCAGGCTCCCCCGGTGATCCTCGAAGCCGATCTCGGCCAAGTGCAACGATGAACCCGTCTACTCCCAACCCGCCGGCATCCTCTTCCTCGTCAACGACGGCGGGCCCGATGTCGGCCTCTCCGACCTCCTCGTTCTCGGCTCCGCCGCCACCGTCTCCAACTCTCAATGCACCATTCGCGGAACCAGCCTGGGCCCAGCGCCTCACCGAACTCTACTTCTCCGGTTCCACGGTCCTCTTTGCCCTCCACGGCAACGTCCAAGACCTCGTCCCCAACGGCGAAGAGTTCACCGCCCTTCCCGACTTCCTCGCCCAGCAAATCTTCGGCCGCTGGGACCTCATTCTCTACTACGATCTCGCCCGAGGCCTCCGCGCCTTCGCCGGCTCCGACGCCCCCCGCTTGAAAGAGATGGTCGTCCTCGCCAACCGCAAAGTCGGCGACCTAGCCACCGCCCGCCGCGACCCAGCCATGGCCTTCGCGCTCATCGACCGCTTCGTCCAAAACAACATCATGGCCGCCGAAGCCGACCGCGTCTCCGCCGCCGTTATCATCGACCACGCCAGCTTTCTCCTCCCCGCCGGCGAACCCGGTCGCCTCTCCATCCCAGCCGCCACCCAAGTCGTCACCCTGCTCAACTGGGCCGCCAGCCCGCATCTCAAGCGCCTCAACATGGCCTTCCTCATCATCGACGAAAAGCTCTCTTCCCTCAACGAACGCATCATCACCAGCCCCCACGCCGCCGCCGTCGAAATCCCCATCCCCGACGAAGCCACTCGCGCCCGCTTCGCCCCCGCCCTCGCCGCCCAAACCGCCGGCCTCACGCTGCTCGATCTCCGCGGCCTCCTTGAATCGAAGGAGCCCCTCGACCCCAAGCGCCTCCGCGAGATGAAGAAGATGCTCATCGAGCGGCAGTCTCAAGGCCTCCTCGAGTTCATCGAACCCCGCTGGAACTTCGAAAATTGGATCGGCCACCAGCCCATCAAACAACGGCTCCAGGACGACGCCACCCTCCTCCGCCAAGGCAACCTCAACGCCCTCCCCATGGGCTACCTCGTCTGCGGACCCGTCGGCACCGGCAAAAGCTTTCTCGCCCAATGCCTGGCCGGGGAAATCGGCATCCCCATGGTCACGCTCCGCAATTTCCGGTCGAAGTACGTGGGCGAAACCGAAGGCAATCTAGAACGATTGCTCAACCTCCTCCGCGCCCTCGGCCCGGTCATCGTCGTCGTCGACGAAGCCGACGCCGCTCTCGGCGACCGCGATCAAGAAGGTGACTCCGGCACCGGCTCCCGCGTCTTCTCCATGATCGCCACGCAAATGGGCGACACCCGTTATCGCGGCAAAATCCTCTGGATGCTGCTCACCGCCAGGCCCGACTTGCTCCCTATCGACCTCAAGCGCCAGGGCCGCGCCGAAGTCCATATTCCGCTCTTCTACCCCGCCGACCCTGAACAAGTCCGCGCGATGTTCCTCGCCATGGCCCGCAAAGCCCACACATCGCTGGCCGCCGAAGACCTCCCGCCCATCCCATACCTCGGCCAGCTTTCCGGCACCGATGTCGAAGGCATCGTCGGCCGCGCCGCGCGCCAATCGCTGCTAGCCGGCTCGGCGTCCATCACCAAGGAAGCGCTCGCCACCGCCGTCGCCGAGTTCCTCCCCTCCACCCAGAGCATGGAAAAAGAGTTGCAAGAGATCGCCGCCATCCTCGAATGCACCGACCGGCAGTTCCTGCCCCCGGAGATCACCGAGAAAATGAACGCCTTCGGCGGCCGTGAAAAGTTGCAGGAGCGCTACACCCAGCTCCGCCGCATGATCGAATTAACTTAGGAGACTCATATGCCCAAAACCAGTTGGTTTGACGAATCGACCGCCCTCCCCGTGATTGACGAACAAGTGGCCAAGCTCGAATCCTTCGCCGCCGCCATGGCCGACGGCGTGATCGAAAAGCACGAACTCGAGTCGCAACAGACGACTCTCGTTGCTACCATGCGCGCCGTCGAGGCCGAGCTGAGCGAAGAGCAGCACATCGCGGTCACCCGCCTTCTCGTCGAACTCAGCGCCTACAACGTGATGAGGACGGTCCACGAACTCCAGGCCGACCGCCTCCAACGCTCTCTCGCCGGCTTCCGCTAACTGCCGCCTATTGCACCTGTTCCAGAATCGCGAAATCGCCCGGGTTCCACGCCTGGGCGATAATGTACATCTTGCCGTTGATCTGCTTGATCGCGGCGTTGTGAATGTGCTGGAAGTTCGCCAATCCCAGGTCTTCCTTCGCCATCACGGTGGAGATCACTTGGTCGTTTTCCAGCAGATAGATCGGCGCACCCTTGGTCCGGTCCGGCCCGTGCAAAGCGCCCACCACGGCGAAGTTGTCCAGATACTGAATGTCGCAAGGGAACGAACCCTTCGGCAGCGTCAGGGTCGAAAGGTACTGCCCAAACCGGGTGTAGCGGTCGATCTCGGAATTCGGCCGGTCCGCAATGTCGATCCGCGTTGTCCCCTGCTTAATCGTGACGCCATGGCCCGTGCCTAACTGGCCCACCCCGGTGCCTCTGCCGCCGAAAGCAAGGTCATGCCATTCGGCCACAAACGGCTTCGTGCTCTTGATCTTCGCCGTCAGCACATAGTCCAGCTTCGAGTAGCCCGTCGGGATGTAGAACAAACCATCCAACTGCTCCACGTCGGTCGGGATGAAAGTGCCCTTGTTCGTAAAATACTCGGTCGCCACCGGGTTCCCCATGTCCGTCCCGCCGGCCGGCGCGTTCAACGTATGCACCAATTTGCCGTCCATCCCCGTCGTGAACACCTTGGCCACGCTGCTGCCTGGGAACGTCAAAAACGGGGTCCCATCCTTGGCTTGCCAAAACGTCGCGTTATGCATGGTCGTGTCCTTCATCGTCGGGTCGGTCGTCAGCATTTTCGTCTTTTTCAGGTCGGAGCTGATCTGGATGATCCCCGCGCCAGGTAGCGCGAAATAGATCTCGCCCTTGCCGGGCCGCCGATCAATCGCAAAGCCACCGTGGGCCGCCTTCAAAACGCCCTGCGCCTCGGTCGGCAAATGCGACGAAGTGTAAAGCACGCGGAACTTGTACTTGCCGTCCCCGCTGACTTTAGCCCCTCCCGCTTGGCCCAGAACAGGATTCGGTCCCGCCGGCGAAAAATGCCAGGCAATCGCTAGAAGCAATACAGATAGGGTGACGCTCGCAATTCGTTTCATCTCCCGCTATTCAACCACATTTCGAACGTCCAAAAACAGGACGGAGGAACGAGCAGTGCCCATTCCTCCGTCCTCGCGAACAACAAGTTAGAACGACAGCGTCGAAGAGCCCGTAAACAAGCCCTCAGCCGCCGTCCAGTTCACGACGCTCCAGTAGGCGTCGATGTAGTCCGGGCGCTTATTTTGATACTGCAAGTAGTAAGCGTGTTCCCACACATCCAACCCCAAAATCGGCGTCTTGCCTTCCATCATCGGCGAATCCTGGTTCGCGCTCGAAGTCACTTCCACGCTGCCATCAGCGTTTTTCACAAGCCACGCCCAGCCCGAACCAAACCGGCCTACCGCGGCAGCCTTGAATGCCGCCTTGAACGCCTCTAAATCACCGAACTTCGCGGTGATCGCCGCACCCAAAGTGCCCACCGGCGCGCCGCCCGCGTTCGGTGCCAACGTGGCCCAGAAAAGCGTATGGTTCGCATGGCCGCCGCCATGATTCCGCACCGCGCCCTTCGCCGCATCCGGCACAATGGCTAAGTTATTCGCGAGTAACTCTGCAAGCGTCTTCCCTTCGAGCGAAGCGTTCGCCGTCACGGCATTATTTAAGTTAGTAACGTAAGTCTGGTGATGGCGCGTCCGGTGAATATCCATCGTCACCGCGTCAATATACGGTTCCAGCGCGTCGTTCGCATATCCCAGTTCAGGCAGTACAAAAGGCATCGTAATCTTATCTCCCTTGTGATTCAAAAATGGCTAGGCGGAAAAGCCACCCGCTCGTTCGTATTGGTGCGCAAGACGGAACATCGTGTCTTCCGCAAAATGCTTGGTCAAAATCTGCATGCCCACCGGCAACCCTTCGGCGGTCACCCCGCACGGCACGCTCATGCACGGAATCCCCGCAAGGCTCCCCGTTATGGTGTAGATGTCTGAAAGGTACATTTGGATCGGGTCATTCACCTTTTCTCCAATCTTAAACGCCGGAAACGGCGAAACCGGGGTAATCAGCGCGTCCACCTGCTCAAACGCCTTCGCGAAATCCTGCGTCAACAGGTTCCGTACCTTCTGAGCCTTCAAGTAATACGCATCGTAATATCCATGACTCAGCACATACGTCCCCAGCATGATCCGCCTCTTCACTTCCGCCCCGAATCCTTCGCCGCGCGAATTCTTATACAGATCCGCCAACGTATCGCTCTTAGCCGACCGCGCGCCAAACCGCACCCCGTCAAACCGCGACAAGTTCGCCGAAACCTCCGCCGTGCAAAGAATGTAGTAAGCGGCAATCGCGTACTCTGTATGCGGCAGACTAACTTCACTAACTTCGCAACCGAGCTTTTTCAGCACCTCGACCCCAGCCATGATCCGGTCACCCGTCTCCGGCGCCAGCCCCGCGAAATACTCCTTCGGCAGACCCAACCGTAAGCCCTTCACCGATTCAGCCATCGTCTCAAAATAGTCCGGCACCGCGTGCAGCGCCGACGTCGCATCCCGATCGTCCCGCCCCGCAATCGTCTGCAGCACCGTCGCCGAATCCGCCACCGTCCGGCTAAACGGGCCGATATGGTCCAGCGAACTCGCAAACGCCACCAACCCGTACCGCGAAACCCGGCCATAAGTCGGCGTCACCCCAACGCACCCGCAAAAACTCGCCGGCTGCCGAATCGAGCCCCCCGTATCCGAGCCCAGCGAAACCACCGCCGTCCCCTGCGCCACCACCGCCGCGCTCCCCCCCGAACTCCCCCCCGGCACTCGGTCCAGCGCCACCGGGTTCCGTACCAGCCCATATGCCGAGTTCTCGTTTGAAGAGCCCATCGCAAACTCGTCGCAGTTGGCCTTGCCCAGAATCACGCCCCCCGCCGCTTCCAACCGCTCCACCACCGTCGCATCATAAGGCGGCAGAAAATTACCCAACATCTTCGACCCGCAAGTCGTCCGCAGCCCCTTCGTCACGATGACGTCCTTCACCGCCACCGGCACACCGCCCAGCGCCCCAATCGCCTCCCCCGCCGCCAACTTCGCGTCCACCCGCGCCGCCGCCGCCAACGCCCGCTCGTCTGAAAACGTCAAATACGCGTTCGTCTTCCCGTTCTCGGCCTGCCCAAACCGCAGCGCCTCCGTCGCCAGCTCCACCGCGCTGAACCGCTTAGCCTGCAGCCCGTCCTGTACCTCTGCAATCGTCAACGTAGCAATATTCATGGCTTACCGCTCAATTACCTTTGGAACTTTGAAATAGCCCCCGCTCGCTAGCGGCGCATTCCCCAGCGCTGCCGCGTTCGTCAGCGGCGTCCGTTCCACGTCCTCTCGCAACGACGCCGTATCCCCCGCCGCAAACAACACCTGCGCCATCGGTTCCACGCCCGTCGTGTCCAACTCATTCAACTTATCGATGTAAGTCAAAATACTGCTCAATTCGTCGGCGTACTGATGAATTTCCGGCTCACTCAGTGTCAGGTTGGCGAGGCCCGCCACGTACCGTACGTTTTCCTCTGTCAGTTTCAAGCGATCTTCCTCTTTCGTTCTTCAGCCAAGCGTTCGCTCCGCGTCCGCGAGGTCAAATACAGTAACTGAAATATGGGGTCTTCAATTCCGTCCGCCCGCTCATTGGCCACCACCGCCCGCTGGGGCTCCCGCCGCGGCACCCCAATTCGAAATTCCAAGTGTTCGACAATCCCCGGCCCCAAAATCGCCTTCAGCTTCGGCAAAATCTGCGACGCCAGCGTGAATAGCTGCCCCTGCCAAACCGCGTCCTCCACCTCCACGACCAGCTTGCATCCAAACAGGCGCACCGGCCCCGTCCGCCCCGCCAGTCGTTTACCGACCGCCGCAGGCCATGCCGCGCCCGCCAGTTCTTCTGAACTGAGGCCAACACTCTTCGTTTTCAAACCGGAAACAAGGCGTCCTGCGCGCTGCATGTGTATAGTGGTAACGTCCGGGGGGGGGAGAACCTCTAGTCTACTATCGAACCGGCCTTACTCCATAGCGATTTGCCAAGTAATCCACCAAAACATCTTTCAATTCCGGCCTCACCTTCGCGCCCCACCGTTGCATCTTTTCGACTTCTTTTTCCCACTGCCCCCGCGACATCCGTTGCTGCTGAATCGGCTCCACCGTGTGGCACCCTAAACAGCCTTGGCTGAACACCGCCGGCGGAGTTACAAAGTCGCCCTTCGCCATCGTCGCCGCCGCAGCCTGCGGCTTCGTCGTCACGTTCAAACGCACCGCCTGCACCACGTTGTGGCTATACCCCGACGGATTCCATTCCTGCTGCAACGGTTGCATCTCCCCCGCGGCGTTCCGCGCCCGCACCATCACGCTGTAATAAGCTTCCTGCGGCGGAGTCCAACCAAACCCCCACAAACGCCACGCAAACGCGGCCTTCTCCGCCCCCAAAGTCGCCGCTTTCCAAGTGCGCCCCGCATCCGTCGAAACCTCCACGCTCACGACAGGCGACGTGTTCGACCACGCCGCTCCAGTCAGTTGCAACGGCCCCGGCTTCACTTCGCTCCGGTCCGCATGGCTCGCAATTACACTCTTAATGTTCAAATTCGTCACCGGCGACATCAACGCCGGATCCACCGCCACCCCCGGCGTCACGCCTTTGCCCGGGTGCCGATACCCCGTCTTCATGAAGAACCCCTCGAACTCCGTATCCCGGACCTCAATCTTCGTCACCCACTTCACCCAACTATCCCCCGCCCAACCCGGCACCACCACCCGCAGCGGAAACCCGTGCGATGGCTCCAGCGCCGCCCCGTTCATCTCATAAGCCAACAGCGTATTCGGATCCAAAGCCTTCTTTATCGGAATCGTCCGCTGGAACTCCGGCTGCGTCCCCACCGGCACATCCGCCCCGTCGAACCATACTTCGATCGCCCCCGCCTGCACCCCGGCTTTCTTCAACACATCCGCCAACCGCACCCCCGCCCAACGCGCATTGCCCACACTCCCGTACTCCCACTGCAATCCCGCCATCGTCGGCTCATACAAACCCCGGCCATTGCCCGCGCATTCCAACACGCTCACCAGTTCCACCCGAGGCAGCTTCTTCAGCTCCTCCATCGTCATCGTCAAGGCATTCGCCACCTTGCCCCCGACGCTCAACTTCCAATCGGCCAGCTTGACGTCCGGCGTGTAATGATGGCTCCGCACGAAGAACTTTTCCACCGAAGTGATCCAGGTCGAAAACCCTTCCATCGGCATCTCTAAATCTTCCGGGCGGCTAGACAGCACCCGCATCCCCGACTTGGGCGCTCCCACAAGCACCGAACCACCCAATCCCGCCAGCAACGCCCGACGGCCCATAACGAATCGAGAAGCAGAAGAAGAAGGCATTGCCTTCTAGTGTACTCAGTTCCCGCCGAAATTCACGCTGTAGTCGAGCTGCGCACCGTCGTCAATATTGAATTCCCGACTCTTTTCGCCCCGCCCTGGAATCGTAACCGTCACCTTGTGCTTACCCACCGGCAACGTCAACATCGTCGGAGTCTTCTCCGGATATTCGATTCCGTCGACCACAATCAAAGCCCCGGCCGGACTCGAACTCACCGCCACCGTCCCCGTCTGCCGCCGCAAACTTACGTTCAGCTTGCTGTCCGCCGGCAAATTGAAAATCTTGTTCGTCGTTTCGTAGTTGTCCAGTTGCGCCACCAGCACGTGCCGACCCGGTGCCAAATCCAGCGAGCATGGCGACGTACAGCCCTCTACTTTTCCATCGTCCAAAGTAATCTTCGCTCCCGGAGGAGTCGAACGAATCTCCACCGCCACCATCCCTTTGCCCGACGGCACCGGCCCTTTGCCCGACGGCACCGGGTCCGTGCTGAGCGGCGTTTCGCCCCCCGCCTTCGTTTCGGCCTTCCTCGCCTCAGGCTTACCACCAGCATTGCCAGACTTCGGCAACGGCGGCGCGATCGGCACTTCGTTGTTTTCTCCCGTCGTCGTCCCGCCGTCCGGCTTGCCACCCATAAACTTCATCGCGGCAAAGCCAATCAGCAACAGCAGAACCACCGCCGCTCCCACCACCATCATCGTCCGGTTACCCTGTGCTGGCGGAATCGGTGGCACCACAACTGGCTTCACCGCAATCGGCGCAACAGGCGGCGTCTTTGCCGGTTCCGCCTTGGGCGCTATAACCACCGGTGCCACCGGCATCGGTTTGGAAACCGGAACCGGGGCCGAAGGAATCACCACCGGCGCCGGAGCCTTCGGCGCTTCGGCGACAACAGCCACCGGCTGCGGCGCCGCAGCTACGCGCGGCAGCGCTTCCGTCGCCGCCATCGAAATCTGACCACGCGTCTGCGTCGTCCAAGACGGATACTGCCGACACTGCTCTTCCAGCGCCGCAATAAACGCGCCACAACTCTCCCATCGCTGGTCCGGATGCTTCCCCAACGCCTTCTGCAAAACAGCGTCAATCGAAACGTCCAACGTCGGGTTCAACCGAATCGCGGGCATCGCCGGCTCACCCACCAACTTGAACAAAAGCGTCGGCAAAGACTCCGCCACAAACGGCTTCTCGCCGGTCATCACCTCGTACGCAATCACCCCCAACGAAAATTGGTCGGCCTTCCCGTCCACCGTCTTGCCCTGAATCTGCTCCGGCGACATGTAGCTCGGCGTTCCCATCACTAAGCCGGTCTGCGTCATCGATTGCGACTGCATCTTCGCAATCCCAAAGTCGGCAATCTTTGCCGTCCAGTCCTTCCGCACCATGATGTTCGCCGGCTTGATGTCCCGATGAATAATTCCCTTCGAATGAGCAAAATCGAGCGCCGCGGCCGTCTGCCGCAGCAACGTCAGAATCTGGTCTTTCGCCGGTGCCTCGTTGTCGAGTAACATCTTCTCGAGCGTCGATCCCTCAATATATTCCATGAAGATATAGGCAACGTCGCCCTCTTCCTGAATATCGTAAATCGTCACAATATGCGGATGCGAAAGCATTCCGGCGCTCTGCGCCTCCCGGAATATCCGATCCTTCACCCGCTGCTGTTCGCGCGGATCGGCAATCTCCGCTATCCGAATCGACTTCACCGCCACCGTTCGCCCGATCGCCGGATCCTGTGCCTGATAAACCACACCCATAGCCCCGCGTCCCAGCTCTTGCTGTATGACATAACGGCCAATTTTTTTAGGTGGAGGAGGCTGTTCCAAAGTGACTGATCCATTCTAACGCGGAATTCACGCTGGAATCCCGTATCATGAAAGGACCAATGCTTTCTTCTCTTTTCGGTTCCAGCGAGGCTGGCGGGAACCTCCTTGATCGACTCAAAACTGGCATCGAAAAGACCCGCGCCGGCCTCGTCAACAAAATTGAGGATGTCGTCCTCGGCAAAAAGGAAATCGATGCCGACCTACTCGACGAACTCGAATATACCCTCATCACAGCAGACATCGGGGTCCGTACCTCCACCGAAATCCTCGAAACCATTCGCCAACGCGTAGACCGAAAACTCGTCAGTGACCCCAGCGAAATTCGCGGCCTCATCCGGAACCTTCTCCTCGAAGTCCTCTCCGCCTCCGACCGGCCCCTCGCCCGCGTCGACGCCCCACCCCTCGTCATTATGATGGTCGGCGTCAACGGCGCCGGCAAAACCACCACCTCCGGCAAACTCGCCCGCCGTCTCCACGACGAAGGAAAAACGGTCCTCCTGGCCGCCGCCGATACCTTCCGCGCCGCCGCCATCGAACAACTCGAAGTCTGGGCCACCCGCGCCGACACCGAACTCATCAAACAATCCCACGGCTCCGACCCCAGCGCCGTCATCTTTGACGCCCTCCAAGCCGGTCGCGCCCGCAAAACCGATTTCGTCATCGTCGACACCGCCGGCCGCCTGCACAACAAAGAAAATCTCATGGCCGAACTCGAAAAAATGCGCCGCACCGCCGCCCGTGTGATCCCCAACGCCCCTCACGAAGTCTTCCTCGTACTCGATGCCACCACCGGCCAGAACGGCCTCGAACAAGCCCGCAAATTCACCGAATCCGGCGGCGTCACCGGCATCGTCCTCACCAAACTAGACGGCACCGCCAAAGGCGGCGTCGCCATCGCCATCGCTCGCGAACTCAACCTCCCCATCCGCTACATCGGCGTCGGAGAACAGGTCACCGACCTCCTCCCCTTCAACGCCGAAACCTACATCGCCTCTCTCTTCGATTAACGTCATGGATCTCCTCGAACTGGCGCTTGAACAAGCGCGTCTCGGCCTCGGCCGTACCTCCCCCAACCCCGCCGTCGGGGCCATCGTCGCCAAAGACGGCCTCATCCTCGGCCGCGGCCATCACATCTACGCCAGCACCCTCCACGCCGAAACCGTCGCCCTCGCCCAAGCCGGTGCCGAAGCCCGCGGCGCAACTCTCTACGTCACCCTCGAACCCTGCTCCCACTCCGGCCGCACCGCCCCCTGCGCCGACGCCCTCATCGCCGCCGGCATCTCCCGCGTCGTCGCCGCCATGCAGGACCCCAACCCCCTGGTCGCCGGCCGAGGCTTCGCCAAACTCCGCGCCGCCGGCATCAAGGTCGACATCGACGACCGCTTCACCCCCGCCGCCGAAAAACTCAACGAAGCCTTCTGCTTCTTCATGCGCGAACGCCGCCCCCTCGTCACCCTCAAAAGCGCCCTCACCCTTGATGGCAAAATCGCCGCCCCCGACGACAACACCGGCTGGATCACCTCCGAACAAGCCCGCCTCCACGTCCAAACCCTCCGCCATCATACCGATACAATTCTCACCGGCATCGGTACCGTCCTCGCCGACGATTGCCTTCTGACAGACCGCAGCGGCGACGACCGCAGCCGCCCCCTCCTCCGCATCGTCGTCGACTCGCAACTCCGCCTCTCGCCGCTTTCAAACATGGTCGAGACGTGCACCAACGACGTCCTCGTCGCCACCACCTCCGCCGCCAATCCCGAACGACGCGCCGCCCTCGAACGCAAAGGTGTCGAAGTCGTCGTCCTTGATTCTCCCGACGGCCGTACCAGCCTCCGCGCCGTCGTCGAACTCCTCGCCGCTCGAAATTATCATTCGTTAATGATTGAAGCCGGCAGCAAAGTCAACTGGGCCGCCCTCGAAGCCGGCGTCGTCGACAAAATCTTCTTCTATTACGCACCCAAAATCCTCGGTGGCACCCAATCGCTCCCCGTCGCCGGCGGCATCGGCCGCCGCCGCCGCGCCGACGCCCTCCGCTTCCGCGACGTCAAACTCCACCCCATCAGCAGCGACGAATTCGCCGTCGAAGCCTGGCTCGTCCGCCCCGTCCGCTGACTCTTTATAGGTTCACCGGCATCATCGAAGAGGAACTCGGCACCCAGACGCTCACCGACGCCCGCCGCATCCCCAGCAACGCCCCCCGCGAAACTTAACTTATGTTCACCGGCATCATCATCGAAGAACTCGGCACCCAGACGCTCATAGACGCCCGCCGCATCCCCAGCAACGCCCCCCACGAAACTTAACCTATGTTCACCGACATCATCGAAGAACTCCGCACCCAAACGCTCACGGACGCCCTCCGCATCCCCAGCAACGCCCCCCGCGAAACTTAACCTATGTTCACCGGCATCATCGAAGAACTCCGCACCCAAACGCTCACAGACGCCCTCTGCATCCCCACCAACATTTTCGCTTTCGAAGCCTGGCTCGTCCGCCTCGTCCGCTGACTCTATAATATGTTCACCGGCATCATCGACGAACTCGGCACCCAGACGCTCACCGACTCCCTCCGCATCCCCAGCGACAATTTCGCTTTCGAAGCCTAGCTCAGCCGCCCCCCCCGCTAAACTTAACTTATGTTCACCGGCATCATCGAAGAACTCGGAACCCTCGAATCGTTCGAATCCCAGCCCACCGGTGCCCGCCTTCGCATCCGCGCCGCCACCGTACTCTCGGACGCCTTCGCGGGTGCCAGCATTGCCGTCAACGGCGTCTGCCTCACCGCCGTCGACCTCCGGGCCGGTTCCTTCGCCGCCGACCTCGCCCCCGAGACCCTCTCTCGAACCAACCTCGGCGACCTCCGCCCAGGGGCCCGCCTCAACCTCGAACGTCCCCTCTCGCCCTCCGGTCGCCTCGGCGGCCACATCGTCCAAGGCCACGTCGATGGCACCGGCGAATTCCTCGCCCTCGAACCCCTCGGCAGTGACAACTGGTGGCTCCGCATCCGCGTCCCCCCCGAACTCGACCGTTATTTAATCGAAAAAGGCAGCGTAGCCGTCGATGGCATCAGCCTCACCGTCGCCCGCATCGCCAACTGCGAACTCTCGATCACCATCATTCCTCATACGTTTGAACACACCACGCTCGGTTCCTATCAACCCGGTGCCCGCGTCAACCTCGAATGCGACATGCTCGCCAAATACGTCGAAAAACTCCTCGCCCACCGACAAGGGTAAACTGATCAAAATGCCTAAACTCAAAGTAACCGTCGATCCCGACCTCTGCATCGCCGCCGCCTCCTGCATGGGATCCGCCCCCAAGTTCTTCCACATGGACGATGACAATCGCGCCGTCGTCGCCGCCGCCGACGGCTCCGAAGCCTTCTTCCAGATCCTCGACGTCACCGACGCAGAAAAGGCCGACCTCCTCGAAGCCACAAGCTCCTGCCCCACCACGGCCATCACCGTCGAAGTCGTCGTCTCCTAATCGTGGCCGACCGTCAAATTCTCGATGTGGGCTGCGGCATTAAGAAGTTCCCCGGCAGCATCGGCATCGACCGAAACACCGATACCGCCGCCGACATCATCTGGGATCTCGATAAGTTCCCCTGGCCCATCGAATCGAACACGTTCGACGAGGCCCGACTCATCCACGTCATCGAACACGTCGGCGACGTCATCGCCACCATGGAAGAACTCCACCGGATTCTAAAGCCCAACGGCCAAATCGTCCTCGAGACACCCCACTACACCGACTTCAGCTCCTGGTGCGATCCCACCCACCGCTGGCATCTCAATAGCTTCAGCTTCCGCTACTTCGGCGTCGACAACGCCGGCTTCGGCTACTACTCCCGCGCCCGCCTCCGCGAAATCACCGTCTACGTCAAACTCCTCGCCCTCTGGCGCTACCTCGGCTTCGAATTCCTCGTCAACCACTCCCGAGCTTTCAGAAAATTCTGGGAATTTTATCTCTGCTTCGTCATCCGAGGCAAAGTCCTACGGTTCGTTTTCGAAAAGGCCTAGTTTTTTCGCCCTCTAGGACTAAAGTCCCGTTCGGCCCCCGCCGATAGAAACTTGTATGCGACGGAACTGTACCTTTTCCACCCTGACGATCACCGCTCTGGCAGTGCTCCTTCCCGTCTTCGCTCTCGCGCAGAAGTCTAAGTCCAGCGAAGGCGGCGAACCCAAGTTTGAATTCGGAGTCGGCGTCATGGGTAGCTTCTATGACTCGAAATCGTTCACCGGCCCCGGTGGCTCCGCCAAGGGCGGCTTCGATTCCGGTCTCGGCGGCAGCATATGGCTCGGCCAGAACATGTACCGGCGAATCGGTGGCGAACTTCGCTATGACTTCGCTCTCAACGACTTGATGCTCGAAAGCGGCAGCACGAAAGTCACTTTTGGCTCGAAAACTCACGCATTCCACTACGACATGCACTTCCACCTAACCGACCGCGGGAGCAAGGTCCGTCCCTACGCCCTTTTCGGAGCCGGCGTGAAGTTCTACGAAGGAAACGGCGTTGAACGCGCCTTCCAGCCCCTCCAAACCGTGGCTGTCCTCACGCAAGGCACACAAATCACGCCGTTAGTCACCGTCGGTGGCGGCGTGAAATTCCAACTCACGAACAAGATCAACATGCGCGTCGAGTTCCGAAACAACATGTCGCCGTTCCCCAAAAAACTCATCGCCGCCACCCGCTCCACCGGCGGAAACGGCTGGACCAACAATCTCCTCCCGATGGTCGGCATCAGTCTCCTGTTCTAAATCCACCCGCAAACTCCAAAGCTCTACAACACGTGGGTAAAAGCACAAGCTATGCTTCCCCACTGATGAGGAAGCAAGTATATTCGGCTTTTGTTGTCGACCGAAGATCGCCGACCATCGAAAGCGAGGAAAGCCGAAGGCAGATTCTCACTCCCTTTCCCCCGCACTTGGGAATCGCCACAAGGTGCGATTCCCACATCCCCCCCGCCGCCACGGCGACGGTATCGCTTCCCCGCTCAAACCCAAAGAGGAGCCCAGCACACTCCGACGCCCAACTGATCGACTCCAGATCCATTCCAATGCGGCAACTTGACGAGGACCAAACCTCGCATTGCATCTTCTCGTCCTTACCCACACTTACCAGTGAAGAAGCCCGCTTTGCCATTACTGGTTTTCGCTACAGAAGCAGAAATCCAGTCTCCACTCCCTCTTCAATAATCCGGTTCCAAACCACTCGCGCCAGCCGCTCCTCCCCCCCCACCCGGCATCGAATCACCTGCCCACTCGTCAGCGCCGGATACATATGCGAAGCCCGAAACCCGCTCTTGCTCTGATCCAGCATCCTCGCCCGCACCTCAAACATCTGCGGCGTTTCCATCACTAGAGTCACCTCAGCAGTCGAGGCAACGCGCTCTTCGCGACGGCGCTCGTCCACTCCAACCGCCTCTCTGATCTTAGAATTCAGAAACGAAAACATCGGCTTACTCCTCGCCTTCCGCAACCATCGCTACGCCATGGCCCGATTCGTCATACTGCTTCAGCTTCCGGCTCAACGTACTGCGCGAAATCCCCAGCAGCAACGCCGCCCGCTCCTGGTGCCCGGCGGTACGCTGCAACACCTGCAAAATCAGACGCTTCTCCATGTCATGCAACATCGCCCCATTCTGCAGCGACCGACTCAGTCCAACACCGTGCTTAATCTCACACAGCCCATCATTCACCGCCGCATACAAACGTTTCAGATCGCTCTCCGCATGCGGCAAATTCGCATAGGCATCCTGGATCGATTCCGGCAGGTCTAACGTGCAAATCTCTTCTTCGTTGGCCAGCAACGCACACTGTATCACCACGTTGCGCAGCTCCCGCACGTTGCCCGGCCACGAATAGGCTTCCATCGCCTGCGTCGCATCCAACGTAAACGAGCGACCGTCGCCATGCTGACTCAAAAACAGGGTCGTAATCGGCCCAATGTCCTCAATCCGTTCGCGCAGCGGCGGCACCGTCACACACACTTGCGCCAAACGGTGATAAAGGTCCGGCCGAAACTTTCCCGTCCGCACCAACTCTTCCAAATTCCGGTTCGTCGCCGCAACAATCCGAACATCGGATTCGACTTTCTTGGTCCCACCCAACCGAAAGTAAGCAACTCCGTCGAGCACGCGTAACAACTTCGTCTGTAGTCGCAGATCCAAGTCGCCAATCTCATCCAAGAAGATCGTTCCCCCGTTGGCCATTTCAAACAAGCCCGGCTTCCCCACATCGGCCCCACTAAACGCACCCCGCTCATAACCAAAAAGTTCGCTCTCCACCAATTGCTCTGGCAATGCCGCGCAGTTCAGGTCTATCCACGCCTTCGTCGACCGGTTCGAATAATGGTGGATCGCCCGCGCGACCAACTCCTTGCCGCTACCGCTCTCCCCGCAAATCAACACCGCCACGCTGCTCCGCGAAATCCGCTCTACCTTTGCGTAAAGGTCCCTCATCAGTCGACTACAAAGGACCGCGGGCATTCCGAGAAAACTTTGGGGGCTATTTATCATTGCGGTATAACATCATTCTCACCGCAACCTCATCCCTTGAAAACCCGCAGACTCACCCTACCCAAAAAGCAATTCACCTTAGGACCATCCAGCTTCCGTACTAAGCCATCTTGTCCCATTCGCCAAATCGCTCATCCGCCAACGCGACGATTTTGCCCATATTCCCTCCCCACCCTATCGGACGACCGTGATTTTGTCGATGTAACGTTTGGCCCTCGAAATGCCCCTCGCTTCGCGGACGTCTAGCTCATGAGATCAAATCCAACATTTACTCCCGCAGCAACGGTCTTCCTCTCGGTCATGACGACGATTGGCCTGCTCGCCCTATTCTTCAACCTGTGGTGGACCCCAAAAACTAGACACAAAAATGGTTATTGCTTAAGTGTAGGAGGGCATTGAAAATGAAGGAGAATCAATGCCTCGAACACGCAAGACTCACTCGCCGGCTTTGAAAGCTAAGGTGGCGGTGGAAGC
>JANXMS010000453.1 GCA_025354525.1 Acidobacteriota bacterium
GTCGTCGCCCCCGGCCCCGGGTTTGTATCGAGCAAACCGTAGCGCTGCGTCACAACCACGCTTGCCTTCGACGTATCCACCGCCAACCCCGGCCGCCCATTGAACAACGTCGTCCCATACAAATCCCGCCCCACCGTAATATCAAACGGCGGCCCCGTCTCAGCCGTGAAAAGCGGATTCAACCGAAGCCCCCGCCAAGCCACAATCGTCCCGCCGATGTTCGTCCGATGCCGTATATCATTCGCCGCCGGGCCATACTCGCCGTTATCGGAAGCCGGGTTCGCCGGAAACGTCCCGATCCCATCGGAATCACTCCGCGCCCGGTTCCACACATAAGACCCAAACACCGAAACCCTCGCACTCAGCTTCGAATTCACGTTCGTAATCCACTGCTGCTGCCGATAAATCCCCGTCGATTGCGCCTCAAACACCGGCCCCGGCAACGCCCTTGATCGCAGCAAATGCTCCCCCTGCGCCCGCGCATAGGTCAGCGATAAAGTCGTCCCCGTCCGCAACTCCCGGTCATACCCCACTGCCGTCTGCCACAGCCGCAGCGCCTGCAAATCCGGCCGGATTCGCTGCCGAATTTGAGGAGTGACCTGCCCCGTCCGCCCCGCCTCCAACTGCGCCGCCGTCGGCAGCCGAGGAAAGAAATCCGGTTCAGCAATCACATACTGCTGCTGCACCACCCCGTTGTACCGTTCTGCATTGATCGTATTGCCCAACCCAAACCGATCGTAAAAAAGCCCCGTCGCCGCCCGGAAAACACCCTTCGTCTTCGCCTTGCTCTTCCCCGGGGCCCAAGCCACCGCCAGCCTCGGAGCCACATTCGTCGAGTCATTCAAATTCGACTGCCGTTCGTACCGCAAACCATAAGACACCGTCAAATTCGACCGTACCCGCCAATCATCCCCCGCAAACAACCCGGCATCGAACTGGTTCGCCTGCAACCCCGCCAACCCCGCCGTCAACGTAAACTGCGTCGGCCTCCCACCCGCCAACCCCAACAAAGTCCGCCGATACTGCTCAATCGACGTCAGCCCCGTCGAACTCCCCCCAAACGTAAACGTCCCGTTGAAGTTGTTCACCGTGTTCGTATCCGAAAACTCTCCCCTCAGCCTAATCCCAAAGCGAATCGTATGCGGACCCCGATTCAGCGAAGTATAGTTTTGCACTTCAAAACTCTGTCGCGTATCCGTCGAATTCCCAATCGGTGCCCCGCCTCCGTTGAACGCCCCCAGCACCTGAATTGCCGCCCCCGCCGTGCGCGGCTGATTCGTCGCCCCCAGCCGAAAATACTGCACCCGCGTCTCGTTCACCCCACTGCTACCCAAAATCCAAGTATCCGTAAGCTGGCCCGTATTCGCAGTGCTCTTTGCCAACACCGCCCGCTCCGGCAGATTAAATCCACCCACGCTCGAATTGTCCACGCTCGCATCCAGAATCGTATACCGACCCACCAGAGTATGCCGACTCCCGATCTGCCAATCCACCCGCGGCGCAATCGAAATCCGCTTCTGCGGAATTCGCAAAACGTCGCTATAGTCATTCACAATTCCGCCCGTGCCCCCATCCAAAATCGTCCCGTTGATCACCGCGCCGTTATCGATATCGTCGCGCCTCACGTCGACAAAAAAGGACGCCTTCTTCCCCAGCGGTCCCCCAAAATTCCCCCCGTATTCATGCAGGTTGAACGGAGCCTTCCGCGCCGCGTAAGGGTTGCGCGTATTCAAAACGGCATCGGCAAAGTTGTAATAAACCGCGCCCTTGAACTTCTCCGAACCCGGCTTCGTGAACACTTCAATCGTCCCAAAACCCACCCGGTCGTTCTCCGGCCCAAACGGATTCTGATTAATCCGAATCTCCCGAATCGAATCCTTCGACGGAAGCTGCCCTCCACTGAACCCGTCAATGAAAATCGCGCCCCCATTCGGCCCCGCCGATGGCCCCGCCAGCGCCATCAGGTCCGACGCCAAATCTTCCGGCTTATCCGCCAAAATGTCCAAATCCGCCCCCCGCAGCACCAGCGCCGCCGGGTTCGTCCGCGTATCCACCGAAAGGGCGTTATCCGCCGTCTCCTGCACGTCCAATCGTTGGCTCACCTTACTCACCCGCAACTCCAGATTCAGCACCACCGTCGCATTCCCCACCACGATCGAAATCGCTTTCGGCAGCGCCAATAACGGTGCCGCCGCAAACACGCTATAACGCCCGGCCGTCAAGCCCGTAAATAGATACTCCCCTTGGCTATCGGCCACCACCGACCGCTTCGTCGGGCCCGACAACGCCACCTCGGCCCCCGCCACCACCGCCTGCGAAGAGTCCGTCACCCGACCGCGAAGATCCGACGCTAACGAAACAGGCACCACTAGAAAGAACAACACCACACGAAGAAATATCACACCAAATGATACCGTATCCTTCGCAAACAACACCCGGTTCGGCAAATCCTTATACTTTCTTTACGTCCGGCCCCATCTTCCTTACAAACGCCTAATCCCCTCTTTCCTAGCCTGGAATCAGCGGAGACCTCCAACCTCTCCGTGGAGGAGCTTGCAATGATGGACCTCATCTGTCTCGGCCTGGTAATCGCCTTTTTCGGCATATCCGCCGCCTTGGTCAAACGACTCGAAAAGGAGACGGTGCGCCGATGAACCCCCTTTACCTAATCGGTGGCCTCACCGCCGCCGCCCTACTCATCTATCTCTTTGCCGCCCTCTTTATGCCGGAGCGATTCTGATGACCGCCAACAACCTCCTTCAAATCGCCCTCTATTTAACCGTCCTCCTGCTCCTCGTAAAACCTCTCGGCGCCTATATGGCCCAGGTTTACGAAGGCCGCTATAACTGGGCACCCGAACGCTGGCTCTACCGCCTCTGCGCCGTCGACGCCGGACGCTCCATGCCTTGGGGCACCTACGCCATAGCCTTCCTTCTCTTCAACCTCCTCGGCCTCCTCGTCATCTATGCCCTCCTCCGCACCCAGCACCTCCTCCCCGCCAACCCCCAAGCCTTTGCCGCCCTCGCCCCCCACACCGCCATCAACATCGCCATCAGTTTTGCCACTAACACAAACTGGCAAAACTATGGCGGCGAATACACCCTCAGTTATTTCACCCAAATGGTCGGATTAACCGTCCAAAACTTCCTCTCCGCCGCCTCCGGCATGGCCGTCATGGTCGCCCTCACCCGCGGCCTAGCCTCCCGAAACTCGAAGGCCATCGGCAACTTCTGGGTCGACATGGTGCGCAGCACGGTCTACATCCTACTGCCGCTCTCCATCCTCCTCACGCTCCTACTCGTCTCCCAAGGCGTCATCCAAAACCTCCACCCCTACGTCCCCGTCGCCGAATCGACACAGGTCCTCCCCATGGGGCCCGCCGCCTCCCAAATCGCCATCAAACAACTCGGCACGAACGGAGGCGGCTTCTTCAATGCCAACTCCGCCCATCCATTCGAAAATCCCACTCCCCTGTCGAACTTCGTCCAAATGCTCTCCCTCCTCCTCATTCCCGCCGCCTTCTGCTACACCTTCGGGAAAATGCTTCGCGATACCCGCCAAGGCTGGGCTCTTCTCGCCGCCATGCTCGTCATTCTCGTGCCGCTCCTACTCCTCACCGTCGCCGCCGAAGCCGGCAACATGGAAGGCAAAGAGGTCCGCTTCGGCACCGTCAATTCAGCTATCTGGGCCGTCGCCACCACCGCCGCCTCCAACGGTTCCGTCAACGCCATGCACGACTCCTTCACCCCCATCGGAGGCCTCATCCCCCTCTTCCTCATGCAACTCGGTGAAGTGGTCTTCGGCGGCGTCGGCTCCGGCCTTTACGGCATGGTCGTCTTCGCCATCATCGCCGTCTTCCTCGCAGGCCTCATGGTCGGCCGCACCCCCGAATACCTCGGTAAAAAAATAGAGGCGTTCGAAATGAAAATGGCGTCCATCGCCATGCTCGTCCCCCCGCTCTGTGTCCTCGTCGGCACCGCCATCGCCGTCGTCACCCCCATGGGCTCGAGCGGACTCCAAGACCGAGGAGCCCATGGCTTCTCCGAAATCCTCTACGCCTTCACCTCCATGGGCAACAACAACGGCAGCGCCTTCGCCGGTTTCGGAGCTGACAACCCACTCGTCAACTTCACCGGCGGCATCGCCATGCTCCTCGCCCGCTACTGGGTCGCCATCCCCGTACTCGCCATCGCCGGATCCCTCGCCCAGAAAAACACGGTCCCCTCCGGTCCCGGAACTTTACCCACGCACACACCCCTGTTCGTCGCACTACTGGCCGCAGCCGTCATCATCGTGGGAGCCCTCGCGTTCCTCCCCGCCCTGGCGCTCGGCCCCATCGTGGAGGCCATCCAATGACATCAAGAGCTCTTTTTGAACCGCACATCGTCCGCCGCGCAATTGCCGATTCCTTCCGCAAACTTGACCCCCGCCACCAAGCCAAAAACCCGGTCATGTTCGTCGTCCTCGTCGGCAGCGTTTTCACCACCGGCCTCGGCCTTCAAGCCCTCTCCGGCCAACGCGAAGCACCCGCCAGCTTCATCTTCGCCGTCAGCCTCTGGCTCTGGTTCACCGTCCTCTTCGGCAACTTCGCCGAAGCGATGGCCGAAGGTCGCGGCAAAGCCCAAGCCGATACCCTCCGGAAAAGCCGTCAGGATGTCAGCGCCAAACAACTCGCCCAACCCGCGTACGGCAGCCCCGTCACCATCACCTCCGGCGCCGCCCTTCATAAAGGCGACGTCGTCCTCGTCGAATCCGGAGACATTGTCCCCATGGACGGCGAAGTCATCGAAGGCGCAGCCTCCGTCGATGAAAGTGCCATCACCGGCGAAAGCGCCCCCGTCATCCGCGAAAGCGGCGGCGACCGCTCCAGCGTCACCGGCGGCACCCGCGTCCTCTCCGACTGGCTCATCGTAAAAGTCACCGCCGAACCCGGCGAAAGCTTTCTCGAACGCATGATCAAAATGGTCGAAGGCGCCCAACGTCAGAAAACCCCCAACGAAATCGCACTTAACATCCTACTCGCGGCCCTCTCGATCGTCTTCCTTCTCGCCACCGTCACCCTCCTTCCTTTCTCCCTCTTTGCCGTCGCCGAAGCCGGCCAAGGAACCCCCGTCACCGTCACCGCCCTCGTCGCTCTGCTCGTTTGCCTCATCCCCACCACCATCGGCGCCCTGCTCTCCGCCATCGGCATCGCCGGTATGGACCGCATGCTCCAAGCCAACGTTCTCGCCATGTCCGGCCGCGCCGTCGAAGCCGCCGGTGACGTCGATATCCTGCTCCTCGACAAAACCGGCACCATCACCCTCGGCAATCGCCAAGCCGTCAACTTCGTTCCCGCCGAAGGAGTCACCGAAAAAGAACTCGCCGATGCCGCCCAACTCGCCTCCCTCGCCGACGAAACGCCCGAAGGACGCAGCGTCGTCATCCTCGCCAAAGAACGGTTCCAAATCCGCGAACGCGACCTCAACCAACTTGGTGCCAACTTCATCCCCTTCACCGCCCGCACCCGCATGAGCGGCGTC
>JANXMS010000480.1 GCA_025354525.1 Acidobacteriota bacterium
CTCCCACCATCTGCATCATCCGCATCATAGACCCACCAGTCATCCGCGAAGTCTGGTCATACCGGAAGTCGCCAAAGCACAGCCCGGCCACCGTCACCGTCAATAAGAAACTGCGAAAGTACATATTGTCTCCTGAAACTCATATAATAACGGACGCCCCCATGAAGCCTCTCGTCATCAAATCGACCGCCAAGGCCATCATCGGATGGTTGCTTTTCTCCACCATCCTCCTCGTCGGCATCACCTACTACCTTTATACGCGCGATTGGAAGCCAGAATCCCTCCTCAGCCTCTTCGCCATCCCCGTTGTCATCGACATCTGGGCCGCCCTCCAACTCCTCAAGCTGCAGAGCCGCCGCCTCACGCTGGTGGATGACATGCTCCGCTTCGAAGAAGGCATGGTCTCCAAATCCCAGCGCAACCTCATGCTCACGAAAATCGAAGACGTCCGCGTCGACCAGTCCCTCAGCCAGCGACTCCTCGGCATCGGCAACCTCTCCGTACAGGCCACCGGCGACGCCTCGCCCCTCCGCATGGAGAACATCGATAACGCCCACGCGGTCGCCGACCAAATCCTAACCGCGGCCAAAGCCGCCAGAAGAACCTAACTCATGTCCCTACAACCTCTCGCTAATAAAGTAGCTGTCATCACCGGCGGCAGCCGCGGCCTCGGTCGCGCCATGGCCATCTCCCTCGCCGCCAAAGGCGTCCAAATCGCTCTCGTCGCCCGCGACGTCGTTGCCATGGAAGAAACCGCCCGCCTCGTCGCCGAAGCCGGCTCCACCGCCCATTGCTTCGCCGCCGACGTCACCGATGAATCCCAAGTAGCCGCCATGGCCGAAGCCATCCTCCTCGCCTTCGGCACCGTTGACATCCTCGTCAACAACGCCGGCATCAACATCCGGAAAAACGTCCACGAGTTCACCCTCGCCGAATGGAACTCCGTCATTGGCACCAACCTTTCCAGCGCCTTCCTCCTCTGCCGCGCTTTCGTCCCCCACATGAAAGGCAAAGGCTACGGTCGCATCATCAACATGACCTCCATCATGGCGCACGTCTCTCTCGGTGGCCGCACCGCCTACTCTTCGTCGAAGGCCGCCCTCCTCGGTTTCACCAAGTCCCTCGCTCTCGAACTCGCCTCCGAAGCCATCACCGTCAACGGCATCAGCCCCGGCCCCTTCGCCACCGAAATGAACGTCCCCCTCATGAACAACCCCGAAACCAACGCCATGTTCATGTCCAAAATCCCCCTCGGCCGCTGGGGCAAAGTCGAAGAGATCGGCGAACTCTGCGCCTATCTCTGCTCCCCCGATGCCGGCTTCATCACCGGCACCGACATCCTGATCGACGGGGGCTGGTGTGCGCAGTAGCCTGCTCCTGCTCAGCCTTTTCGTCCTCCTATCCGGCTGCCAGAAAAGTGGCAAAAAGATCATCGCGGTGGTCCCGAAAGCCACCTCCCATCTCTTCTGGCTCTCCGTTCAATCGGGGGCCATGGCCGCCGGCGAAGAGTATGGCGTTCAGGTCGAATGGAACGGCGCGGCCTCGGAAACGGACTACACCCGCCAAGTCCAAATCCTCGATAGCTTCATCTCCCGCCGCGTCGATGGCATCGCCGTCGCCGCCACCGAACGCAAAATCCTCCTCAGCTCGCTCGACCGCGCCGCCGCCGCCGGCATCCCCGTCACCGTCTTTGACTCCGGCGTCGACGGCGATAACTACATGACCTTTCTCGCCACCAACAACTACGAGGCCGGCCAACTCGCCGCCCGTACCCTTGGCCGCATTCTCGATGGCAAAGGCGACGTCGCCATCATCCTCCACGCCGCCGGCAGCACCTCCACCATGGACCGCGAAAAGGGCTTCGCCGACGCGCTCAAAGCCGAGTTCTCCGGCATCAAAATCGTCGCCTCTCAATACGGCCAATCCGACCGCTCCAAAGCCATGGCCGCCGCCGAAAATATTCTCTCGGCCCACCCGAAGCTCAACGGCATGTTCGGCTCCTCCGAACCGTCCAGCGTCGGTGCCGCCCTCGCCATTAAGTCCCGCGGCCTCGGCGGCAAGGTTCACCTGGTGGCCTTCGATTCCAGTGACGGCATGATCGAAGATCTCAAAGCCGGTGTCATCGACGCCATGGTCGTTCAAGATCCCGTCCGCATGGGCCACGACGCCGTCAAGACTCTCGTCGACAAGCTCAATGGCATCACCCCGCCCAAGCGCATCGACCTTTCCGCCCGCGTCGTCACCAAAGCCGATCTCGACAAGGCTGAGGTCCAGCGCCTCCTCCACCCCGAACTCAAGAAATGAGCCAAAGCGTAGCTCCCGCCGAACTTGAGCGATTCGGCATCGCTCTCCTCGAAGCCGTCGGCACCCCCACGGCCTTTGCCCGAGAAGTCGCCCAGAATCTCGTCTTCGGCAACCTCCGCGGCGTCGACTCCCACGGCATCCGCCTGATTCTCTACTACCTCGAACACATCCGCCACGGCCTTATCATTCCTACCGCCCTCGGCGAACCCCTCCACGAGTTCTCGGCCATCTGCGCCTACGATGCCGCCTTCGGCCTCGGGGCCGCCACCTCCGCCGAATGCTGCGCCATCGCGAATCGCCTGGCGTCCACTCACGGCGTCGGCGTCGTCACCGCCCGCCGAGCCAACCACTTCGGTGCCGCCGCCTTCTGGGCCCGTCGCATCGCCGACGCGGGGCACATCGGCCTCGCCTTCTGCAACGCCTCCACCATTGTCGCGCCGTGGCAATCGAAGGAACCGCGCTTCGGCACCAACCCCATCTGCATGGCCGTCCCCGGCCCCTACGAAGATAGCTTCCTGCTCGACATGGCCACCACCACCGTCGCCGCCAACCGCATCTTCAAAGCCTTCCAGAACAACGAACCGACGATCCCCGTCGGCTGGGCCACCGATAAAGACGGCCGCCCCACCACCGATACGAAGGAAGCTTACAACGGCCTCGTCGCTCCCCTCGGTGGCTACAAAGGCACCGGCCTCGCCGTCATGGTGGAAATCCTCACCTCCGTCCTTTCCGGTGGAGCCATGGGCTCGGAAATCGGCGGCATCCGCTTCACCGAAAAGCCCCTTTCCGTCAGCCACTTCTTCCTCGCCATCGACGTCCGCCGCTTCCTCCCCGCCGACGAGTTCGAAGCCCGCATGGCCCGCCTCGTCGCCGAACTGCGTAGCTCCGCCCCCGCCGTCGGCTACGACGAAGTCCTCGTCGCTGGTGACCCTGAAATCCGCATCGAACGCGAACGCCGCGCCCACGGCATCCCCTTCTCCGCTGCCGATTTCGTCGCGCTTAACGAAGCAGCTGAGTCCCTCGGCGTCGAGCCGCTACAATTAAGTAATGCCCGATGAAAAGCCCCCGTCCTTTGAAGTCGGCCTGACGGAACTGGAAACCGTCGTCAAGGAACTCGAAAACGGAGACCTGCCCCTCGAACAAGCCATCGCCCTCTTCGAAAAAGGCGTCGGTCTCAGCGACCGCTGCCGCCAACAACTCGAAGAAGCCGAAACCCGCGTCGAGATCCTCCTCAAAAAGAACGGCCAAATCAAAGCCGAACCCTTCGAAGGGAACTAGCCGCGCATGGACTTAAAAGCCTATCTGGCCCGCCAGGCCCAACGCTGCGATGCCGCACTCGAACGCTGGGTCCCCAGCGAATCGACCCCGCCCAGCACCATCCATCGCGCCATGCGCTACAGCCTCTTCGCTGGCGGCAAACGCGTCCGCCCCGTTCTCTGTATGGCCGCTTTTGAAGCTATCGGCAGCAACCGCGAAGGAATCGAGGATGCCGCCTGCACCCTCGAAATGATCCATACCTACTCGCTGATCCACGACGATCTCCCCGCCCTCGATAACGACGATCTTCGCCGCGGTCGCCCCACCAATCACAAAGTCTTCGGCGAAGCCATGGCCATCCTCGCCGGCGATTCGCTCCTTACACTCGCCTTCGAAGTCCTCGGCCGACTGCCCCACGGCGGCCTCCTCGTCGCCGAACTTGCTTCCGCCTCCGGCACCGTCGGCGGCATGATCGGCGGCCAGGTCCACGACATCGAAGGCGAACGCCAAACCCCCACCGCCGAACTCCTCGAACAAATCCACCGCGCCAAAACCGGAGCGCTCCTCCGCTGCTCCCTCCGGCTCGGTGCCATCTACGCCGCGGCCACTCCCGACCAACTCGCCGCCCTCACGGCCTACGGCGAACACGTCGGCCTAGCCTTCCAAATCGTCGACGACATCCTCGATATCGAAGCCTCCCCCGAAGAACTCGGCAAGACCCCCGGCAAGGATCAGGCCCAAGCCAAAATCACCTTCCCGGCCGTCTACGGTCTTGAACAAAGCCGTATCATGGCCGAAGCCGAACGCCAAGCCGCGCATGACGCGCTCACGATCTTTGACGACAAAGCCGCCCCCCTGCGAGCCCTCGCCGATTTCATCGTCCAGCGGAAGGCTTAACCCATGGCGAAGGTCCGCCTCGACCAACTCGTCGTCGAACGCGGCCTAGCTTCCTCTCGCGAAAAAGCTAAGGCCCTCATCCTCGCCGGCCAAGTTCTCCTTGATGGCCAAAAGTCCGACAAAGCCGGCCGCGAAGTCGCCGAAAACGCAAAAGTCGAACTCCTCGCCCAACCCCGTTTCGTCGGCCGCGGCGGCCTGAAAATGGAAGCCGCCCTCAACCACTGGCAGATCGACGTCACCGATAAAGTCGGCCTCGACGTCGGCTCCTCCACCGGCGGTTTCACCGACTGCCTCCTCCAACGCGGCGCCCGCATCGTCTACGCCTTCGACGTCGGCACCAATCAGATGGATTGGAAACTCCGCACCCATCCCCGCGTCGTCCTCCGCGAAAACTTCAACGCTCGCCATCTCCAACCCACCGATATCGCTGAACCCGCTCACCTCTTAGTCGCCGACGTCTCCTTCATCTCCATCACCTTGATCCTCCCCGCCGCCGTCGCCCTGTTGCACCCGCACGGCGAACTCGCTATCCTCGTGAAACCCCAATTCGAAGTCGGTCGTGGGCAAGTGGGCAAGGGCGGCATCGTCCGCGACCCCGCCCTCCATCTCGAAGCGGTGAAGAAAGTCTCCCAAGCAGTCCATGCTCTCGGCTTCACGACGGACTCGATCGACAGTCCCATCCTCGGTGCCGAAGGCAATAAAGAATTTCTCCTCTATGGCCGAAGAACAGCGTAGCATCGGGATCATCGCCAAGCCGGGAATCCCGAACGCCCCCGAACTCCTCACCCAACTTCTCGCCTGGCTAGCCGAGCGCGGAGTCTCCGCCCACTACGACGATCAAACGGCCCTCTACCTCGGGCGTACGGACGGACACCCGCGCGAAGAACTCGCCGAAGGGACCCTCTTCGTCATCGTCCTCGGCGGCGACGGCACCCTCCTCTCCGCCGCCCGCGCCCTCGGCGGCCGCGACATCCCCATCCTCGCCGTCAACCTCGGCCATCTCGGCTTCCTCTCGTCCATCTCCCTCGACGAACTCTACCCCGAACTCGAACGCTCCCTCCGCGGCGAACACCGCATCGGCCCCCGCCGCATGCTCCACTGCGAAGTCTTCCGCGACGACCTCTCCATCGCCCGCTACGAGGCGCTCAACGACGTCGTCCTCACGAAAGCCGCCATCGCCCGCATGATCGATCTCGACTGCTTTGTCGACCGCCACTTCGTCGCTTCCTTCAAAGCCGACGGCCTCATCATCGCGACGCCCACCGGTTCCACCGCCTACTCCCTCTCCGCCGGCGGCCCCATCATTTTCCCCACCGTGCAAGCGTTGGCCATCACGCCAATCTGCCCCCATACATTGACGAATCGACCCGTCATCGTCAATGATGCTAGTGTTATTACGATCCAGGCGAAAAGCGAGGACGAAGGCATCTTCCTCACTGTCGATGGCCAAGTGGGCCAGCCGCTGAAAAAGGACGACCGTGTAGTCTGCCGCAGCAGTGACAACTACATCAAATTGATTCGACCGCCCAGGATGCTCTTCTTCGACGTCCTCCGGGCCAAACTCAAATGGGGTGAACGATGAAGAAGATCTCGCAACCAACCTGGATTTTTATCGCCATGATTGCCGGCATCGCGCTCGGCTTTTTTGCGCCCGAGTTCTCGAAAGAGCTTACGCCCATCTACAAGATCTTCATCAACCTTATCAAGAGCATCATCGCCCCCTTGCTCTTCGCCACGCTCGTATATGGCATCGCCAGCTCCGGCAATGTGAATACCATGGGCCGCATCGGCGGCAAGGCCATCCTCTACTTTGAATTCGCCACCACCCTCGCTCTCATCGTCGGTCTCGTCGCCGTCAATTGGATCCAACCCGGCGTCGGCCAGCACATTGATGCCGCCAAAGTTGCCGCCACTAACCTCCCCGGTCAAAAGGTCCAGACCATCTCGCAGATCATCGAACACGCCTTCCCCGCTAGTGTCATTGACGCGATGGCCAAAGGCGACGTCCTCCAACTCGTCGTCTTCTGCTTCTTGTTCGGCACCGCCTGCGTCGCCGTCGGGCCCAAAGCCAAGTTCATCGTCGACTGGTGCGAATCGCTCGCGGAGGTGATGTTCAAGTACACGTCTTACGTCATGTATCTGGCTCCCCTCGCCGTCGGGGCCGCCATCGCGGTAACCGTCGGCACCTATGGAGTCGGCATTCTGAAAACGCTCGGCCTCCTCGTCCTTACGGTCTTCGGCTCGCTTATTTTCTTCGTCGTCTTCGTCCTCGGCCCCATCATCTATTTCTGCAAAATTCCGATGGGCCGCTTCATCAGTGCGGTCAAAGAGCCGTGGCTCATCGCCTTCTCTACGGCATCTTCAGAAGCTGCGCTTCCGAAAGCGCTCGCCAACATGGAAGCCTTCGGCGTCCCTAAGCACATTGTCAGCTTCGTCCTGCCGACCGGCTATAGCTTCAACCTCGACGGCTCTACGCTCTATCTCGCCGCCGCCAGCATCTTCTGCGCCCAGGTCGTCGGCATGGAACTTTCCATCGGCACCCAAATCGCACTTATGCTCACGCTCATGCTCACGAGCAAAGGCGTCGCCGGCGTGCCCCGCGCCTCGCTCGTCATTCTCGCTGGCACCATCGCGGCGTTTAACATCCCCCCGGACGGCATTGCGCTTATCCTCGGCGTGGACGCCATTCTCGACATGGCCCGTACCTCGGTCAACCTCCTCGGCAACTGTCTCGCTTCCGCCGTCGTCGCCCGTTGGGAAGGCGTCGACTTCAGCAAAGCGCCGGAAGTTGAAATCGCCTGACGAATTCTGCCGAAGCCTCACTGTATGTTCAGGAACCCCGGTTTCCTTCGGCAATCCAGTCCAAGCCCCCCAAGACCAGCTGAGCGCGATCTCGCCGCCGTCGCCTTCTGGCCCGGGCACATCACGGGCAACAACGCCGCCCCCGCCAGTCCTGCCCAGTTCGTCACAGAACCGCGCCGCACCAGCCAAATTACCCCGACCGAAGACGCCAGCGCCACGTACAACCCCTCCCGCAAACAGCCCCACCCATCGGCAATAAAAATCTCTGGCATCCAGCGCCACGGAAAAATCATCGCCGCCAGCACTAAAAATCCCACCAATGGCAGCACGTTCGCTTACCGCACATTCACCCACACCTTCGATTCCGGCCGTAAACCCTGCGCCGCCGCCAGCCCCAACATCGCCATCATCGTCACGCCCAGCGCGCCCATAATCATCACCTGGGCCACCGTCATCGCCAGCATTCCCCGCGACTCCAACGTCAGCCCGCCGCCCACCGTAATCAAACACCGTCAACCCGCACCCGTCGATAGCCCCGGCTTCCTTGGCCGAATCTCGCTCTCATCCGCATGACTTCTCTCCCATCAACTGGCGCAGCGTCTCGTACGCCCGAGCTTCACACTCCCCACCGTCGATGTAGCGGAAGCACCCGTCGGCCTAGCCTCCGTTGCAAAATTCGCCCCCGCCTCCATCGCCACCTCCCGCCCGGAACTCCGCGCCCGCTTCCGAAACTGGTTTACCCTCGAATGCCGCGCAATCGCGAAAACTCAAGGCAACACCGGCCGCGCCTTGTGCAGCCGAATCCAACATTCCTGCGCCAAATCATCGGCCCGCTCGTGCTCGGCCAAACTACTATAAAACCGGGGCAACATCGGGTAGACCTGGTCGCCAAAAGCTCCGCCGCCTAGTATCCGATCATCCATTCGACCAGCTCTTGTCTATCGTCCAACCGTAATCTGTACCAGCCCCGATTCGCTCTCGAGACGGAGTACCCCCCGCGGACAAACCTCCGAGCAAACTCCACAGCCCACGCACGACGCCCGCGTGAAGCTCTCGTTCATTTGCGCATACGCCCGCACGTCAATTCCCATCTCGCAGTATTTCGAACATAGCCCGCACGAGATACACATATCCTCTTTCACACGAATATGGAAGCGCTTTCCCGCCCTCTGCGTGATCCCCAACAACGCTGCCATCGGGCAAAAGAACCGGCACCAAACCCGCGTCCCACCCAACGGATACAGCCCCACACCCACCACGCCAGACAAGACGCTGCCCACAATCAACCCGTACCAACTCTGAAACTCCACCACCACCGGTGCCTTGCTGCCCGTCGTCCACGAATAAACCAAAATTCCAGTCAACGCCAAACTAATCCCCAGAACACTGTAAACACTCACCTTTTCAAACTTCCAAGCCGCCGTCGACTTATCGCTTAAATGCCGCCACGGCTCCCCGAACGTATTCGCCAACCCGCCACACCCGCACACCCAGGAACAGTACCACCGCTTGCCGAAAAACGCCCCAGCCAATGGCACCAGCACGAGGCCCCCCGCGATCGAATACACGATGAACCACATCGGCTGCTGGGCCAGATACTCCGGGTTCCCATAGTCAAACTTTAACGGCCAGAAATAACTTAGGTACAACTCCGGCTGGTGCATCGCTTTCAGCATCTGCGGAATCGAAAACGCAAATACCACCTGCACGAACATCACGACCGACGTCCGGATCACTTGGTAGCGGTTATGTCCATACTTCCGCATCACCGCCAACCCACCGCCTACAATCGCCACCGTATACAGCACCCCATACAAATCCCACTTACTGCTCAGCCCTACCCTCTGCGCCCACGGCGTCAGCGCCTCGGTGAAATACAGCACCACATAGAATGCAGTCAGCAGCGCCGCCATCAACCAACCGGTCACTCCCCGGTTGGTCATGTCATGGTAAAGCCGATCCCGAATCATAGTGCCACTCTCCCGAATTCCACGTCATACTGCGCTTCGCTCAGTCGCCCCATCACATCCTCCGTCTTCCGCCTTTCCTCCAACCACTTCACCAGCACCCGATGGTTCCACCGGCTCCCCAGCATCGAGAATCCAGTCACGATGCCATCCCGTTCCAGCACCCGGACGCTGGCATCTCTCCCCGGCAATTTCCGAAACCTCCCCGGCCCCTTCGTCTCCCCCGCGCAAGTCCACTCTAAGTGAAAGAACTTCGCGCTGTTGTAGTAAGTCGGCGCGCCGTACTCCATCGTCTCCCCCAAAATAGCCCGCGCTACGGCCGCACCTTGCCGCTTCGCCGCATACCACAGCGGTTCAATTTGGCCATTCACCTCGGCCACGTCACCCGCCGCGAACACATGGGGCAGGGAAGTGCGAAACCCGCCATCGGTCACCACCCCGCGCCCCAACTCCGGCGGAGTCTTCACCCCGCGCAACCAATCCACATTCGGTTCCACCCCAATCGTCACCCCCACCATCTCACAACCAATCTTGTCCCCCGCCGTCGTCACCACGCCGTTGACGCGACCCTCCCCCTCCAAGCTCGCCACCTCCGTAGCCAACCGCAGATCCACCCCCTGCGCCCGAATATGCGCCACCACCATCTCGCCCTCTTCCGGGCTCAACGCCGCCGGCCAATAGGTGGCCTCACGCACCAAGAATGTCGTCGCCACCCGATGATGCACCAAACACTCCACCAGCTCCACCCCAATCAATCCACCCCCAGCCACCACCGCCCGCTTCGTCCCCGGCGTCAGCCGCTCACACGCTTCCAGGTCCTGCAGCGTGACGAAGTTCACCACCCCTTCCAGCTTCCGTTCCCATTCCGCTCGCCGTCCCCGCGACCCCGTCGCCAGCAGCAGCTTGTCATAGCTGACAGCGACTCCGTCCGCCAAACTCAGGCACCGCCCCTCGGCGTCCAGATCGGTCAC
Source organism: Acidobacteriota bacterium (assembly GCA_025354525.1). Lineage (GTDB taxonomy): Bacteria > Acidobacteriota > Terriglobia > Bryobacterales > Bryobacteraceae. Next base: position 10,199 of record JANXMS010000480.1, read on the forward strand.
CCAACCCCGCCGCAACGTGATCCGCTTCTCCCGGAAAACGTGCCGTTCATACGGCTCCAAATCACGCCTCTGCATCTGATCCATGAAGGCGTACATCAGCGCCGTCCGCGAAAAGAAATATTCTCCCTCTCCGCTGATCACTGTGATCTCCGCCTGCGCATCCTTTGCCCTCACGGCCAGCGCCGCCGTGATTCCCGCTACTCCGTTGCCGACGATGACGAGGTGCATGGTTCCCTTTCTGCCCTTTCGCTCGCCGCCCCTCCAAAGTTACGGCAGCATCGCGAGCGCGCCTTCCAGCTCGCCTCGCGTGTGCGAATCCCCCGCCTTGGTCGCCGCCTCAATTCCCCGCCGATACATCCCGGCCGCCTCGTCCGGCTGGCCCATCTTCTCGAGCGTCTGCCCCCCGTGGAAGTACGCCGCGCAATAGTCCGGTTTGCTCGCAATTAAGGCTTCGAACTGCGTCACCGCCCCCGCGAAATCTCCCTGATTGGCAAACTCCATCGCCAACCCGTAACGCGCAAACGTGTTTGTCGCGTCCAACTCCAACATCCCCTGCAAAATCTCTAGCCGAGAGCTCATACCATCCATCGTACCCTGAGGATATGCTTCCTGATCAACCGGGCCGCCCGGTCCGCGAATCCGCCTCTGAAATGAGCGAGTTCGCTCTTCCCAACGACGCCAATGTCCTCGGCACCCTCTTCGGCGGGAAAGTCATGGCCCTCGTCGACCTCGCCGCTTCTCTCGCCGCCGCTCGTCACGCGCGCTGCGCCATCGTCACCGCGTCCATCGACCGCATGACGTTCCTTCACCCCATCCATATCGGCCAACTCGTCACGCTCAAATCCAGCGTCAATCGGGTGTTCCGCACTTCCATGGAAGTCGGAGTCAAAGTCTTCATCGAAGACCTGCACACCCGCGAAGTCAAACACACGTCCTCCGCCTATCTCACCTTCGTCGCGCTCGACAAAGCCGGGCAGAAAATCGCCGTCACCCCCGTCCTGCCACAGAGCGAAGCAGAGCTTCGCCGCTACGAAGAGGCCGGCGAACGCCGGGCCCTTCGCTTAGCCCAAAAACCGAAGTAATCGCTTACTCCCCGTCTTTGTACATGTATTTGATGTTGTGCTTATACAGCATCAAATTCGGCGCACCATCGCGATTGAATTTCAAGGCGGCTTTGTCGTACCACTCAATAATGCCGCGGAGTTCTTCGCCGTCTTTCATCACGATCACCATCGGCGTCTTCGCCTGCATCTGCTTCATGTAGTAGAAGTTTTCGGCGTTGGTCTGATCGGGAGGAACCGGCTTCTTGGTCGGGGGCGAGCTACGAGTCGGAGGGGGCATGGAGTTGTTAATTATTATTGCATCATAATTGGATTTTGCCGCGCAGTTCCAGAACCATCGCGTCCAGCGCGATTCCTTTCTGAATGTTCCGCCGCAGCAAATCCACTAGCTCGTCGGTCTTCCGCACAGCTTTTTGGATCCAATCAAATGTAATAACGCGCGCCAGCCCCTCAAGTTCCCGCCGAATATCAAAATTTCGTAAAGTTGCGTTCCGCGCCTCGCACCGGATCAGTAACAAGTCTTCCAGCAGCAGATACAAAACCTTCAAGTGGTTTTCCAGCTTCTCCGACCGGCTCGCGTTCAGCGCCTCCGACGTCTTCGCCCAGTCTCCCCATGGCAACATCCCGCACGCCGCCCCCAGCAACGCCAACATCTGCGCCCGCCGCTTGTCGTAGACCGCCAACTCCAAGCTCATCGCCAAACCCGGTGATCCCGCTGCCAGCGCCACTCGCCGCTCCACGTCCTTCAGCCCCTTCTCCGCCGCAAAGGCCGCCATTTCCGTCTTCGCCAACGGCGTCAAATAAATCGGTACCGACCGCGATCGAATCGTCGGCAGCAGGTCATAGGCGTTCGTCGCCGTCGCCACGATGATCAAGTAAGGCGGCGGCTCCTCCAGCGTCTTCAGCAGCGAGTTCGCCGCTTGCTCGTTCGCCCGGTCGATCTGGTCAATTAGGAATACCTTGCGCGGGCCCTTCAGCGGCCCATACTGCGCCCGTTCCTTCAGCGCCCGCATCTGCGGTATCGAAAGCTGGCGCAGCGGTCCCTCGGGGCAAAAGGTCACGAAATCCGAGTGCGTGTTGAATAGAATCGGATCTTCATTCCGCTTCTCCGCCGTCCACTTTTCCCGCTCCGCAATCACTTCCTGATTCGCCGGCAAGGACAGATCGTCTTTTTCAATCTGAACCGCGTGGCCCACAATCGCCGCCGCAAACCGCCGCGCCAACGTCGCCTTTCCAATGCCCTCCGGCCCCGCCAACAGAATCGTCTGCGGCATGCGTTGGCTGGCAATCATTCCCGCCAACACCCGCTGGGCTTCCACATTGCCATGGAAATTTTCAAACATGCGGCCCCACCTCGCTCCAAATCGCCGCCGCCACCTCGGCGACGCTCTGCCCCGCGTCAATCGTCCGAATCCGCGTTGGCTCTGCCGCCGCCAACTCTAAGTAGCCCTGCCGCACCCGCGCATGGAACTCCTCGGCCTGCTCGTCCATTCGGGTCTCGTCCGCCATCGCCGCCGCCTCGCGCTCGGCGTTCCGCGCCCGCGCCCGCGCTAACCCCGCCTTGTAATCGATGTCCAAATAGATCGTCAAATCCGGCAGCACTTCTTGGCACGCGATCCCATGCAACTCCCGCACCAGACCCGCCGTCAACCCCCGCCCCTCCCCCTGATACGCCAGCGTCGAATCCGTAAACCGGTCGCTCACCACCACCCGCCCCGCCGCCAACGCCGGTCGAATCCATTCGTCCACGTTCTGCGCCCGGCAGGCAAAATACAGCAACAACTCCGCCCGCGCCGATAGTTCCTCGTTCGCGGAATCCAGCAGAATCTTTCGAATCTGACGCCCGATCGGCGTCCCTCCCGGCTCCGCCGTCTCCAGCACGTCCAGCCCCATCCCCTTCAGCCGCTCGACGAGAAGCCGCATCTGCGTCGTCTTCCCGCAGCCGTCGCCACCCTCAAACGAAACGAAAAAGCCCCGCTTAGTCATAAACGAAATGCAGAACCTTTTTCAGGTCTTCCCACGATTCGCGCTTCGCGTTCTGGTTATACGGCCGCAGCAAATACGACGGATGATAGGTCACCATCACCGGAATATCCTGCCATTTGTGCCAATTCCCCCGCAGCTTGGTCACCCCTTCCTTCGTCCCCAGCAGCGCCTTCGCCGCTGTCGATCCCAACGCGCAAATTGCCTTCGGCTTAATCGCCAGCAACTGCCGAAACAGAAACTGCCCACAGATTTCCATCTCGTCCGGCATCGGAGCCCGGTTCTCCGGCGGCCGACACTTCACGACGTTGGCGATGTAAACATCCGGTCGCAGAATCGTGATTCCTTCCTTCGACGCCGTTCCTTCAATCATCGCCGTCAAAAGCTGCCCGGCCCGGCCCACAAACGGCAACCCACTAGCGTCTTCGTCCGCCCCTGGACCCTCGCCTACAAACACGAGCCGCGCTCCTTCATTCCCTGATCCAAACACAATCTTATTCCGCGCTTCGCACAGCCGACAGCGCTTGCAGTCGCCAATGTCCTGGCGGATCGCCTCCATCGAATCGCCTTCCGGCGCTAGCGGCAACAGCTTGGGAACAGTGGTTTTCATAATCGGTGCAGAGGGCGGCATAACGCGTACGGGCATCGCTCGCGGGGACGCCGCCGGTGCCATCGGCGGCAGTAGCAAGTTCAAATCGTCCACCAACTCCGGCAACGCTTCCGGGGTCGCCAGCGCCGAACCTCGCTGGTATATCGTCTTCATCCCCAAGTCCTGATAGAACTCAAGAAACTGGCGAATCTCTTCCCGTGTCATTGGCTTGCATGCAGCGACAGCCGGAGCCGTAACGCCTGATCAAAAATCTGTCGCGCCACTTCGCGCTTCGACGCCCGTTCAATGTGGCGCGTCTCCCCCGTACTCATCACGAGCGTCACCTCGTTCTCATCCGCCTCGAACCCCGTCCCCGACTGGTTTACCAAATTCCCCACCACCATATCGGCGTTCTTCGTCGTCATCTTCCGCTTCGCCTCCGCCGCCAAGTTCTGCGTCTCCGCCGCAAACCCAATCAGCAACCGGTCGCCCTTCTTCGCGCCCACCTCGGCCAGAATATCCGGCGTCGGGTCCAGGTCCAACGCCACCCGCGCCGCCGTTTTCTTCAGTTTTTGCGGCGCAATCTCCGCCACATAATAATCCGCCACCGCCGCCGCTTTCACGATAATCGAAGCCGCATCCAAATGCGCCATCACCGCATCCCGCATCTCGCGCGCCGACTGCACCGCCACCATCTCCACGCCCACCGGTGCAGCCAAATGCACGGGCCCGCTCACCAGCACCACCCGCGCTCCCCGCGCCGCTGCCTCCGCCGCCATCGCGTAGCCCATCTTCCCGCTTGACCGATTCGTGATGTACCGCACCGGGTCAATCGCTTCCTGCGTCGGACCCGCCGTGATCAACACCGTTTCCCCCGTCAAGTCCTGCGGGCTCAGCGCCGCGATCACCGCTTCGGCAATCCACTCCGGTTCCGCTAAGCGCCCCGGCCCTACCGTCCCACACGCCAAGTCTCCGCTATCCGGACCCACGAGCTTATGGCCCCGGCTCCGCAATACGTCCAAGTTCGCCTGCGTCGCCGGATGGTTCCACATGTTCGTGTTCATCGCCGGAGCCAGCACCACCGGCCCTGTAAACGCCAAATATAGCGTCGACAAAAAATCGTCAGCCAGTCCATGCGTGAACTTCGCGAGCAAGTCGGCCGTCGCCGGTGCCACCACCAACACGGCATTCTCCTGCGCCACCGCAATGTGCTCCACTGAACTCGCCAGCACCTCGTCGGCACTCCGTGTCCCGAACAAACCCGTGATCACCTTCCGCCCCGTCAACGCCGCAAACGTGAGGGGCTGGATAAACTCCGTTGCCCCCGCCGTCATCACCGTGCTGACCGTACAACCCCGCCGCATCAGCACCCGCGCCAATTCCGCCGCCTTGTAAGCGGCGATGCCCGAACCCACTCCCAGGACGACGTTCATGCCGCCCTCGAACTTAGCTACGTCTCGAAGCGATCTCAGCCAAATTCGCATCGCGAATCGGGTCTTCGTATTGAATCAAGCCCCGGCGGACCTCTTCGAGCGCCGTCACGGTCGGCTTCCGCGTCGTGGTCGGCAGAAACGACCGGCTACCAGCCTGCAATTGCCGAGCCCGCTTGGCAGCGACAATGATGAAACGGTAGGTGCTCGATTCAGGATCGTCAGGGATCGCGAAATTGATATTGCGGGGAGTGTTCTCGGCCATAGAATTCAATGCCTCTAAAACGAACCCAACACTCGCTGTACCGGCCCTTCCATCCGCTTCCGGCGTAAACGCTCGGCCCGGATAATACTGCGAAGGTCCGCCACAGCGGCGTCCAGCTCATCGTTAATCAAAATGTAGTCGTAAATATCGTACTGAGTAGTCTCGGCTTTCGCTTCCCGCAGTCGGCGTTCTATCGCTTCTGGATGATCCTGCGATCGTGCCCGTAAGCGTCGCTCCAACTCGGTCCGGTCCGGCGGCAAAACAAAAATCAGGACGGCGTCAACAACTCGCTTCTGTAATTGTCTCGCACCCTGCACGTCGATGTCCATGACCAGGTCGCACCCCGCCGCCGCCGCCCGTTCAATCTCGCTCTCGTGCGTCCCATAATAATTCCCAAACACGGTCGCATGTTCCAAAAACTCGCCCGCCGCCACCCGACGCTCGAAGTCTTCCTTCGTCGTGAAATGATAGTCCACCCCGTCCCGCTCCGGGCCGCGCGGAGCCCGCGTCGTATAACTGCGTGAAAACGCCAGTTGCGAATCCGTCCGCCGCGCATCGCGCAGAATCGTCGATTTTCCCGTTCCCGAAGGAGCCGAAATCACAAACAAAATGCTCATTCCAGATTCAACGATTGTTCACGGATCTTTTCAATATCAGCCTTGATCCCCAGTCCCACTTCTGTCAGAACCAGCCCCTGCTCGCCAATTCCGTTCGTCTTCGAAAGCATCGTGTTCGCTTCCCGGTTCATCTCCTGCAACAAAAAGTCCATCTTCTTGCCCACTTCGCCGCCCTTCTGCAACATCTGGTCGAGCTGCTCGGAATGAATCTCCAAGCGCGCAATCTCTTCCCCAATGTCGCTCCGGTCGGCCAGAATCGCCGCTTCCTGCACCAACCGCTGCGGCTCAATCCCGGCCCCGCCCAGCAATTCTCCTAGCCGGTCCCGCAGCCGCTGCTGAAAGGCCGGCATCGCGCGGGTCCGAATCTCCCGCACCTGTCCCACGGCTGACCGAATGGACTTCGTCCGTTCGGCGAGCACCGCCGCCGTCTCCGCCCCCTCCCGCTCCCGCACTTTGTTCATCTCGGTCAGCACGTCTTCCAGCAGCGTTAATAAAAACGTCTGCAGCTCGGCTTCGGGCTCCTGGTCCGCTGCCGGTTCGAACATCCCCGGCACCCGCAGCGCCACGTTCAAGTCGCATTCGGCCACCGTCCCGGTGCGACGCGTCGCTTGGCGAAACGCAGCCAAATACGAGTCGAGCAGTTCAGCATTCAGGCTTGCCACGGCATCGCTCTTGTTCCGATGGTATTGCACTCGGATCTCGATATGTCCGCGCGACATCATCTTCCGGATCAAAGCCCGCATTGCGGTCTCATAGGGGTCCAGGGCTCCGGGCATCTGGAAATGGAGATCCAGCCCCCGGTGGTTGACACCCTTCACCGTAATCACCGTCTCGCCGTCGGGGCTCTGCCGCCGCAACCGCGCAAATCCCGTCATGCTGCGTATACTCATGAGCCTTCCATTATGCAGAAGCCAAGGCCCCCTATTCAAGGAACTGTTATCTTCGAGCAAACTGATGCGGTTTCTCTACTACTCGCTCTTCCGCCTTGTCCTCCGGCTCCGCTGCGCCATCCACGACCAAATCGGCCCCGCGGCCCCACTCCCTCCGGCCCTTTTCCGATACCGCGTCAGCGAATCGCTCTCAGTCCCCGTCTTCCTTTTGATCGGGGAACGCTGCGCCCAACTCATCTCGACCCACTTGGGCCCCCAACTCCACTCCGACTGCCAGGTCCTCGATTTCGGATGCGGCTGCGGAAGAACCCTCCGCTGGCTTCTCCCCGCCTATCCCGACGTCCACTTTCACGGCCTCGATGTTGACCCCGAAGCCATCACCTGGTGCCAAGCGAATTTCTCTGCCGCGAGCTTCTCAATCGATCCCCCCGCCAGCAAATTCGACGCCATCTACTGCCTCTCCGTCTTCACCCACCTCGACGAAGCCGCCCAGGACCACTGCCTCGCGATGCTCCACGGACTCCTAAAGCCGAACGGCGTGCTGCTCTTCACCGTCCACGGACCCAACGCCACCCGGAACCTCCGCCCCGCCCAGCAAAAGGAACTCCAGTCCACCGGCTTTCTGCATCTGACCTCGACCAAGCTTCGCGGCATCGTCCCCCCGAACTACCACACGACTTGGCATACGCAGTGCTACGTCGCGACCCGCTTAGCTCCCCTATTTCCCCGCGTCGAATATCACCCTGTCGTCGATGGCGTCCAAGATGTCGTCCTCGCCTACAAATCGACCCCCGCCGAATCGCAAACCCCGTCATGAAAACTACAATCCACCTCATTTGCCCCCAATCGTTCGATGAGCCGGTCGATCACGCCGAAATCAGCAGAACCCGCTCGTCGTCACCGGGAGTGCCGCAACTTCGTTAGACCAGCTCGAGCCTGATTTCACGGTCTATTGCCGCCGCTGCTTTTTGCAGTGTGCTAAGCGTAACCGAAACGTTGGCGGGGTCCAGCAATCAATCAAGCGAGGCGCGGCTCGTTCGCATGCGCTTGGCCCTTTCAGCCGTCGTTACGTTCTGCTCTTTCATCGTCGGCGTTTCCGTACAGACCTTGCTCAACTGTCCCGCCTTAACTACTTTTCAACAGCGCATACATGAGACTCCGTCAATTTACGGACTGCACTTCCACGGGGCCAGACGCCCTTTGAGCCAGTACGGGGTCACTGATGGCTATCGGACGCATACGGCAGTCCGAGCCTGTTGGAGTGCACGTGGCGGCCGACCAGAGGCTCTGCCGAGTTTCCACCTTGGCCGGTTGTCCCGCCGTGAACCCAGACACCCCGTGTCCGTTGCTTGTTTTGATGGGTTGGTGGCTTCAATGGCCGTGCCACTTGCTGCCTTAGCGCATGGCGTCGCCGACGGAGGTCTCTCACGCGGTGTCAATGAATAGGTCACCCGAACAATCGCGACACGGCACCTTTCGGATACACTACTAAGCATATGAGTCGACTTCCCGCTCTGTTCCTCGGGTCCTCGTCGGAGGGTCTGAACGTTGCACGGGCCATTCAAACCCAGCTCCAAACGGATAGCGAGGTGACCGTTTGGAACGAAGGAGCTTTTCCTCTGGGGCAAACGACCTTGGAAGGCTGAGTGAACGCTCTTGACCGCTTCGATTTTGCCGTCCTCGTCCTTACACCAGACGATACGGTCGTAAGCAGAGCTTCGGAGCACTTGGCCCCTCGCGACAATCTCCTTTTCGAACTGGGACTGTTTATGGGACGGCTCGGAAGGTCGAGGACCTTCGTCGTGTGTGAGAACTCCACGCGGATGAAGCTACCCTCGGACCTTGCTGGTGTGACGGTGGCTAGGTTCACGCAAGAGCGAACAGATCGAAACTTAATCGCGGCTGTAGGTCCAGCCTGCAACCAGATTCGCCAAACCGTCAGAGACCTCGGTCTGACTGATGGTCGGACGAGCCAGCGCTTGCAATCGGCTACCGCTGACATGGAGCAAGTTACACAGACGATGGCCCACCTTATACATCTGTTGGCGCGATCGCGAGTAGTCGAACTTGATATCGTCAATCAGCAACTGGGTGGCATGATTCGTTCGGACTTCTTGGACCAGTTACGCAAGGATATAGAAGATCTGGCCAAGGCGACTAAGGAAACAAATTCAAAGTTGCCTCCGATTGATTTGTGACGCCGCCAACGGCCAAAGGATAAAAACTCTCATCCCCCTACGAATCCACCCCCTCCGAAAACTGCAACTCATACAACCGCTGATACATTCCCCCCGCCCCCACCAACTCCTCGTGTCGCCCCGTCTCCACAATCCGCCCCTTCTCTAACACCACAATCCGATCCGCCCGCCGAACCGTCGACAACCGATGCGCAATCACAATCACCGTCCGCCCCTGCATCAAATTCCCTAGCGCCCCCTGCACCAGCACCTCGCTCTCGGTATCCAAATGCGAAGTCGCCTCGTCCAACACCAGAATCGGTGCGTTCTTTAGCAACGCCCGCGCAATCGAAATTCGCTGCCGCTGCCCCCCCGAAAGCCTCGTCCCCCGCTCCCCAATCATCGTCTCGAATCCCTGCGGCAACTCCTCAATAAACTCCAGCGCTAACGCATTCCGTGCCGCCTCCCGAACCTCCCCTTCCGAAGCCTCCGGCCGTCCATAACGCAAGTTATTCGCTACCGTATCGTTGAACAAAAACGTATCCTGCGCCACCGTCCCAATCAACTTCCGCAGGCTCTCCAGCGTCAACTCCCGCACGTTCACCCCGTCGATCTCGATCCCTCCCGACTCCGGATCGTAGAACCGCGGCAGCAACGAAGCCAACGTCGATTTACCCGCGCCGCTCGGCCCCACCAGCGCCACAATCTCTCCGGCCTTCACCCGCAGCGAAAGATCCGTCAACACCGGCCCCTCGCTCGTCGGATACCGGAACGTCAAATGTTCTATAGCTATCTCCCGCGTGAACCCCTTTACCGTAACGCGTCCCGGCTCCACCGTCGTCGGCCGATCCAAATACTCAAACACCTTCTGCGACGCCCCCAGCGCCTGTTGGAAAATGTTGTGAATCCCCACGAGCCGCTTCATCGGCTCGTACAGCAGCAGCAGCGTCACCACAAAACTCGTGAACTCCCCCGTCGTCATCACCCCAGTCCGAATCTCGCTCCGCGCATAAATCAGCAGCCCCACAATCGTCAACGCGCCCATAAACTCAATCAACGGCGACGCAATTGCCTGCTGCATCACATACTTCAAATTACTCCGCCGCAACCGCCGCCCCGCCTCGCGGAATCGCGCCGACTCCATCACCTCGGAACCAAACGACTTCACCACCTGGTGCCCGCTCAATGTCTCCTGCAGAATCTGATTCACCTCGGCCGTATCGTCCTGCGCCTTCCGCGTCGACCGCCGAATCCGCCGCCCCAACTGCGCCGTCGGCAACATCACAATCGGAATCACCGTCACGCTGAACAACGCCAGTTTCCACGACGTTTGAAAAATCACAAACAACAGCGAAACCGCCACAAAAGTCTGCCGCAGCCAATCCGCCAGAATGTGCGACGTCGCCACCTGAATCTTGTCGATGTCGTTCATGATCGACGACATCAACCGCCCCGTTGAAGTCGTTTCAAAAAACTGCGCATCCTGCCGCAGCACCCGTTCAAACACCGCCTGCCTTAAGTCCGTCACCGCCGAAATCCCCGCCCGGTTCACCAAGTAATTGCCGAAATAATCGGCCACTCCGCGGAGCAAAAATGCGGCCACCACCACCAGCATCACGCCCGACACCACCGAATCCGTGCCCTGCGGGTTCAGCACCTGGTCGAAGATCGGCTTGATCAAATACGCAATCAAGCCCTGCGCCCCGCCGGCCAGCGCCATAAGAAATACCGACGCGAAAAGCCACCCAGCATACGGCCGCACATAACTCAAAATCCGCTTCATAGCCGGTCCACCGCCGCCAGCACCTCGGCCACCGTCACGTTCGCCATAGTCCCTCGCCCACCAACCACCTCCGCCCGCACCCGCCAAGGCGCCCAAGTCACCGCGTCCGAAGGCCCAAAGATCACGACCTGAGGAATTCCCATCGCCGCCGCCATATGCGCCGGTCCACTATCATTACCGACGAACAACGACGCCCCCTGCAACAAACTCATCGTCTCTTCCAGCGGCTCTCCCACCACCGTTCTAAACTTCGCGAACGCCGACAAATCATCCCCCGGCCCGCCGATAAACACCGGCTCCATCCCCTGCAAATGCTTGGCCACGGCCAAGAACCCATCCGCCCGCCAAGTCTTGTCCCCCGCCGACGCCACCGGGTGAATAACCGCATACGGCCGCTCAGCCACGCTCGTCCGCGCGAACAACCGCGCCGCCGGAACCTCGCTCCGCGGTACGCCCAGGTAAAACATTCCTGATGCTAAATGTTCCGCCGTATGCACTGCCCGCTCCACGCTCAGAATCTCCTGCGCCCGCGGCATCTTCACGTTATAAATCGCCTGCCCCACGAAGTGCTGAAACCCCGCCCGTCGCCCCGCCAGCGCCAGCGCCGTCAGCCAGATGCTCCGCGTGCCGCCGTGGAAGTTGATCACCAGTTTCGGGCTCCAAATGGTCAACTCCCCCATCGCAGGAGACAGCACCGCATCCACATCCGGGTTCCCCCGAAACACAGCCGCGAACCGATCTTCCACCACCACCCCGATCTTCAAATCCGGCCGATAGCTCTTCAGCAAGTGGATCGCCGGAGTCGTCAAAACGCAGTCGCCCAACGAGCGCAGCCGGATGATTCCCACCTTCGCGCCCGTCGGCAATTGCTCCAGCACTGTCTTCAATCTTCGACTTTCGCTTCGTCGATCAGCATCACCGGAATCTCATCCCGAATCGGATACACCCGGTGACACTGCACGCATTTCAACCCGTTCCCGCTCGGCGTCAGGTTGACGGTGGTCTTGCACAGCGGGCACACCAAAATCTCCAAAAGCTCTTTGCTAACCGCCATGTTATTGACCTCTCGCCTTTTTCACCGCGGCCAAAAACTGCTTCGCCCGCTCGGTAAATACGTCATATTTTCCGGTCTTGATCGTCTCATTGTCGATCAATTCGCTCCCTACCGCCACGGCCGATGCCCCAGCCTGTAAGAAGTCCCCGATCGTGTCCAGGTTCACCCCGCCCGTCGGGATCATCAGCACGTGCGGCAGCGGTGCCTTCACTGCCTTTATGTACTTCGCCCCGCCGACGTTCGAGCACGGGAACACTTTCACAAAGTCCGCCCCCGCCTCCCACGCCGTCAAAATCTCGGTAGGTGTCAACGCCCCGGGGCAGATCACGACCGAGTAGCGCCGCGCCATTTCGATCGTCGCCACCTTCAACGCCGGGGTCACCAAAAACCGTGCGCCGGCCAGAATCGTGGCGCGGGCGGTCTCTGGATCCAGCACCGTCCCCGCGCCCAAAATCATCTTGTCGCCGAAGGCATCGGCCAACTTTTCAAGCGCTTTGATCGCCCCGGGCGTCGTCATCGTAATTTCAGCCGAGCGGATTCCGCCCTCATAGACGGCTTCAATCGACTTGATCGCCGCCTCTGCCGAGTTCACTCGGATGATCGGGACGATCCCGATCTCGAGCATGCTGGATACGATTTCTTGTTTTGTCATGAAACGACTAGGTTACCAATCCACCACCGAGCCGTCATCCGCGTCATAGCTTTCCTGATTCCGCCAGTCATGGCCAATCTTGTCCGCCATCGCGTTCTCATCCAGTTCAATCCCCAGCCCCGGCCCGGTCGGCAATTCCAAATAGCCTTCCTTCACCGTGAACGGCTTTTTGATGTAGCCTTCGCCCAAACTCACCTGCTCTTGAATCAGGAAGTTGGGAATTGAAGCCGCCAAGTGCACTCCCGCCGCCAGCGAAATTGGCCCCAGCGGATTATGCGGCGCTATCGTCGCATAGTAAGCCTCGGCCATCCCCGCAATTAATCGCACTTCCGTGATCCCTCCCGCGTGGCACATATCCGGCTGCAGAATCGTCGCGGCCCGCTTCTCCAGCACTTCGCGGAAGCCCCATTTCGTAAACACGCGCTCCCCCGTCGCAATCGGCAAATGCGTGCCCCGCGCAATCTCCGCCATGATGTCGTGGTTCTGCGCCTGGCACGGCTCCTCAATGAACATGGGGTTATACGGCTCCAGGCCCTTAATCAGCATCTTGGCATGCGCCGGCGAAATCGCCCCGTGGAAGTCCACGCCGATATCGACGTTGTCGCCCACCGCCGCCCGCAACTCGGCAAACTTCTCCACCGCATATTTCACTTCGGCCGGCGTCTCAATGTACCGCGCCGGACGCCGCTTCGCCGGCCCCGTCTTGAACGCCGTGAAGCCCTTCTTCATATCGGCCTTCATCGATTCCGGCGTCCGCGAATGCGCATACACCCGAATCTTGTTCCGCGTCGGCCCACCCAAAAGCTCGTACACCGGCACGCCCAAAGCCTTGCCCTTAATGTCCCACAACGCTTGGTCAATCCCGCTCAACGCGCTCGTCAATACCGGCCCACCCCGATAGAACGCATGACGATAAATCGCCTGCCAATGATGCGTCACCGCCCGCGGATCTTTCCCCACCAAATACGGCGCGATCTCCTCAATCGCTGTTCGGCAAGTCAGCGCCCGGCCTTCCACCACCGGCTCGCCCAACCCGATAATCCCGGCGTTCGTATGAATCTTCAGAAACAGCCAACGCGGCTTCACCAGAATCGTTTCCAGCTTCGTGATCCGTAGCTTGTCCTTGGCCGCAATCGGCGCGTTCTGCGCTAGCGCCGGATTCTCCTTAAACAGCGTGGTCAATCCAGCCGCGCCCAGCCAATTTCTGCGTGAAAAGATACTCATATCGCCTGCCACTCTATCAGGAAAAATGAACCCATAGGCCACCCACTGCCGCCAGAATCGCCACCGTCGCCGCCACCTCCATTCGACTTCCCCGCAAATGCGCAAAATCCATCGTCAACTCCTCCACGCCCAGCTTCACCGCCGACCCCTTCGACACCACCACCATCAACAACACACACAGCGCAAACACCCCCACACTGAAGTTTAGAAAGCTGATCGAAACCACGTCATTCCACACTCCCAGGTCCATCTTGAAGGCGTTCCGCAAAACGTCCAGCAGGAATCGCCCGCCCCCAATCACGCCCCCCACAATCAGCGTCGTGATCGCCGCCGTCGGCGTCGCCCCCTTCCACAAAATCCCCGTCAAAAACGTCGCCGCAATAGGCGCGCCCACGTAGGCCTGCACACTTTGTAAATATTGATAAACCTGATCGTTCAAGTTCCGTATAAATGGAATCCAGACCACGGACAGCACCACGATACCCACCGTCGACCAACGTCCGAAATTCACGAGTTGCCGGTCCGTCGCTCGCGGCCTCCAGGGTTTATAAATGTCCATCGTCATCAGCGTCGAACACGAATTAAAAACGCTCGAAAGCGAACTCATCAACGCCGCCAATAACGCCGCCACCATCAGCCCCTTAATCCCCGGCGGCAACAACCGCATCACGAGCAGGGGATACGCGTTGTCCCCGGTCACCTCAGTCGGCCACAGCGCCTTCGCGATCAACCCCGGCAGCACCAAAATAAAGACCGGCAAAATCTTCAACGCCGCGCAGAACAGCGTCCCATACCGCGCCTGCTGCAAGTTCCGCGCCGAAAGCGTCTTCTGCACAATCACCTGATCCGTACACCAGTACCAGGTCCCCAAAATGAGCGTGCCGAAAATCGTCCCCACCCACGGGTAGTTCGGGTCGCTCGCCGGCTTCACCATGCGGAAAAAGTCTGGCGGCAGCGCCGTCCGCAGCGCTTGAAATCCACCCACCTCATTCAGCCCGATCAGCGTCAGGACCACCGCCCCCACCACCAGCAACACGGCCTGAAACACATCCGTGTAGATCACCGCCGCCAACCCGCCGAAGATCGTATAGACCCCCGTCGCCACCACCAGCAAAATCGCCGAAGTCATGTAGTCCCAACCGACAATCTCCCGAATCAAAATGCCGCCCGCAAACAGCGAAACCGAAATCTTCGTGAAAACATAGGCGAATAGCGACACGCCTGTCAGGTACCACCGGCACCCCGGCGAGAACCGTTTCTCTAAAAACTCCGGCATCGTGAACACCTTGCTCTGCAAATAGTGCGGCACAAAAAGCCAACCCAGCAACAACAAACAAATCGACGCTGACCACTCGTAGCAACCCACCGCCAGCCCCGTCGAAGCCCCGCTCCCCGCCAGCCCAATGAAGTGTTCGCTCGATATGTTCGTCGCAAACAGCGACGCCCCCACGGCGAACCAACCCACGTTGTTTCCCGCTAGAAAATACTCTGAAGCGCTGCGCTCTTTCCGTGAATGATAAAAACCAATCCCGAACACAATCACGAAATAGACGGCTATGATGGACCAATCAAGCATGGGCCATAGTCTACAGAACCGCCGCCAATTCCTCCACTCCCTCTTTCCGCAGCAGCGTCCGCCGAACGTCGTTTTCATCATGGCCGACGACCTCGGCTACGGTGATCTCGGCTGTTACGGCCAAAAGCGCATCAAAACGCCCCACCTTGATCGCCTCGCCGCCGAAGGCATCCGCTTCACCCAGGCCTACGCCGGATGCACCGTCTGCGCTCCCTCCCGCTCCGCCTTCATGACCGGTTATCACACCGGCCACACCCGCGTCCGTGGCAATGGCCCCAACGAGAAAGTGCTACGAGCATCTGATTTCGTGCTACCAGAGCTCTTCAAAAAAGCGGGCTACACAACCGGCATGTTCGGCAAGTGGGGCCTCGGCGGCGTCGGCTATCCGGGCTACCCTACCAAGAAAGGTTGGGACACATTCTTCGGCTTCTTTAGCCAGTCGCAGGCGCACCTGTACTACCCCGACATGCTCCTCGACGGCGACCATGCCGTCGAACTCACTGGCAACTGGGGCGGCAAAAAGAAGCAGTACGCCCCCGATCTCTTCCTCGACCGGTCCCTCAAATTCCTCGACGCCAATCAAGCCAAGCCGTTCTTCCTCTACTTCGCCTCCACCATCCCCCACGCCAACAACGAACTCGGCCGCGACTCGGGCGACGGCATCGAAATCGCTGACGACGCCCCGTACTCCGGCGAACCTTGGCCACACCTCGAACGCAAATTCGCCGCCACCATCACACGCCTAGACCGCGACGTCGGCCGCCTCCTCGATAAGCTCAAGCAACTTGGGCTCGACAGCAACACGCTCGTCTTCTTCAGCTCCGACAACGGCCCCCACCAGGAAGGCGGCCACGATCCCAAATACTTTCAATCCTCCGGCCCCCTCCGCGGCACCAAACGCAGCCTCACCGAAGGCGGCATCCGCGTCCCGTTCCTCGCCCGCTGGCCCGGCAAAATCAATCCCGGCCAAGTCTCCGATCATCCCTTCGCCTTTTGGGACATGATGGCCACCTGCGCCGAACTCACAAACCAAGCCGCCCCGAAAGATACCGACGGCCTCTCCATCCTCCCGGCCTTGACCGGCGGCAAACCCAAGGTCCACGATTTCTTTTATTGGGAGTTCCACGAAGGCGGTTTCAAACAAGCCCTCCGCGTCGGCAACTGGAAGTACGTCAAGCCCGCTCTCTACGATCTCTCCCAAGACGTAAGCGAAACGACAGACCTAGCCAAACAATTCCCCGAAATCGTCAGCCGCATGGAGACTCTCCTCCTCTCCGTCCGCACCGAATCCCTTGATTTCCCCGTCCGTCGCTAATCGTTACACCGAAAAAGGCGGAGGCCGCGGGAAACATTCTCCCCGCGGCCTCCGCCCCTCTTTACTGCCTGAAGCTTTACTTACTCAGCAGTACCGTACACCTTGATTTTCACCGCACCCAACGTTCCGGCCGCGCCATTCGCGCGGTTGTCGGCGACAACCACTTTCCACGTTCCAGCCGCCGATTCACCCCAAAAATGCGGAGTGGTAAAGGTATAGTCGGTGAAGTCGGCGTTATCGTCGTTCGGTCGGCTTCCCGCTTCAGCGATGTATCCACTCGGAGAAAGAATCCCGAGAGACAAATCGCCCCGCTTGGCATGCTTTATCGTTACCGTAACTTCCACGTGTTCCACCCGGATCTTGGCGGTCGCCAAGTTGAGGGATACCTCGGCCAACTTACCGTCGTCGGGGATGGCCCCGCCAGTAGCAGTGGCTTCCACACTGACCAGCGGACCAGCAACTTTCCAGTCAGGGGCAAGCTCCAAGGCCGCCGCCACGTTGAGAAGGCCCGCCCCGAAGGCGTTGCTGAAGAAAAAGCCGCCCTTGTTCGCTACGAATTTGTCCGTGCCTTCCAGCCCTTCGCGGTTCGCTGATTTCATAAGAATTTCCTTGACGTCGCGGTAGCTGAGATTGGGGTTCTTCTCCAGCAGCAGTGCCGCCGCGCCAGAGACCTGAGGTGCCGCGGAGGAGGTGCCGTTTGCCGTGTCGGTGTAGTTGAGCGGCGCTTCGGTAGTCGGGTAGTTCTCGGCTTTGTTTTTGAACGCCTCCTCACCGGAAACGTTGGCGCTCCAAAGTACCGATGGCGGTTGGAATTCGCCGCCAAACGCGGCGATGGCCACCGACATACCGCTTTCGGAGTAGGAACTCTGCTTTCCATCCCGTCCCACCGCGCCCACGGCGATACCGAACCGGGTGCCCGAGGCGGCATCGTAGCTCGCATCGTCGCCGTCACCGCGGCCATTGCCACAAGAGATGGAGTAAACGGTGCCCAAGCCGTTGCGGTTGGTCGTCGCGCCTTTCTCCACACCCGCCAAGTGCAGAGCACTCACGCGGCCGTCGTCCTTGCCGTCATCCGACGGACCCCAACTGTTGCTGGAGACGTGGGTGATGATGCCTTCCGGCTGCCACGCCAGAGCGATCCCCGCCGCTTCCTCTGAAACCGCGCCGCCCACAAACCGCAGGCCCATCACTCGCGCTTCCGGAGCCACGCCTGTAACGCCCGTATTGTTGAATCCCGCCGCGGCGGCCAGTCCGCCACAATAGGTGCCATGGTTCTCCTTCGCATTCATCGGCGAAGGATCGTTGGGCGCGCCGTCTGGCTTGAAATTGCGATGATAGCCGGATTCCAGCGGATACGCGTTCGTGAAATCCTCATGCTTGATCTCCAGGGCATCGTCGATTACGGCCATGTTGATCCCCTTACCCGTAACCTGATCCCAGGCATTCTTCATGCCGATGTTGAACGGGGACTTATCGTCGAGATGCCACTGTTTCGGATAGAGCGGATCGCTCACCTCGCGCTTCAACGTTTGACGTACAAACGATTCGCGGGCGAACACCGGAGTGAACTCCCAACCGCCTTGTTTAACCATCCAATCGGCAGCATCCAGCGCCGCGAAGGCGTCCGGATAAGCCACCAGCATCCAGCCTTTCACCATGCTCGCCTCGGCGGCAATGGGCTGGCTGGCCGCGAGTTCGCTGTACCGGGCCGCATCCATGTGGACCAGCAGTTTGGCCGTCATCAGACGGCGGGCGCCGTCTTTACGCTTGGCCCGCTCAGCGGGGGTCAAGCCGGCGAGTATCTCCGCCGAGGGCAGGTTGGCCTTGTCGTAGAAGACCGGGATGATGCTGCTGCGGTTCGAACGGGCAGCGCGTAGCTTGTTTACTGCTTTCGGCGAATCAAGCTGGAACAGCCTGCCGCCGCCCCAGGACGAAACGCCGCGTGCGGAATTCACAGCGGTCGTGCGGCTAAAAACTTCATCCTGCGAAAGCACGTAGCCGGATTTCCGGCCGCCGTCGGAGAAGGAGTAGTCGCTCTGAGCCCAAAGCCCGGTCAGCGCCAAGAGACTCGCGAAATAAAATCGAAATAGAAATGGCATGATTGGTTCCTATTAAGTCAGGGGCAATCTCTCGCCAAAAGTGTTCATCAGGCAAAAAATAGTTTTGCGCCCCAGTGCTACCATCGGGTTTTAGCGATGGATTCGTCCGCACCCTCTGATATCACCCGAATGTTGTCCGCTTGGCGCGACGGTGACCCCGAGGCTTTGTCCCGCCTCACACCCCTCGTGTACGGCGAACTGCACGGTTTGGCCCAGGCCTACCTGGCACGGGAACGGCCTGGACACATTCTGCAACCCAGCGCCCTGGTCAACGAAGCGTTCCTCCGCCTCCTCGAATGGCAGCCAGACCACTGGCAGAACCGGGCCCATTTTTTTGGAGTTTCGGCCACCCTGATGCGGCGGATTTTGGTGCAGTCCGCACGGGAACAACACACTCTGAAACGCGGCCAGGGTGCCCTCCGGGTGTCGCTTTCAGAAGCGAGCGACGTGGCGGCGCAACAGCCCGAAGGCGCCGATGTCCTTGCGCTCGATAGCGCCTTGGACTCCCTCGAAAAACTCAATCCCCGCCAAGCTCGCACCATCGAACTGCGCTTTTTCGGCGGATTGAGCCTGGAAGATACCGCGGAAGTGATGGGGACTTCCGTCAGCACCGTGCGCCGCGATTTCCGCATGGCCCAAGCCTGGCTCTATCAACAGTTGAGCCGGCCAGCATGACTCCGGAACGCTACGAACGCATCGGCGAACTCTTCGATGCCGCCCTCGACCTTGCTCCGGATGATCGCGACGGCTACCTGTCACAAGCCTGCGCCGGCGACGAAACGCTGCGGGCGGAGGTCGTCCTGTTGCTGGCCAACCACCAACGCGCCAGGAATTTTCTCGCGCCCTCCGAGCCGCTCATCGATTCCATCGGACCCTACAAAATCCAGCGCCAACTCGGCGAAGGCGGCATGGGCACCGTCTACCTGGCCCTGCAGGAAACGCCCCTCCGCCGCGAAGTAGCTCTGAAAGTGATAAAACCCGGCATGGGCTCGAAAGCCATCATTGCCCGCTTTGAAGGCGAACGCCGGGCGCTTGCCTTGATGGACCATCCGAACATCGCCCATGTGCTGGATGCGGGAGCCACCGCCCAGGGCCTGCCCTACTTCGTCATGGAGTTCGTCGACGGCTTGCCAGTAACGCGCTACTGCGAGCAGCACAATTTCAGCGTCCGGCAACGCATCGAACTCTTCATCCCAATCTGCCAAGCCATCCACCACGCCCACCAGAAGGGTGTCATCCACCGCGACATCAAACCCTCAAACGTCCTGGTGAAACAGGTGGAGGGCCTCGCGATCCCCAAAGTAATCGACTTCGGTTTGGCCAAGGCGCTCCACCCGGAAACGACCGGCGATACGATGATGACCAACGTCGGAGTCATCCTGGGCACCTTGCAATATATGAGCCCGGAACAAGCCCAAACTGGTGGAAGTGATATTGACACCCGAAGCGACGTCTTCTCCCTCGGAGCGCTGCTCTACGAACTCCTCACCGGGTCCACGCCTCTCGATGCCAAACGCCTCGCCCTGGAAAACTATCACGCCTTGCTGGAACGCGTGTGCGACGAAGAGCCCGTCGCGCCCAGCGTCCGCCGCCGCGAAAGCGCCGCTTCTGCCCTCTCCGGCACGCTTGACCGCGAACTCGACTGGATCCCTCTCAAGGCCCTCGAAAAAGAACGCGACCGCCGCTATGAATCGGTCAACGGCATGGTCCGCGATCTGGAACGCTATCTGGCCGGCGAGCCCGTCGAAGCCGCGCCCCCGTCCCGTGCCTATCGAGCCCGCAAGTTTGTCCGCCGCAACCGACTCAGCTTCGCCGTCGCCTCGGCCTTCTTGCTCCTGCTCGTCGCGGCCGTCGTCGTCAGCGCCTCCCTGGCCGTTCGCGCCCGCCAGGCGGAACAGGAAGCCTCCGCCGTCAACACCTTCCTGCGCAGGGATGTCCTCGCCCAAGCCGATCCCCGCAATCAGGCCAAGCCCAACACCCCCCCGGATGCCAACCTCACCGTACGCACCGCCCTCGACCGGGCCGCCCGCGGCATCGCCGGCAAATTCCCGCGCGAGCCGCTCGTCGACGCCGCCATTCGCGACTCGATCGCCCACGCCTACCAAGGCCTGGGCATCTATCCCAAAGCCGAGGAGCAGGCCCAGCGCGCCCTGGAATTGCGGCGCAACACGCTGGGAGAAAGTCACCGGCTGACGCTCGAAAGCCGGCAAATGCTCGCCATGCTCGTCTCCGTCCAGGGCCGCTATCGGGATTCCGAGCCCATGTTCACGGCTCTGTTGGCCGATTGCCGCAAAAGCTTGGGGCCGGACGATCCAGACACGCTGGAGGCTTGGGCCGCACTCGCCCGGTCTTATAATTTGCAGGGCAAATTTGAACCGGCTCTCGAACAATTCAGGCAAGTAGAAGCGGCTTATTCCCGGGTGCTTGGCGCGGAGCATCCAAGCACGCTCAGCACCATGGAAAGCCGCGGCTCCGTCTACTTCGCACAAAGAAAATTGGATCAGGCCGAGGCGTTGCAGGCCAAGGTGTTGGCGGCGCGGAAGCGGACTCTTAGCGAGGAGCATCCAGACACCCTACGCGCCATGACAAGTCTGGCGGCGACCTATCATGTCCAGGTCCGGTACCCTCTGGCCGAGGAGTTGTACCGCCGCGCTTTGGCGATTCAACGCCGGGTAAACGGAGTGCCCCACCCCGAAACGTTGATCACCATGTTCAATTTGGGCACGCTCCTCACCAACCAGGCACGGCATGCCGAAGCGCTCACTTTGCTCGAAGAAAACCGCGCCGCGCGCGGAGCCGTCTATCCGCCCGATCATCCCCGCACGTTGCGCCTGCTCGTGAACTTGTCCTATCTCTACGGTAGATTGGGGCGGGTCGCGGACGAATTGCGCATGTTGGAAGAAGCGTACGCCGGGCAACGGCGCGTCCTCGGCCCCGACCATCCAGACACCTTGACGTCGATGGTCTCCCTCGCCGATCTCCATGCCAAGTCGCAGCCAGACCGTGCCGAAGCCTTGGCTCGCGACGCCCTGAAAGGGCTGCGCGGACGCTTCGGACCAACGCATCCGGACACTGTCTCGGCGGTGTGTTCGCTGGCGAAGCTGCTGCAAGCGCGCAAGCAATATGCCGAGGCCGAACGGATCATCCGCGAGTCCCTCGGGGCGCAGCAGGGTCAGGCCGGAACTCCGGGCTACCGGCTTCGCCTGATGAGCCAACTGGGTGAGGTCCTCGCTGCGCAACCCGACCGTTGGAACGAAGCTGAGCCGCTCCTCCTCGAAGCGTACGAAGCGATGACACCCGGCAAGAACTTGGAAGAGATTGAGGTTTTCGAGGAAGCGGGTAAGCGCGTGGTGGACTTCTACACCGCCAAAGGCCTCCCGGCCAAGGCTGCCGAGTGGCGGCGACGCGTGGAAGCGGACGTTCTAAAAAGCAAGACGATTCTTCAATAGTTGCGGCGCCCCTCGCATCGGCTGTGGATCTTCCCCCAAAACGCGGCTCCCCAGCGAATCGAATCTTTGTACTCGGCGTTGACACTCGCCTGCTGCGGCTTGAAAAAATCAAAATGCCCCCATCGACATCAAGGCCGCCGAAGGCATCCGCTTCACCCAGGCTTACGCCGACTGTACCGTCTGCGCCCCCTCCCGCTCCGCCTTCATGACCGGCTATCATAAGGGCCACAATGAGAAAGTGCTACGCTCGTCAGATTTCGTGCCACCCGAGCTCTTCAAAATAGCGGGTTACAGAACCGGCATGTTCGGCAAGTGGGGCCTCGGAGGCGTCGGCTATGGGGGCTACCCCACCCAAAAAGGTTGGGACACCTTCGTCGGCCTCTTCAGCCGGCCGCAGGCCCTCACGTACTACCCCGACATGCTTCTCGGCGGCGACCTGCCCTCGAACTCCAGGGCAACTGGGGCGGCGAAAAGAAGCCGTGCGCCCCCGCTCTCTACTTCGCCTCCACCATCCCCCACGCCAACAACGAGCTCGGCCGCGACTCGGGTGACGGCATCGAAATGCCCCCTACTCCGGATAACCCTGGCCCCGCCGCGACCGCGACATCGCCCGCCTTCTCGATAATCTCAAGCAACTCGGCCTCGACAACAACACCCTCGTGTTCCTCCGGTCCCTTGCGCGGCACCAAGCGGAGCCTCACCGAAGGCGGCATCCGCGTCCCCTTCCTCGCCCCGCTGGCCCGGCAAGATCAACCGCAACCTCCTGGGAAATGATGGCCACCTGTGCCGAACTCACAAACCAAGCCGTTCCGAAAGATACTGACGGCCTCTCGATTCCGCCCGCCCTTGCCGGCGGCAAACCAAAGACTTTTATGGGGAGTTCCACAAAGGCGGTTTCAAACACGCCCTCTTCGATCTCGCGCAGAACCTCAACGAAACCACCGATCTAGCCAAGCAATTCCCCGAAATCGCCAGCCGCATGAGGACCCTCCTCCACTCCGTCCGCACTAAGTCCGCCGATTTCCCTACTCGCAGATAAGCTTGTAACCAAGGGCAACTCTATCTCCGCGCCCCGCCCAAATGCAGCTCTTCGATAAGATGGTGCCCCTCAGTTTTTTCGGACCTACTGCAAAGGCTATAAGCGCTAAGCGCCCCGGTTGTTTCGACAACATAATCGCATTCGATGTGCAGCATATTTGCGGCCACACCAGACACCCCCTTCCTCTCCCGATAGCCCAGCAATATCAACTCTCCGACCATCCCTCCTCGCCGCCGACACCGATACCCCGTCCGCCGAAAACCAGATATACTTTTGAAATGCTGACACTCCGGCCTGCCCAAATGCAGGTCTTTGAGGCGATGGCCTTGCAGAGCTTTCTCGAAGCCTCTGCCAAGCACATCCGGTCTCGACTCCCGGGCTGTTGTCTCCAACTCTCCGAGCCCGCCCTCGTCCAGCTCCTCGAAAAAGCCTTCGAAGAAGCTTCCGCCTTCGGCGTTGACCAACGCGAGGATCTAGTCCCGTTCTTCGACCTAGTCGCGGCCCACGGTCTGGCCTTCTCCACCACCCCGAACTTGTCCTGGGCCGCCCCCCTCCTCGCCGACCCCGCGCTCTCCGGTGACGTCAAAATCGCTTTCCTTTACGAACGCCTCCCCCTCCGCCTCCACCCTTCCACGATCTCCCAAATGGCACCGCCGAAATGAGTCAAACGCTCGCCGTTAAACGCTGCGAAAAGATGACCGCCACAGTCAAACTCTGCGCCGAAGCCCTCCGCCCCAATGATCATGGGGAAGACATCATCGGCGTCCCCGGAATCGTCATGGAACTCATTCGCAACGGCAATCCCGTCGAATCCATCACCACCACCGCCTCGGGTTTAGTCGCATTCGCCTCCGTCGGCATTACCCCTGCCAACATGGGAAACTACTCCGTCCGCGCCATCGTCGGCCCCGGTGTCGTGGGTACGTACGCCTTCCGCGTCGATCCCTCCCAGAACGCCGAACGTGGCAACCTGTTCAACAAAACCGGCAAAGCCTACGTCCATAAAATCAGCTTCTACTTCACCACCGGTTGGGTCGCCGTCCGGGTTCGCAACGCGACCGGGGCCCTTCTCACGGGGGTAACCGTCTCCCTAACCTCCCCCATCGGCCCCGCCATCCTCAAAACCCTCGCCAAGGCCGACCTCCTCGCCGATGGCTCCTACCGCCTCGAACCCACCCCCGCCGGCAACTATCAAATCTCCTTTCCCGATTTCGATCAGGACTCCTGGGCTGTCAACACCGCCCCTCCACCCGTCCGGCCCCTCAACTACTTCGCCCGCCCGAAACACGAAGATCCCCCCGGCCCCGGCCATACCGTCGTCGTCGGCGATTGCGCCTGGTCGCTCGCCGTTACTTACGCCGTCACGGAGGACGCGATCTGGGCCCACGTCCCCAACCAAGCCCTCACCGCCACCTACCCAAACCGATACACCCTCCTTCCCGGCCAGACGGTCCAAATTCCCCGCCGCCCCAAATCTGTTACCTGCGCGAGCAGCGCCTGTCACGATTTCCTCATTCCTGATCCGCCCACTCGGGAACTCATCGTCCGTCTCGTCGACTGGGGCCAGCCAGCTCCCATCGGCCTAGTCGGGACTGTCGCAATCACCAATCACCCCGACCTCGCCGTCACCACCGAAGCCGGAGGCGTCCTCAAAATTCCCATCCCCTTCGGTGCCACCGCCGCCAAGCTCACTCTCCCCGAATTCGGCCTCAAAGAGTACACTCTTCAACTCGGTCATCTCGCCCCTATCGAATCTCCCGAAGGCGTCCGCCAAAGGCTCTCAAACCTCGGTCTGTTCGTTGATCCTCCGGATGTCCTCGACAGACCCGCCGCCCTCCTCCAAGCGGTTAACGGCTTCCAAAAGCTCAAAACCATTCCCCTGGTCGACCCCGATCCCCTCGGCAAAGTCAACTCAGCCACCAGCGATGCCCTAGTCGCCGCCTGCGGATCGTAACCGAATGACCTACAAGCTCGACAACGACAACACTCCCAATAAGTTTTCCGCACTCTACAGCGTATCCATCGCTCGGTTGATCCAACTGAATCCCGTCCACGCCCTCGCCCTCGGCGGGGACCCCGATGGCGAACTCGTCGGCATCGACAAACTGGAAGTCGGCGGCGTCGCGATCCTGGGCTTCGGGAAAGCCATCAATCAAGAGCTCCTGGATAAATACGGCGTCAACACCATTGCCGCCTTTAAAGACCTGAACGACCGTCATGCCGACGTCCTTCAACGCTGTTTCGACGCTCCCAGGGCGATGGGCAAGCGGGCTCCCTACGATGTCAAAAACCTTATCGTCGTTCACGACGGCACCCCGCCCGTCGTTGTTCCCCTCGGTCCTGTCAGCGACCCCAACCCCACGTTCGAATGGCTCTTCTACGAGACCCGTGCCAACGCCACGGTCTACCAGAAAGAACCCCTCGTGCTCGCCTACGGCCTCTACGCTGCCCCTCTCGACCACCGCGCCGAAGTCGTCGCCTCTCGCGAACTACCCAAGATTCTCGCCGATGCGTTCTTCCCCGGAATGTCCGTCTCCGAAGTCCAAGCCTTCTCCGATCAATCCTGCCGCTGGCGAGTTCTCAACGCCGCCGCGCCCATCCCCCTCTCCCCTCCCAACTCGCCCGCCTCCCAACTAATCTCTCGCACCGAAGCCGTCATCCATTCCCCCCAGATGGTCGTGTTCCCGTATAACTATTTCGCCAACGATACCTTAACTCACTCCATCGGCACCACCGTCGAAACCGACATCGTGCCCGGTCCGGCCTACCGTCTCAAAAAATGCTGGCCGCTCTGGGAAACCGCTTCCCGCTCCAGCGTCTCCATCCTTGAACCCACTGCCATCGCCGATCTCGCTCCGTCCAAACGCCTCGATACCCAGTGGCCGTTCCGCTCGAAACTCCCGGTTCCTGGCGGAGCCATCCCCGCCAAATTCGTCGGTGAAATCTTCGACTTCGCTGGCTTTAAAAACGACAACTGCTACTCCGTCAAAACCGGCGTCCGCTGGCTTGGCAATAAGCCCCAAGGCCACAAGGATAGCTCCGATAAAGACGTTCTCGAATCCAACGCCCTCCTCGCCAGCATGAGGAGCGACTGGGCCGAATACGTCGAAGAACAAATCGGCCCTTCTCCGTTTCTCATCGTCCTGCGTGAACTCCTCACCGTCACGTACAAGAACGCCACGCCCGGCAGAGACTACCGCGACGGCTTCCAAATCCGCGACCTTCGCCCCCTCACCACCGACAAAAGTTACTTTCCCCCCCTCAGCATCCCCTTCGGCGGTCAGGAGTTCTTTACCAAATTCCAGTCCCTCAACCCCCAATCCATCCATACCTACGAATCGTTCTGGGGCGAACACTACGCCGCCGCTCTCGGTCGCGCCAAAGCCGAATTCCTCCTCCGCTACGGCCTCCAACTCACCACCCCTAACGCCCAGAACATGCTCATCGAGTTCGACCGGGCTACCTTCATCCCCACCGGCCGCATCGTCATCCGCGACATCGGCGATGCCAAACTCCACTCCGAAGTCATCGCCCGCCTCGGCACGGGCCAACCCGTCATCGAATACGAACTCCGCAACCCCGCCCGTCCCGGCTACCTCCCCGCCCAAACCAACAACGCTGACCGCGCTCTCGACGACAAACCGCATGACCGCCTCAGCATGTACCCCCTCGATACCCGCACCCACTGGCACCAGTACTCCTCCTTCGGGGAACAATACGGTCGCCTCCAACTCCCTGACAAGACCATGACCACCGTCCGCTGGGGCCGCGCCCACTTCACCGCCTATGTCGACCACCTCGCTACCGTCCTTGAAGAACCCGACTTGCGCGTCCCCGTCTTCGGCCAGGAAGCCTGGGATAATCTCCTCGCCCCCTCCCACCCCATCAATCCAAAAGTGGAAACCTACCTCCTCAAGGACTACCGCGCCAGGGCGCTACAACTACGAGACAACGCCATTCCCTCCTACGTCGCCACCGTGGCCGAAATCACCCCAGCCATCCTCGACCGCATGATCCAAGACAAAGTCATCGACGACAACGCCGCCGGCATCGTCGAGCGAACCCTCGAAGCCTTCACCGACGAAATCCTCCACGCTAAGCTTTGCGCGACCACCGTGCTCGACAAAATCAAAACGAAGTGGGTCCGTTAACTTCCCTGTATACTGTCCGCGATGCACAAACTCGGCATGGCTTCACTCATCCTTGGCCTCACCGGGAGCGCCTTCGCCCAGCGCGGCACCACCCTCTACACAACCGCCTGCGCCGGCTGCCACGGCTCTGATCTAACCAACGGCACAGCGCCCCCCCTCGCCGGCGCCGCCTTCCTCCACAAATGGAGCGCCTCGCCCCCCGCCGCCCTCCTCGCCGCCGTCCGCCAAATGCCCCCCCGCGCCGCGGGCACCCTTCCCGCCGAAACCTACACCGAAATCACCGCCTTCCTCCTCGAAAAAAACAACCTCTCCTCCACGCTCACCTCTAAACCCGCTGCCCTCCCGCCCCCCGATTTCATCTCCGGTGCCCCCGCCCCCACTGGCCTCGGCCCCACCCAAGCCGAACTCACCGCCGCCTACTCCTCCAAGAAAGACTGGCTCTATCACACCCACGACTACTCCGGTGCCCGCTACGTTCAATCCTCCCAAATCACCCCCGCCAACGCCCCCCAACTCCGCGTCTCCTGCGCCTTCCAACTCGGCGAACAAAGCAACTTCCAAACCGGCCCCCTCGTCTACAACGGCCGTATGATCCTCACCGGCGTCCGCTCCACCGCCGTCATCGACGCCCAAACCTGCGCCCTCCTCTGGAAACACGAATGGGCCCCCAAAGCCAAAGAAAGCTGGCTCAACAACCGCGGAGCCGCCATCAAAGACGGCTACCTCATCCGCGGCACCTCCGACGGCTATCTCCTCGCCTTGAATCTCGACTCCGGCAAATTGCTCTGGGCCCGCCGCGCCGCCGACACCTCCATCGGCGAAGCCTTCACCATGGCCCCGTTGATCTTCGAAGACAAAATTCTCATCGGACCAGCCGGCGGTGAAAACGGTATCGCCGGCTGGGTCGGCGCCTTCCGCCTCTCCGACGGCCAACCCCTCTGGCGCTTCCGCACCGTCACGCCCGAACGCTGGCTCAACCCCAAAAACATCAAGCTCGGCGGCGGTGCCGTCTGGACCCCCTTCTCCCTCGACCCCGAAAAAGCCGAACTCTTCATCGCCGTAACCAACCCCGCACCCGACCTCCCCTCCCACCTCCGCCCCGGCGACAACCTCTATACCAACTCCATCGTCGCCCTCGACGCCCGCACCGGTGCCCTCCGCTGGCACAAGCAAATGGTCTCCAACGACTCCCACGACTGGGATCTTACGCAAGTCAGCCCCCTGTTCCAAGGCAACGTCGGCGGCCGCGATGTCAGCCTGGTCGCCACCGTCGGCAAAGACGGCATGCTTCGCACGCTAGACCGCGAAACCAAAAAGCCCCTCTACGAAACCCCCATCACGACCATCGAAAATCATACCGCCCCAGTCACCACCAAACCCACCCACGCCTGCCCCGGCATCTTCGGCGGAGTCCAATGGAACGGCCCCGCGTACAACCCCAACACCCGCATGTTGTACACCCCCGCCGTCGACTGGTGCGCCACGTTCACCGCCAGCCCCGATGAAGCCATCACCCTCGCCCCCGGTGGCATGTACCTCGGTGGCACCGCCCGCCCCGACGCCCAAAAGCAAGGCTGGATCTCCGCCGTCGACGCCGTTTCCGGAGAGCCCCGCTGGAAGTACAAGTCCCCCCAACCGGTCGTCGCCGCCGTCACCACCACCGCCGGAGGCGTCGTCTTCGCCGGAGAACTCACCGGCCACTTCCTCGCTCTCGACGCCCAGACCGGCCAAGTCCTCCACCGCTTCCAAACCGGCGGACCCATCGGCGGCGGCGTCATCTCCTACGAAATCGCTGGCAAACAACACGTCGCCGTCATGTCCGGCCGCCCCTCCGCCTTCTGGTGGGGAGGCCACGCCGGCTCCCCCACCGTCTTCATCTTCACGCTTCCCTGAAGCTTCTTCCGAGACCCTTCCATCGCAAAGCCCCCGATTCGCTCTAGCAAGGACCAAGCGAGATTCGCGACCTCGGGGCCTTGAGCCGTTCAATTCTGAGTCGCACCACTGAGGGGCCAGACGCTCTGTCCAGCGCGAGCAGACAGTGGAAGTCCGCGCCGAGTGCGACCGCAGCTGGGAGTTCGAATTGTCACCCATCAGGCAGTCTGGGAGGACGCTCTTCGAAGCGCCAACTGCGATGTCAGCGCATTCGCTCACGACCTTGCGATGGAGGTCTTCGGCAGTTACGACAGTCGGCTCCGATCGAGCCGCTGCAACGATTATAGCAAGTCTTGACTTAACAGAGGGTAAATCCGCGACGTATGAAGAGATCCGGAGCAATGTCGGGAGAGAGGAAAGGGGGAGAGAGCCTCGGCGAGATCGACGACAAGCGCATGCATTGACGGGGCCCTGAGCTGGGACAAACGTAGTTTGCAGTCCGCCCAATACGGGGCCGGTAGTTCGGGTTTCCAGAACGCCTCCATTTAGGCGGGTATCGCTCTAGCCAGCTCCGTGAACCATCTCGATACAGGTGAAACAGGCGGCGGGTGGCGCGGGGGCGGTCTAGGCGGGGAGCATGGCGTCCAGGTAAGGCAGGGCCGAGCTGGTGCCGAGGCCTTGAAGAACGGTGCGGCGCGGGAGGTGCCGTTGGGTGAGGAACATCGCCGCCTCCTATCGTATCTCGATCAATTCTGCGCGGAACTGTTCGAGGGCTTCCGGGACTACTCGCACGCCGAGACCCGGAGTCCGCGGAATGGTGATCGAGCCGTCGGGGCCGAGACGGAAGCCGGTTTCGACGACCGCATCGCGGAAGGGGCTTTCGGTTTGATCGAACTCGAAAGTGGCCGGGCAGGCTTCCAGGGCGGGGGTTAACGGGGGAACGGTGGCCATCCATTGTAAGATTGCGGCGGTCCGAACCGCGGTGCCCCAGTTGTGCGGAACGAGTTGCAGATGGTTCAGCCAGCAGAGCGGGGTGATCCTGCGGGCACCCGTCAGGCCGATGAGTTCGACTTCGGGCTGGAGGATATCGACGAGCCGCGGCTGGATGTAGTCGCGGATGAGAGCGTCGGCGAGGAGCGTTTCGCCGCCGGCGAGTGGGATGCGGAGTTGGCCGTGGAGCCGGGCGTAGCCGGAGAGGTCGCTCGCCATGATCGGCTCTTCCCACCAGAGCAGATTGAACTCTTCGAGGCGGCGACCGAGGGCGATCGCGTCTCCGACGCTGTACGCGCAGTTGGCGTCGACGGCCAGACCCATGTCCGGGCCGATCGCTTCGCGGACGGCGCGGACGAGGCGGATATCGGTTTCCGGGGTGTAGCCGATTTTCATTTTCACGGTGCGGAAGCCTTGCTGCTTCCAGGAGAGAGCTTCCTCGCAGAGGCCGGCGGCGAGGTCCGGCCAATCCTTGCGGTACATTGCGGTGCAGTAGGGCCGCACAGTGGTTCGGTGCTGCTTGCCGAGGAGTTGCGAAACAGGCAGGCCAACGGCTTGGCCGACGACGTCCCACAGGGCCGTATCGAGGCCGCCGCAGCGAGAGGCTCCGGGCCGTTCCTGGTGACCAGGTCGGCGGCGCAAGTCTTCGTAGATGGCTTCGACTTCGAAGGGGGAGCGACCGATGACGAGTTCGGGGTTGGCTTAGAGAAGGTCTTCAGCGGCGGTGCCGTCGCCCCAGCCGGTGATGCCGGAGTCGGTGCGGACTTCGACGAGGGTGGCGGTACGGACGGAGGTCCAGTTGAGGGACCAGCCGAAGCGCTCGCGCAGGGGGGCGGAGAGCTTGTGAATGTGGACGCTGGCGATGCGCATGGCTGTCGTTATCGTATCGTTAGCGGCGGAGGAGGACGAGGACGCCCGTGGCGAGCAAGCCGAGGAGGAAAAGCGCCGCGCCGAGGTAGACGCTGCCGGGGCGGAAGCGGAACTCGACTTGATGGGTGCCGGTGGGGACGACGACTCCGCGGATGGCTCCGTAGGCTTCCCAGATTGGCGCGGGGCGGCCGTCGACGGTGGCTTGCCAACCGGGGTAGTAGGAGTCGGCCAGGATCACCATGCCGGTGCAGCGCATTGCGGCGGCGAGGCGGACGCGGTCCGGGTTTCGGCTCATCAGCTTCACGTCGTCGCCGTCGCAGGTCTCGAGGGCCGGGGCGTCGCCGAGCAGGACGGCTTGGCGGTGGAAATCGATGGGCTGCACTTGGATGCGGTCGCGGAGGTCGGGGCCGTCCGAAGCCCGGATGATTTCGTGGACGCTCCAGGCACGGGGCATGGGGTCAGGATTAGCGAAGACCTTCACTCCGCTTCGGCCTTCGAAGAGCGAGACTTGACCGGCGCGGGCGGGTTGCTTGCCGAGATAGTGGGTGACCGCGAAAAGAGACTGCGAACGGTCGGTATGCAGTTCGGCGCGGAGGAGATTCACGGGGGCACCGGCGACGTAGCCTTGGATGGCGTCGACGCCATGATAGTCGCCGTAGTTGATGGGAACATCATCTTCTTTGACGGCGATGCGGACGGGGGAGACGCGTTCGGCGGCACGGAGGAAGTCGGCGATATCCTTGTTTTCTTCGAGACGTTTGAGGAAGCGGTTCTGGTCGTCTCGATAGCGAGAGGAATACGTTGCGGTCGTGACGCCGTGGAGTTCGGTGAGAGCTACTGTGATCCAGACAGCCGCCAGGGCGGTGGGGGTTAGCTTCGCGGATAGAGAGGCGGCTAGGGCTAGAGCGAGGAAGCCGGAGAGGAGCAGGCGGTCGTCGAGGGCGGGGTGGCCGATGGCCCAGCCGGTGATGAGAATGCCTACGAGAAGGAGACCTCGCTGGAGGAGGGGCGGGAAGGGACGAGAACGGAGTTCATCCCAGCCGTAAGCGGCGAGGAGGCAGAGGCCGAGGTTGAATAAATGCAGAGCGCGGACGGGGACGCGGGCCTTGCCGAGGCCGGGGAGGAGCGAGTACAGCGTGCCGTGGAAAGGGGTGGCCGCGCCAAGGGCGAAGAGGAGCGAGACGGCGGTGGCGACGGCGATCCAGCGGACGCGGGGCGTTTGGTTAGCGGTCGATAAACCGACGAGCGCGAGGGCAACGATAGCGAGGCCGAGGAAGGGGGCGCAGTCGGCGTAGCGGTCGGCGCTGGGGAGGAAAGTGGTTAGAAGGCCGCGGGCAGGAAGGGAGTAGACGGTGGCGATGGTGTAGGGGATTCTATCGTCCCAGCCGACGGGCTCGGCGGTGCCGACCCACCGCTGGGAGAGGCGGCCGAATTCGACGGTGGGCAGCACTTGGAGGGCGGCGACGAGGCCGGCGATCAGAACGGCTATGAACGCGAGCGGGAGGGCGGCTCTGCGATGCCAGATGGCGATGGCCCAGATGGTCAGGAAGAGAAACGAGACGAGAAGGGGGATTTCGTGATGGCCGCTGAGCCAGGCGAGGCCGAGGAAGAGACCGGCGCAGGCGGCGCTGGCGTAGGGGCGGCGGCCTTCGAGGGCACGTGAAAGGTAGAGCAGGACGAGGGGCGTGAAGATGGCTCCGGCGGCGACGTCGAGCCAGGCGACAGTGCCGAGGAAGCCGCCGCAGCCGAAGCCGATGGCGGCGAGGAGGGCACCGGTTCGGCTGAGGCCCCAATCGCGGCAGAGGGCGTAGCAGGCGAGGGCGGCGAGGGCGTGGAGGAGGACCCAGTAGCCGTTGAGATAGGCGTATTGGAGGTAGCCGTGGTCGAGGGGGAGGAGGAGGAAGAGGAAGGTTAGGGGGAAGAGGGGGCCGGGTTGGGTCTGGCCGATGAGCGATTGGCCGGCCCAGATAGAGGGGTCCCAAAGGGGGAAGTGGCCGAGGTGGAATTCGCGGGCCTGGAACTGGAGGCGAGGAATTTCGAGGTAACACATGTCTGGATGATCGAACCAGACAAATTCGTTCGTCAGGGTGAGCTTCCAGAAGAAGACGAGGACGAGAAGGAAGAGCCCTGCGGGGACCAGTTTGTTTTTCATCCTAGCGGGAGCAGGTCGTTGTAACCGCGACGAATACCAAAGTCAGGACGGGAGGCTGCATGAAGTTTTATTTTACGCGAAGGTAATTCTGATGAGTCGAACGATTTTTCACATTTGGGGGCTGTTTGCGGTGGCCCATGCGGGTTGGGCCGGACAGATTTTGGCGACCATTGATTTTTCGAGTTCGTTTTCGACGGCAGCGCCGGGTGTGACCTTTACCGCGGCGACGCCGAGCATGAGCACGTTGACCGATATGGGCGCGTCGCTGGGACCGAGTATCACTTTTAACACCTTCACGGCGACAGCCACAGATTTGTCTACCACGATCGGGGGCGGGGGGCAGATGAACGTTCAGGTGGGGGCGGGCTCATCAGTGACAGGCCTGAAGACGGAGGCGTGGTCGGGCGCGGTTCGCGTCAGCAATTCGGGAGCGAGTTCGGTCACGTATTCGCGCAATCAGAGCTTGCTGTATGCCGTGGAGACGTCGGGAATGGGTATGGAGTCCGTATCAATGTTTGCCTATATTGAACGAATTAACGTCGGTACCGGCACTTGGCAGATCATCGGGGCCACTTCGTTTGGGATCGGCGACGACGGGACAAACGCCGCGTGCTCGCCGGCTTGTACGGGTTCGTCCAGCTACAACATTGCGGCCCAGAGCTTTGCTGATCTGCGGCTGCATACGCAGTTGGCGGGGCAGTTAAGCCAGGCAGCGAGCGTTGGCGGCACAGTGCCGGAGCCGACGTCGATAGCCTGTGTGGCGACGGGGCTGGGGATGGTTTTGTTGCTGGGCCGTCGTCGCCGGGGCAAGTGAAAAGATGGCAAAACTACTTGGTCGGATGTTCGTGTTGAGCGGGTCGTAATTGAATAGCGGTCCCCCTCTCAATCGAGTGGATGGTTTCCGTAGCGCCCTCCGAGCCTGTAGCCTGATTTCGAGCGACCCTCCGCAGCACAAATCCCCAAAACGCTAGGAAATCGGGCAGGGGCTACTGATTTGGAAAATGAGTACGGCTCTGACGGAGTGTTGAGTGTATGCGATTGTTTGGACGGTTAGGCCTTCTAGGTGTCGGGAGGCTGACGGCGCAGAGCGACCCATTGCTCGGACGGATGAACGAGAGGCGACGATCGCGGCGATTCGGGATCGGGCGGGGGCGGAGCAGCGGAAGCAAGCGGTGAGGGCGAAGTTGCTCGCGATCTTGGGCGGGCTTCCGGACTATGCGGGGCCGTTGCTGGCGGCGACGCTGTAAGTGGTGGTGGAGGAGAAGCGATTGCCGGTGCCGTTGTTTGTGCAACGGAGCCAGTCGACGGGCGACCGCTTTTGGGCAACTGGTTGGCGAATAAGCGGGCGGACTTGGTGAGTCGGAACTTGGCGGCGATGCGGGCGCATGACATCGTGCGGGAGGGGGGATTTATTGGCCAGTCGGCGGGAGGTGGACCCAGAAGCGATCCGTGGTTATGAACGCGGGGTGAAGGGGTATTGGCTGGGGATGGCGGCGGCGGTGGATCCGCGGTTGACGCGGATTTGGGTGGATCGGATGCCGTGGAGTTTGCTGGACGCGTTCGAGGCACCGATGACGAATAGCCTGTTCGAGGTGATGATTCCCGGGTTTGCGCGGCATTGGGATTTCGGCGATCTGTGGCGGGCGATGCGGACGGACTCTGGTTCCGCGATCGGGTGGTGAGGGAGGGAGCGAGAGCGTTGGTGGAGGAGTTTTTACGTTGACCTTTTTCGGAATTTGAAAGGGGAGAGCTTACACTGAACAGCATGAGGCTCGTACTGATTGGATTGTGGACGGCTGCGCTATGGGCGCAGGCCGAGATCTCTGGCGCGCGGATTCGCGAGCACGTGAAGTTCCTGGCGAGCGACTTGCTTGAAGGACGCGGCGTGGGAACGCGGGGAGGGGACTTGGCGACAGCCTATTTGGCGTCGCAATTGGCTTTGGCGGGCGTCGAGCCAGCCGGAGACAACGGCACGTTCTTCCAACGGGTGGACCTAGTTGGGGTGGAACCGCAGTCTTCGGCGAAACTGACCCTGGGGTCGGCCGAGTTGACGTGGGCCGTCGACTTTGTTGGGAACACGATGCAGCAGAAGAGCATGGCCGAGTTTGGAGCGGAGGCGGTGTTTGTGGGGCATGGGATTACGGCACCGGAGTTCGGCTGGGACGACTACGCCGGGGTGGACGTGAAAGGAAAAGTGGTGGTGCTGTTTACGAACGAGCCGCCTAGCGACGACCCGCAGTTTTTCGGCGGGAAGGCGCTGACCTACTACGGGCGGTGGACGTACAAGTATGAAGAGGCGGCGCGGCGGGGCGCGGTGGGCTGTCTGATTCTGCATACTTCGCCGACGGCCGGTTATGGCTGGGAGGTGGTGAGGAGTTCGTGGGGCAAGGAAGATCCGCAGGTGAAGCTGGAAGCGGGGGCGCAGGCGCTGGCGTTTGCGGGTTGGGTAACGCGGGGGGCGGCGGAGAAAGCGCTGGGCAAGAATCTGGATGAACTGTTGGCGCAAGCGAACACGAAGGGCTTTCGGGCGATGCCGCTCGGGATGGCCGTGAAGGGTGCGATTCCGACGAAATTGCGGGCGATTCGGGCAGCGAATGTGGCGGGGATTGTTCGCGGGAGCGATCCGGAGTTGCGCAAGCAGGCGGTGGTTTTTAGCGCCCACTGGGATCATCTGGGGATGGGAGCGGAGAAGGGAAGCGATGCGATTTACAACGGCGCGGTGGACAACGCGACCGGTTGCGGCATTTTGATTGAGGCGGCGCGGGCGTGGGCGGCGCTGCAACAAAGACCCAAACGGTCAGCGATTTTCCTGGCGGTGACGGCGGAGGAGAGCGGACTGCGGGGCGCGGAGTTTTACGCGGCGAAGCCGATCATCGCGGCCGGGAAGACGATGCTGAATGTGAACTTCGACTCGTTCTATCCATTCGGCGCGGTGAAGGACGTAGTGGTGATCGGAGCGGAGCGGACGAGCGTTTATCCCACCGTTGCAGCGACGGCGAAGCGGTTCAACCTGAAGATCAAGGCCGACCCGCATCCGGAACAGGGCCACTACTACCGGTCAGACCATTTCGCGTTTGCGCGCGCGGGGGTGCCGGCGTTTTCGGTGAATATGGGTACGGAGTATTGGGGCAAAGATGAGACGTTCGGCGACAACATCATCTACGAGTACAACGCGAAGCACTATCATCAACCGTCGGATGAGTACAAAGAAAGCTGGGACTTTGCGGGGATGGAGCAGATGGGGCGCTTCGGGTGGACGATCGGGTTGACCATCGCCAACTCCAGCGGGGTCACTACTTGGCGGGCCGGCGATGAGTTTTTGCCCGCGCGGCAGAAGAGCCTCAGCGGGCCAGCGCAGTAACTTTAATGCCGTTCTTCGAGCGCAGGGTGATCAATGCCTTGCGCTCGACGACGTGGCCGGGGACGAGCCGAAAGCGCCACTGTTGGGCGATCACGGCGAGCAGCAGCACGCCTTCCATCCAGGCAAATCGTTCCCCGACACAGATGCGCGGCCCACCGCCGAAGGGGAAGTAAGTAAAGTCGCGTTTATAGAAGTCGCCGTCGGCCCAGCGGGCGGGTTCGAACTGATTCGGATTCGGCCAGTACTTCGCGTTGTGGTGGATGAGGTAGGGGCTCATGATCAAGATCGACTTAGTGGGCAGGGTGTAGCCCGCGAGCTCGAGCGGCTCGCGCGCCATGCGACCGAGGGCCCAGGCGGGGGGATACAGGCGCATGGACTCGGCGAAGACCTGCTGGGTATAGCGGAGTTGGGGGAGGTCGTCGAACGTAGGCAGGCGGCCGTTGAGGACCGAATCGAGTTCGGCGTGGAGGGCGGCTTCGACTTCGGTGTGCTGGGCGAGGAGGTACCAGGTCCAGGCGAGGGCGGTGGCGGTGGTTTCATGGCCGGCAAGAAACAGGGTGAGGGCTTCGTCGCGGACCTGCTTATCGGACATGGCTGAATGGTCGCCTTCGGCGTCGCGAGCGGCCATGAGCATCGACAGTAAATCGCCGGGGTTTTCGCCCGACGCCCGACGCTCGTTGATGATGCGGTAGATGGTTGCTTCGACGAGTTTGGCGGCGCGGAGGTAACGGCGCGTGGCGGGGAGCGGCACGTACTCGATGAACTGCGACCCGGGCAGCATGAGCAACGGCATGATGGCGACGAGAGCGTTCATCGCTTCGCCGACTTGAGGCGCTTCGTGTTCGACATCGGCGCTGAAGAGTGTTTGGCCGACGATGGCGAGCGTGAGCCGCATCATCTCTTGGTCGATGTCGAGAATGGCTTCGTTTTTCCAACGGCGGCGGAACTGGTCGGCAAGGGCAACCATTTGCGCGCCATAGCCAACCAGGTGGTCGCGGTAGAAGGCAGGCTGCACCATGCGGCGTTGCTTGATATGGGACGCGCCTTCGTTCGTCAGAAGCCCTTCGCCGAGCAGCGTTTTGGCGCGCTGGAGAATACGGCTTTTGGTGAACAGCGCATTGCGCGTGACGAGCACGTCGCGGATGAGTTCAGGCTCGTTGACCAGGTAGATGTGCTGGTGCCCAGCGCGGAAGTAGGCGAGTGGCCCGAAGTCTGCCGCGACCTTTTCGATGTAGCTGAGTGGATCCTTCCGGAACGCGAAGAGCCCTCCAGAAAAAAGCCCACTGGGCGGGCCAGGCGGTCTGACGACGTCCGGCATGAGCGTTAGATCGGCATGTTGAACGGCACGATGTTTTCGCGGTCGAAGGTCACGCCAAGAAAACCGAGGCACATTTCGTCTTCCGTGCCTTCACCCCAACGCACGACTTTCAGCGGGTTGCTGGGGTTCTTCGGGTTTTTCTCCGAATTGTCGAAGGTACAGGTGGCGCGGAGGCGATCAAACGCGCTCAGACGGATGGGCTGTTGGTACTTATAGAAGCCTTGCCAATTGAAGTCCCAATCGTCGATTTGAATTAGCGACTCCGTCATCCCATTAATCTTGATTTTTTCGAGTTTGAACTTTTTGCCCAGCAGGTGCATGTGCGGGGCGACGAGATAGGCAGTGGCATCGAAGAGCGGAGGAATCGGAAAGGTGGCGACCACGTCATGGCTCTCCGCGCCGGCCGGGATGCGGAAGCTCGTATTGACGACAGGTAGGTAGACGAGGCGCTTGTTCACTTCCTTCTTAGAGAAGTAAAGGCCTACTTTGGTCTGGTCTTCCTGGTTGGTTCGGCCACCGGGGTAATAGTGGATTTGCATGATGACATCGACGCCTTTCGGCAGTAGCGTGCCGATGCCTTCGGGAAGACGAGCGGCTCTCGTGCCGGGGACCCAACCGCCCGCCATGCTCGAAAGAGTCAGCGGAATGCCGTCGCCGGGCCCGCCGAAGCAGTCGTAACCGGGGTTGCCGTCTTTACCATCCATTTGACGAGCCTTGCCGGAGGTGTCGAGATATAGGATCACGTGATGAACCACTTGGCGATTGCCGGGGACGACTTGGATCGCGTCGGTATAGCGGTCGGTTCCGAAATCGGTGGGGATCACGAAGCAGCGATAGATGTCGCCGCGACGGTTGATGGAGTAGGTCTGGGGCATCGTCAGGACGGCGTCGGGATCGCCCAGTTGAAACTCGCCGGTTTGGATGGTCGGCTCGGAACGGTCGCGGACGTCCCCTTCCGGAGCGCCGCCGCGATACCAGTTCAGAATGAGGTCGCGTTGTTCGTCCGACAGGCCGAAGTTGTTTTGAAACTCGCCGTGGCCGGGGATCGGTTTCCACGGGGGCATCTGCTTGGTTTCAACCACGCGCTGAATGTCCTCGCCCCAACTCATCGCCGCTTCGTAAGAGTCAAGCGCAAACGGGCCGATGTCGCCTTCGCGATGGCAGCCTTGGCACTTTTCCTGGAAGATACGGGAGACCTCGCGCGTGTAAGTCACCTGACCAAACGCACATGAGGCAAGAACGGCAAAGGACAGCGCAAGTTTCACAGACACCTTCTACGTTTCAGTATGACGCAGGATGGTGACGATCGCTTGGGCCTCGGCCGACAGTTCCTGGCCAACGGGGCCGACCTTCTCGGCGGTCTTGAACTTGACGTTAACGCGATCAGCGGGCAGACCGACCAGCGCCGCCAAGTTCGAACGGATCTTCTCGCGATAATCCTTGAGTTTGGGCCGCTGCAAGATGACGGTGGTATCGACGTTGGAGAGTTCGAATCCACGCTCACTCACGAGGGCCAGAGCGTGTTGAACAAACCGATCCGACGAGGCACCTCGCCACTGCGGATCCGTGTCGGGGAAGTGCATGCCGATGTCGCCGAGGGCAACAGCGCCCAGCAACGCATCGGTGACGGCATGCAGCAGAATGTCTCCGTCCGAATGGGCTTCGAAGCCGGTTTCGTGGGGAATTACGACCCCGGCAAGGATCAGCACCCGCCCTGGAGCGAGGCGATGGTTATCCCAGCCGAGCCCGGTGCGGTACTCGGTCATGGCTGTTTCCGCGCCCCCTCTTCGGCCAGGAAAGCTTTGGCAAGTTCCAGGTCTGTAGGCTTAGTGATTTTGATATTCCGATCACTGCCGGGGACGACGTGGACATCGACGTCTTCGAGGCGTTCGACCAGCGAGGATTCGTCGGTTCCGGTGAAGTCGTCGGCGGTGGCTTGTGCGAACGCCCTCCGCAGCAGAGCAAGGCGAAACACCTGCGGCGTCTGCGCCAGAACGAGGCGCTCCCGAGGTATCGTGGTTTCGATGCGATGGCGTGCGACGCGCTTCACGGTATCGACCGGTACGACGCCGAGTATGGCGGCACCGCAACTGGCGGCCTCGGCGATCACGGCTTCGATCTGTTCGAGGCTGACGAAGGGGCGTACCGCGTCGTGCACGGCGACTAATTCTACGGACTCATCAAGCGCGGCGAGGGCATGTTCGACGGACTCTTGCCGCGAGTCGCCACCGACCACTAGGCGGACCGGCATCGCGAGCGATTCCTTATCCAGAAGCTCTTGGAACCAACCGATGTCGTCGCCGCGCAGGGCTACGACGATTTCGGCGACCGCCGCGCATCGTGCGAACTTGCGGATGGTGTGCAGCAGAATGGGCGAGCCTTCAAGCACCAAAAACTGCTTGCGGCTGTGGACGGCGTCTGGCTGGGACTTGGCCATGCGGGTGCCGAGGCCCGCCGCTGGAAGGATGACAGCAACTTTCATGGTAAGGGATTTCAGTGTAGCGCGGCGGTAACCTTTTCGGCGGTATGAACGCGTTCGTCGAAGCGGCCAAAGATCATTTTGCCGGCCGTGGTTTGCAGGACGCTGGTCACGGAGATCTCAATTGTCTTCGAAATCATCTTGCGGGCGTTGTCGACGACGACCATCGTCCCGTCATCCAGGTAGGCGATGCCTTGGCTTTGCTCCTTGC
Source organism: Acidobacteriota bacterium (assembly GCA_025354525.1). Classification (GTDB taxonomy): domain Bacteria; phylum Acidobacteriota; class Terriglobia; order Bryobacterales; family Bryobacteraceae. The sequence goes on from JANXMS010000480.1 coordinate 50,806, forward strand.
CTTCTTTCAGAATGAACACTTTCATCACTTCACCCGGCAGCACGACCGACCGAAGCGAGTTGGCGAGTTCATTGATATTCAGCACTTCAACCCCGTGGATCTGAGCGACTTTATTCAGGTTGAAGTCGTTGGTGACCACCTTGCCATGGATGAGCTTGGCGAGTTCCAACAGCTTCATGTCAACGTCGCGGACGTGGGGGAAATCCTCCTCCACAATTCGAATGTGCAGTTCGGGGTTCTTTTGCATCCGGCTGAGAATGTCGAGGCCACGGCGACCGCGGTTGCGTTTGAGCGAGTCTGAGGAATCAGCCACCAGTTGCAACTCGCGAAGGACGAACTGGGGAATGATGAAGGTCCCGTCGATGAAGCCGGTCTCGGCGATGTCGGCGATGCGGCCGTCGATGATGACGCTGGTATCGAGAATTTTCAGGTCTTCTTTCGGTATGGCGATTTCGCTGCCAAACATGCCGCCCAACGCTTTCAGGTTTAGCATTTCGCCTTTGTTGGCACCGATGACCATGCCGCAGTAACTCATCCAAAGCAGGATCATGACTTGTAGAAAAGGCACGGTGTCGCGATTCGTGGGGAAGGCTTGGGCGAGGACGAGAGTCATCAGATAGGCCCCGAGAATCGCAAAGACACTGCCGACGGCGGCACCCAGCAGACGCTGCAGCGTGACGCGGCGCACGCGCAACTCGAAGGCGACGATAATGCAACCGACGACGGCTCCGGCGGTCGCGGCGGGCCACGGAGGGAGCGCCGCAGGCTGCAAGAAGTAAGCAGCGGCGGCGATGGTTATGACGAAGACGAGACGAACAACGAAAAGATCATTCACGGAGATTTCCACACACTGGGCCTGTTTACGCTACCGCAGAACGAGGGCCCATGCAAGGGGCCTACGGCGCTAGTCTTTGACTTTAGGAAATAGATAGCTCGCCACGATTAGAAAAACACCGATCACGCTGGCGGTCGTGCTTCCGATCAATGTGATGAGTACACTATCGCTTAGCAAAAACATCGGAAAGCCATTCGCTGCAGACTTCCAGATAATGACCGCGATCCATATGAGCCAAACCACCATGACCCAGTACAACCGATTGGCGTAATCCTTGCGTTCGTCTCGGTCTTGGTTCGCCTGATCAATCTTCACCTGAAGATAATCGTTGTTGAGCTTCTGCTCTCTGCCTTTCTCGTAATGAAGACCCTCATCCCGAACGCTCTGCGCTGATTTCTCCCCGCCATCCGCCGGAGGAGAAATCTCGATGTCTTCAATTCCTGGACTTGGTTTCTCGTCTGCCAGCATTCGCTTTAGCTCTGTCTGTAAAAAACTCTTGGATCAACGTCTTCGGAATGATCTTGTGCTTCTTGTCGGGGTCGTCCTTGACGGTGTTCTCCCACGGGCCTCCAGGCTCATGGGACATCTCAGACAATTGGACGGCACTAAGGCCCCCGTATACCTTCCAGATTCGATCCAAGAGTGCAATGGACTCAGTGTCACTTGCCGGTACTGCAGGCGTAACCGATTCGAATTCCTCAGTGACTTCCCGTGTCGGTCTTGTGATTGGTAGAGCGCCGAATTCTTTAAACGCGTGGTATACGATGGGGATCACGGGGCCAAATTTCCACGCTTGGATGTCCTCTGAAATTAGTGGAGTGCTGTTGATCGCGAGATTCCAGCCATGCGCAAAGTAGATGAGCTTGTGAAGCTGCATCTGCGTCACTGGCCGACAATTCTCGATTCCTTTTTCGATAAAGAAGTTGGCGATGGTAAGTGCCGGGTATTCGTTCGCCATTTGTTCGCCTCGCTGTGTTCTATTCTAACGCTACCATTTAGTCGGCAGTTCTGCAAACCTACCTCAAATCGGGTGGATTCAGGATCCAAAGAGCGTCAAAGGCATGGACACGAACCATCGCGTCGGGATCGGTTTGTTGGCAAGCTCCAACTTCGTCCAATAAGACGACCCGCTTTCTAGCTAGGGAATAAAGTTCTTCAAGTACCGGCCACTCTGCACGAGCGCCGCTTTTCGGTTTTCGAGCGAACCTTCAAAAGCGCGATCTTCGACTTCAATGCAGACCGCTCCGTTGTAACCAGTCTCCGTCAACACGCTAAAGAATTTGCCCCAGTTCACGTCGCCCATGCCCGGCAGCTTCGGCGTATGGAACAGATTCGGATGAGCAAAGACGCCCACTTCGTTCAGCTTTTCTTTGTCGATTCGCGCGTCCTTGGCATGCATATGGAAGAGCTTTGGCGCGAACTCGCGCATAGCCTGCAAGTAGTCCATGTGTTGCAGAATGAAGTGCGACGGATCGAAATTGAGACCGAAATTGTCGCTGGGAATGTCGCTAAAAGCGCGACGCCAAATGGCCGGCGAAGAAAGCAGGTTTTTGCCGCCTGGCCACTCATCCTTCGTGAACGACATCGGGCAGTTCTCTATACCAACTTTCACGCCCTGGTCTTCGGCGTACTTGATGATCGGTCGCCAAGTCTTCAAAAAACGGGGCCAATTGTCGTCGACCGAAAGCGTATGATCGCGACCGACGAACGTGTTCATCACTCCGACGCCGAGTAGCTTCGCGGCCTTGATGACGGCCTTGATGTGGTTGCAATAGAGCTTCGATTCCTCGGCGTCGGCGGTCAAGGGGTTCGGGTAGTAACCGAGCCCGCTGATGAAAACTCCATACTTGGCCGTTAACTCTTGAACGCGTTTCGCGTCGGCGGCGGTGAAACCCGCCACGTCGACATGCGTGATGCCCGCATAGCGGCGCTCTGCCTTGCCCTGCGGCCAGCACATCACTTCCACGGCCGAAAAGCCATTTTGAGCCGCGAAACTCAGCACTTCTTCCAGCGACAGATCCGGCAGAATCGCCGTGACAAATCCGAGAGTCAACATGTTCTCTAGTAAATCACGAAAGGTATTGAACTTCCTCTTCGATCACCAAGCCAAACCGATCAAACACCCGCCGCTTAAGTTCGTTCAGGAGGGTTAGGAGATCAGCCGTTACTCCGCCGCCCGAATTGTAAACAAGGTTCGCGTGGAAGTCCGCCACACTTATGGCACCGACCGCGAAGCCTTTCGCGCCCACCTCTTCGAGGAACCAGCCCGCCGGGATTTTGCCTTCGCGGATGACGCTGGCCGGCACTTGAGCCGCAACGGCGGGGGGCAACTCTCGCAGCAATAAGTTTTTGAAGATGGACCCGGCGCACTGCATGGCGGGCGGAAACTTCGCGTCGCGGGTGGCGCGGATCGAAGCAGACTTGTCCGCCTGGGAAGCCGAATTGCCCCGTTCGAGCCTCAATCCGGTCGAGAGGATCTGCCACGATTTATTCCGCTTGAAAATGCTCTCCCGATAGCGGAACTCACATTCCTCGCGGTTGAACTGGCGGACTTCGGCCCCAACGGCGAAACGAACCCAGTCGATGCGCTCGGCGATGGACTGGCCGTAGGCTCCCGCGTTGCCATAAATCGCAGCTCCCACCCAACCTGGAATCCCCGCCATTGCCTCAAGCCCCGCCAAGCCGTGGGCGTTCGCGAAATCGACGAGATCGTTCAACTCGGCACCCGCCTCCACCCGGACCCCAGGGCCATCGGCGGTAATTCCCGCCGCCGAGTATTGCAGCACCAGCCCGGGGTACCCGGCGTCGCTGACGATCAAATTTGTCCCCCCCCCGATCGTGGTCCAAGTAAGATCAGAGCCGGTCAGCACCGCGAGAGCGGAAAGGTAGGCCGCTTCGCTGGTCGTAGAAAGCAACGCTTGACACGGTCCGCCCAAACGGAAGCGGGTATAGTTTTGAAGAAGCGCGCCCGGTCGGACGGTCAAGTCAGGGATGGTCTGGAGCCGCTCCAGCGCCGCGAGGGCCAAAGTCATTTTTTTGATTATGGCGAACCGAAGCGGTCCGTGTCAGTCAAATCGTTAAAATGCACGAGATTGATCTGGCCGTCGTGAGGCGGGTGCAAGCCGGTGAGGCAGGGGCCTTCGCCGAGTTGGTGGAGCGCCACAGCCGAAGTCTGTCCCGAGTGGCGTATCGAATCATGGGCAACGAAAACGATGCGGATGAAATCGTGCAGGAGACGTTTATGCGGGCCTATCGGGAGATCCATCGGTATGAATCGCGGGCGAGTTTCGCGACGTGGATCCATACAATCGCCAGAAATCTGGCCGTCGACACCTTGTGAAAGAACCGACCGGGCACGACCGAGCTTGAAGCTGATTTCGAATGCCTCGACGCCGGAGCGCCCCGCCAGTTCGCAACCGCTGGGCGAACGAATCGCCGCAGCGTTGAACGGGCTCAGTTGGCACGAACGAGCCGCGTTTACCCCGCCGCACTACGAAGGCGTCCCGCTGCTCGATATCGGCGAAACGCTCGGCCTGAGTGAAAACGCCACCAAACAATGCATTTGTCGCGCCGTCAAGAATCTGCGGCGGGCGCTATTGCCCTGGATTACCCTGACATGAATCATCCAACCGAAGAACAACTGATCCTGCACTACTACGGCGACGGCGGGCAGGACGACTGGGAGCCTCACTTGGCCGAATGCACCGAATGCCGCGAGATCTATCAAAGGCTGCAACGCGTGTTGAACTCTCTAGTCGCGGCACCCATGCCGCAGCGCGGGGCCGATGACGGTCAGAAAATCTGGCACAACGTGCAAGCCAGCACGGCACCGCGGCGGTGGTTGTCGTGGGAGCGTTTTGGGCTGGAACGGCCGTTGAACGAGCGAAGCCAATCGCCATCGCCGATGACCCGCGGGCGAGACTCCTACAAGTAGCGCTCGACGGACATCTGGCCTCGAGCCTGATGGTGTTAGCCGAAATTGAAAACGCCCGCGGTCAGACGATGGATATTTCCTGGCAGCGCCAATGGGCCGAGCAACTGCTCGACGACAACCGGCTCTACACGCAGACCGCGGACGGAGCGAGGAAAGCACCATTCAGCCGGTTATTGAGCGATCTCGAGGAGATTTTGCTTGAAATCGCTGACGGCCCGGCGAAGCTGAACGGCCTTCGCCCGCTTCGCCCAACGCAGCATCCGGCTGTTCGATGGCCGCATCGTCGAAGAGTCGATGATGCCGATGGCAGCCAACGCGTAACCTAGAGAAATGCCCAAAGTGTTTCGCGGTTTCCCGGAGACCGGCCAGGAATTCCTCCGTGAGTTGAAGGAAAACAATCAACGCGAGTGGTTCCAGGCGCGGAAGGATGTTTACGACACCGCCGTGAAAGCTCCGATGGCGGAGTTCGTCGAAGCGTTGAACGCCGAATTCGCCCGGTTCGCGCCCGAGTACATCACGGACCCGAAGAAAGCGATGCACCGCATCTACCGCGATACCCGCTTCAGCAAAAACAAGACCCCCTACAAGACGAATTCCTCAGCCTCGTTTCACCAATCGGTGATCGAAAAGGAGGCGATGGCGGGCTTCTATGTCTCCGTCTCGCCATTTCAGTTGGAAGTCGCCGGCGGCGTCTATTCGCCTGAACCACCCCAAATGCTGGCGATCCGGAACTCTCTCGCCGCGGATCTGGACGGCTGGCTGGCTCTCGTCGAAAACAAAAAGCGAATGAAGCTGCTCGGGGAGCTTCAGGGCGATTCGCTCACCCGGCCGCCGAAAGGTTTCCCCAAGGACGATCCCGCGGATTTCTGGATTCGAAAGAAGCAGTGGCTATACTTTGATCTCACTCTGGACCCCGCACTCGCTTTGACCCCGAAGCTGGTCGGCGAAGTCGTTCTGCGGTTTAAGGCGATGTACCCAGTGATTCAGTTCCTCAATGCGGCATTGGCGCAGCGGAAACCGAACCGTTCGGACTTCTTCTAGAACCTTCCGATCCGCTCCGTTGCCATTCGGTTGCAGGCAATTGACCCTACGGAGAAACCCCTGCATTCTGGTAGGGATTACACTAGAGGGTTGACTCTTCCGTGTTGAAAGCTCTCTCCATCGCATTCCTGCTTTCGATAGGCTCCCTGTGGGCCGAGACCCCCCGCGCCGGCCATTCCCAACATGGCGAGGCCCTCGATTCCGGGCCGCGGCAAAAGCCTTGGGAGATTAAAGCGATCGGCGACACGCCGTTCCCCATCACCCATAAGAACCCGGAAGTGCAGAAATGGTTCAATCAGGGCAATGCGCTGTTGCATTCGTTCTGGTACTACGAAGCCGAACGCGCCTTCCGCTGGTGCCTGAAGCTGGAGCCGGAAAACGCGATGGCTTGGTGGGGCTTGGCCCGCGCGGCGCAGGGCACTCGGGGCAAAGAGTTCCTTCGCGAAGCGGTGAAGCGCAAGGGGACCGTGACCGAACGGGAACGCTGGTATATCGAGTCTTCGGCCGACGACACGACGCACAATCCGGATGATCCCGGTTACGGAGAAGCGAATCGGAATCAGCACCGCCGCATGCTCGAACGGATCGCCATGAAGTACCCGGACGACGTGGAAGCCAGGGCGCTGCTCGCGTTGACCAACATGATGGAAGACCGCTTCGGGACCGAGTTGATGGTGCAGCAAGTGCTGGCCAAGAACCCCGATCACCCCGGCGCGCATCACTATCGCATTCACAATTGGGACGGGAAAGATCCTGAATTCGCGCTCGAGAGTTGCCGCCGCTATGGCACCATTGCTCCAGCCATCGGCCACGCTCACCACATGCCCGGCCACATCTATTCCGGCATCGGAATGTGGCACGAGGCCGCCATCGCCATGGACGCGGCCACTCGCGTCGAAAAGCAGTACATGCGCGAGCGGATGACGCTGCCCTACAACAACTGGAATTACGCCCACAACAAGAACTACCTCGCCTACATCCAGGGCCAACTCGGGATGTTCGATGCCGCCGTCAGTGCCGGGCGTCAACTCCTAGCCGCGCCGCTCGACCCGAAAGAGAACAAGGCGGAAGCCTTCGGCCCCCACTACCAAGGCCGTCTCGTCATGAACCGAACTCTGGTTCGTTTCGAGCGTTGGAAGGAAATTCTGGACGGCAAGGCGTTCTATTGGAATGACAAGCTTCTGCGGGATAGAGAAGAGCGGGCGTTTCTCGAAGCTCTCGCCCATCTTGGGCTTGGCGACCTTGACAAGGCCCGCAAGAGCACCGAAAAACATAAAGCGCTGCAAGCCGAAATCGAAAAAGAAAAGCATGCCAAGCCACGCTGGGAACTCATGCAGGCCGAGCTCAAGGCTAAGCTGTTGCTCGCCGAAGGGCAGACCCTGGCTGGGCTCACCGCCCTGGGCAACGCGGCCTCTAAGTACGAAACGCTGGTCGAAGGCCAAAACGATCCGCCGTTCTATCCCTCTTCGCTGTACGTCGACCTCGGTCGCGCTTACTTGAACGCAAAATCGCCGGCCCTCGCGGTCAAAGCCTTCGAGAAATCGCTCGAACTCACCCGCAACGATGGCTCCGCGCTCGCCGGCCTAGCCGAAGCGTGGCTCGCGATGGGAGACAAGGCGAAGGCCGCCGAACACTACGCCCGCGTACTCCACGTCTGGTCCGACGCCGACCCCGGCTTCGCCCCTCTCGCCAAAGCGAAAGCCCTCGGCTTGACCGCCCAACCCAAGGACGTCTCCCCCGCGCCGCAGCGCAACTACGCAAAAACGACTCTCGAAAGCCTCGGTCCGAATCGCTGGGAAGCCTATGGCGCCCCGGCCTTGGACGCGCTCGATGCGCAGAAAAAGCGCGTCACTCTTGAAGAGTACAAAGGCCGCAACGTTGTCCTAATTTTCTACCTCGGCCAGGAATGCCCTCACTGCTTGGAACAGTTGCAGGAAGCAGCCAAACGCAACGGCGACTTCGAAAAGCACAACACGGCCGTCCTCGCCATTTCAAGCAACGCACCCGAAGACAACGCCGACTCGCTCAAGCTCAAGAAGGTGCCGTTCCGGCTGCTATCCGACACGGGTTTCGCAAACGCCCGGCGATTCCTTTCCTACGACGATTTCGAGGAGATCGAACTCCATTCCACCATCCTGATTGACGTGAAGGGCCGCGTCCACTGGGCCCGCCATGGCGGAGACCCTTTCGAAAATTTTGACTTCCTCTTGAAGGAGATTCAGCGCATTAATAGTCTCGCCGACTAGTGCGTGAACCCCCGCTGTTCGATGGCTGAAGAACCAAAACCCGCCAAAGCCCCGGTCGTCATGGCGACCGTCGCCTGGGACGGTGCTATCCCAGAACTCCTCCGTGAACACTTAGGCGGCTCTGTCCTCGACACCCTTCTTTACCTCGATCAACCCTTCGCCGTCTTGACCTTGGCGGCGATGCTGCCTGCGCTTGATCTGCTCCACGCCGAAGCCGACTTCGATTACCTCGTCGACATCACCGCCGTCGACTACCCCAAACGTGAGCCCCGCTTCGAGCTCATCTACATCGTCTACAGCCACTCCCGCAACGAACGCGTCCGCCTCAAGGCGCAGCTTCCAGTCGACCAAAATCCGCTCTCCGCCGTGCCGATCTTCCTCGGCGCAAACTGGCTCGAACGCGAAGTTTTCGACATGTTCGGGATCGAATTCGCCGGACACCCCGACCTGCGTCGCATCCTCATGCCCGAAGAATGGAGCGGCTTCCCGCTGCGCAAAGACTACGGCATCACGCAGATGGACAACCGCTGGGTGCGGAACAATCTCGGCATCGAGAGCGGCCAATGACCTCCATCGATTCGAACGAACTCGTCCTCAACATGGGCCCCCAGCACCCGTCCACCCACGGCGTGCTCCGCATCGTTTTGAAGCTCGACGGCGAGCGAGTCAAAAGCACCGAGTGCGTCATCGGTTACCTTCATCGCGGCGTCGAAAAAATCGCCGAAAATCGTACCTACGTCCAGTTCGCCCCTTACGTCGACCGCATGGATTACCTCGCCGCGGTATCCAATGGCCTCGGCTACTGCCTCGCGGTCGAAAAGTTGATGGCTGCCGTCGCCCCGCCCCGCGCCCAAGCAGTTCGCGTGATTCTCACGGAGCTGAACCGCATCGCCTCGCACCTGCTCTGGCTCGGCACCCACGCCCTCGACATCGGTGCCATCACGCCGCTCTTCTATACGCTCCGTGAACGCGAAGAGGTTTTGAAAATCTTCGAAAACTATTGCGGTGCCAGGCTAACCACCCACGCCTTTCGCATCGGCGGCCTGCAATACGAACTCTACGAAGGCTTCGAACAGCAAGTGAATACCTTCTGTGACCAGTTCCCCGGCAAGATAGACGAGTACGAAGAGCTCCTAAGCGGTAACCGAATCTGGCGCGAGCGGTTGCGCGGCGTCGGCGTCATCGACGCGGCCACCTGCAAACGCTATGGCGTCACCGGCCCCATGTTGCGGGCCGCCGGCGTACCCTGGGACTTGCGCAAAGCCCAGCCCTACTCCGGCTACGAACAGTACGAGTTCGACGTGCCCACCCGGACCGGCGGCGACACCCTCGATCGCTACTTCGTCCGCCTTGATGAGATGCGCCAATCGGTCCGCATCGTTCGCCAAGCCGTCGCGAAGATCCCCACCGGCCCCATCATGGCCAAGATCGCCAAGGTCATCAAACCGCCCGTCGGCGAGGCTTACGTCTCCATCGAAGCACCCAAAGGCGAACTCGGCTACTTCATCGTCAGTGACGGAACCACCCACCCCTATCGCCTCCGAGTCCGTCCGCCCTCCTTCGTCAACCTGCAGGCCCTCCCCCACATGGCGAAAGGGGCCCTGGTTGCCGACGTCGTCGCCATCATCGGCACCATCGACATCGTCCTCGGCGAGGTGGACCGATGAAGCAGTTCCTCCGCCGGTTCTTCCTCATAGACCTGCTTGAAGGCCTCTGGGTCACCTTTCGCAACCAGGATCCGAAGCGCATCGTCACCGAGCAATATCCCAGTCAACGGCCGGAAGTCAGCGAGCGCTACCGCGGGGCCCCGCGCCTCAACGTCCATCCGGAAACCCAGGAAACCCTCTGCATTTCCTGTAATCTGTGCGCCGTCGCCTGCCCGGAAAACTTGATCGTCGTCGGCAGCGTGCGCAACCCCGAAACCAAGCGGAAGGACCTCGTCACCTTCACCTACGATCTCTCCCGCTGTATGTTCTGCGGCCTCTGCGAAGACGCCTGCCCCGTCGACGCGCTCGAACTTACGCAGGATTTCGAAATCGCCAGCTATACTCGCGAAGGCCTCATCTGGGATCGACAAGCCTTGGAGGAAGGGCCACGGCCCACCCAATATCGCCAATGAATTTGGACGTCTTCTTCTTTTACGCCTTCACTTCGCTCGCCCTGGGCGGTGGCCTCCTCGCCATCACCCGCCGCAGCGCCGTCCACGCGGCCATCGCCCTCATGGTCTCGCTCCTCGGCGTAGCCGGCCTCTACCTCCTCCTCCAAGCCGAGTTCCTCTTCGTCTCGCAAATCATCGTCTACATCGGCGGCATCCTGCTGTTGTTCTTATTCGTCATCATGCTCGTCAACCTTGATGCGGGCAAAGGCCTCCGCCAGTTCCACAAAAACTGGCCGCTGGGTGCAGCCGTCACCGCGCTCGCCGGAATCGCCCTTGCCGTCCTCCTCAGCCGGGCCCAACTTCCGCCCCCCCAACAAATGCCCGCCACCGGCAACGTGGAACTGGTCGCCGACACGCTCTTCCAGGACTACCTCGTCCCCTTTGAAGTCGCGTCGCTCCTCCTCCTAGTCGCCGTCGTCGGCAGCGTTCTCCTCGCCAGGAAACGCGCATGATCTCGACCATGCACTATGTCGCCGTCAGCCTGGCCATGCTCTTGATCGGCACCGTCGGCCTCCTCACCCGCCGCAACATCGTCATCATCCTGATGTCCATCGAACTCATCTTGAATGCGGTCAACATCAACCTCGTAGCCTTCTCCAAACACCACGGCAACGCCGCTGGGCAAGTCTTCGCCATCTTCGTCATCGCCGTGGCTGTCGCCGAAGCCGCCGTCGGCCTTGGCATTCTACTCGCTCTTTTCCGCAACCGCGAAACGGTTCAGGTCGACGAAATCGACCTGCTCAAATGGTAAAACCCGCCAGATGAACTTTCTCGAAACCCTCTGGCTCATCCCCGTCTTCCCGCTCTTCGGCGCGGCGCTAATGCTGCTCCTCGGCCGCTATGAATTCCTCGATCCGCAAGAGGAGTGCGCCACCCTCGAAAATCGTCATCACCACGACCGCGGCCACGATCAAGACCTCCGCTCCCCCGGCGGCCTGCGCTGGGCCATCGGCCCGCTCTGCTCCGGGTTCGTTTTGCTCTCGTTCCTCTGGAGCCTCGGTGCCGTTTTCTCCGGACGCACCGAACAGATTCTGTTCACTTGGGTGGCCGGACTGCCCTTTCCCACCTTCGACGGCCGCCCCGCCGTCCTCGCCGCCGATTGGGGCTACCTCCTCGATCCCCTCAGCGCCGTCATGATCCTAATGGTCACCGGCATCGGCTTCCTCATCCATGTCTATTCCATCGCCTACATGGAGCACGACGGCGGCCTCTACCGCTACTTCGGCTGCCTCAATTTGTTCGTCTTCTTCATGTTGATTCTGGTGATGGCCAACAACTATCTCCTGCTCTTCATCGGCTGGGAAGGCGTCGGCCTCGCCAGCTATCTTCTCATCGGGTTCTACTTCAAACGCAAACCGGCCAGCGACGCCGCCATGAAGGCGTTCCTCATGAACCGCCTTGGTGACGCCGGCTATCTCATGGCGCTCTTCTTTCTCCTCGGCATCTTCGGCACCCTACGCTTCACGTCCATCGAAGCGTCGGCCCACCCCCTGCTCCCCTGGGCCACACTCCTGCTCCTCCTCGCCGCCACCGGCAAAAGCGCGCAAATCCCCCTCTTCACCTGGCTCCCCGACGCCATGGAAGGCCCCACGCCCGTCTCGGCCCTCATCCACGCCGCCACCATGGTCACCGCCGGCGTCTACCTCATTGTCCGCGCCGCCCCGCTCTTCTCCCTCACCCCCGAAGTCGCCTCCCTCACTGCCACCATCGGCGCCCTGACCGCCATCATCGCCGCCTCCATCGCCATCGTCCAGCACGACATCAAGAAGGTCCTCGCCTACTCCACCATCAGCCAGCTCGGCCTAATGTTCATCGCCCTCGGCGTCGGTGCCTATTGGGCCGCCCTCTTCCATGTCGTCACCCACGCTTTCTTCAAAGCCCAACTTTTCCTCTGCGCCGGCTCAGTCATCCACGCCCTTGATGGCGAACAGGATATCCGCTTCATGGGCGGCCTCCGCCGCCAAATGCCGCACACCTTTCGAACCATGTTCATCGCCACCTTGGCGCTCGCTGGCTGGCCCGGCCTCGCTGGCTTCTTCTCGAAAGACGCGATCCTCGCAAGCGCCTGGGTCGCCTCTCCCGCCCTGTTCGGCGCCGGCCTAATCACGGCCCTGCTCACCGCCTTCTACATGGGCCGCCTCTTATTCCTCACCTTCTTCGGCCCCTATCGCGGCCACGTCGAAATCGAAGAATCGCCCAAGCGGATGACCATTCCGCTCTGGTTCCTCAGCGTCGGCTCCATCGGTGCCGGTTGGTTCGCTTCGCCCTTCGCCAGTTGGCTCGGTGCCACCCCCGTAGCCCACTCCTGGGGCGTCATGCCCGCCTCCGCCGCCGTTGCCGTTGGTGGCTTGGCCCTCGCCTATCACTTCTATCTAAACCGCCCCGGCCTCGCCGATCGCGTCGAGTCCGCCGCCGCCCCCGTCGCCAAACTCCTCCGTGCCCGCTGGTATTTCGACGATCTCTACGAATGGGCCATCGTCCGTGGCGTCGCCCGCGGCGGCGGCAGCACCCTCGCCAGCCTCGATCAAACAATAATCGACGGCGGAGTCAACGGCCTCGGCTGGCTTACCCGGCGAACCGGTGCCATCAGCCGTTGGGCCGATACCTGGATCGTCGACGGCACCGTCAATTTCACCGCCCTCACCGTCAAGCTAGCCTCGTTTCCCGTGCGTTTTCTTCAAACCGGCTTCGCCCAATCCTATGCCCTTGTCATCGTGATGAGTCTCGCCGCGCTCGCCGGTTGGTACATGCTGAGGAGCGCCTAGCCCATGCCCTGGCTGTCTTCCCTCTTAGCCCTGCCCCTCCTCGGCGTCGTCGTGCTTCTGTTCATTCCCGGCTCCGCCCGCGGCCTCATCCGCTGGTGGGCCAACGGCGTCCTCCTCGCTGGCCTCGCCCTCGCCCTTCCCCTCTGGCAACACTTTGACCGCGCCGTCATCGGCTACCAATTCGTCGAGCGCGTCCCCTGGATCCCCTCGCTCGGTGCCCAATATCTCCTCGGCCTCGACGGCATCAGCCTCCTGCTCGTCCTGCTCACGGCCCTCCTCGGCCCCCTCGCCTCGCTCGCCTCCTGGAACGCCATTGAAGACCGAACCAAAGAGTTCTACGCCATGCTCCTGCTGCTCCAAGCCGGTATGATCGGGCTCTTTCTCGCGCTGGATCTGTTGCTCTTCTTCGTCTTCTTCGAAGTCGTCCTTGTTCCCATGTACTTCCTCATCGGCATCTGGGGTGCCGAACGCCGCCTTTACGCCGCCATCAAATTTTTCCTCTATACCCTCGCCGGCAGCGTCATCCTCCTGCTCGGCATCATCGGCCTCTACTGGCTCGGCACCCAACAACTCGCCCACCCCACTTTTGAACTTCCCGAACTGCTCAAGCTGAAGCTCCCCCTCGACGCCCAACGCTGGCTCTTCTGGGCCTTCTTCGCCGGCTTCGCCATCAAAGTCCCGATGGTGCCCTTCCACACTTGGCTGCCCGACGCCCACACGGAAGCCCCCACCGCCGGTTCCGTTCTCCTCGCCGGCGTGCTGCTGAAAATGGGCACCTACGGCCTCATCCGTTTCTCCCTGCCGCTTTTCCCCGAAGCCGCCCGAGAAGCCGCCCCCCTCCTCGCGATACTATCGATCGTCGCCATCCTCTACGGTGCCCTTATCAGCCTCGTCCAGACGGATTGGAAGCGTCTCGTCGCCTACTCCTCGGTCAGTCACATGGGCTTCTGCACCCTCGGCATCGCCGCCCTCAACGCGAATGGCCTCGCCGGCAGCGTCCTTCAACAGATCAACCACGGTATCTCCACCAGCCTCCTGTTCCTCCTCGTCGGCTTCGCGTATGAACGGCGTCACTCGCGGCAAATCGCGGACTACGGCGGCCTCGCCGTCGTCATGCCCCGCTTCGCGTTCGTCTTCGCCGTCGCCGTTTTCAGCTCCGCCGGCCTACCCCTGCTCAACGGCTTCATCGGCGAATTCGTCATCCTCCAAGGTGCCTTCACCGCTAACCGAACCTGGGCCGCCTTCGCCGTCCTCGGCATCGTTCTCGGTGCCGCCTATCTTCTCTGGCTCTATCAGCGCACCATGCTCGGCGATCTCCGCCACGAAGCCAATCGCGGCCTCGCCGATCTCTCCCCCCGTGAATGGGCCACCGTCCTCCCCCTCATCGCCCTCGCCCTCGCCATCGGCCTCTACCCCCAGCCCTATTTCGCCGTCCTCGAACGCCCCGTCCTCGAACTCGTCGGGAGGCTCGCCCGATGAGCCACTTCTATACCGACGTCGACCACTTCGCCCTCCTCCCCGCCATCATCCTCGCCCTCTTCGGCTGCGCCATCTTCCTCTTCGATGCCCTCCTCGAAGCCCGCACCCGCCGCTGGCAACTTTGTCTCGTCCTCCCCGGCCTCGCCATCACTGGCTGGCAACTCTGGAAGCAAGGCCAAGTCGGCCCCTTCACCGCCTTCCACGGCGCGCTAACCATTGATCCCTTCTCGCTTTTCTTCAACTGGCTCTTCCTCCTCACCGCCGCCCTCGTCGCCCTCATCAGCTACCGCTACCTTGAAATCGAAAACGAGCACCAAGGCGAATACTACGGCCTCGTCCTCATGGCCCAAGCCGGCGCTTACTTCCTCGCGACCGGCACCGAACTCATCACCCTCTTCATCGGCCTCGAAACGATGTCCCTCAGCTTCTACGTCCTCGTCGGCTTCCTTCGCGAAAAGCGCCGCTCGAATGAAGCAGCCTTGAAATACCTCCTCCTCGGAGCCTTCTCCAGCGGCATCCTTGCCTACGGCTTCTCCATCCTCTACGGCATCGCCGGCACTACGTACCTCTCTGACATCGCCGTCGCCGTCGCCGCCCGGCCCGCCTTTGACCCGCTCACCCTCATCGCCATTCTCACCATCGCCACCGGAGTCCTCTTTAAAATCTCCGCCGCCCCCTTCCACATGTGGGCCCCCGATACCTACGAAGGCGCCCCCACCGCCGTCACCGCCTTCCTCGCCGTCGGCTCAAAAATCGCCAGCCTCGCCCTGCTCCTCCGCCTCTTCCTCGGCCCGCTCGCCAGCGCCCGGGAAGCCTGGGAACCGCTCATGGTCCTCGCCGCCGTCGCCAGCCTCACCGTCGGCAACCTCGCCGCCATCACCCAAACCAGCGCGAAGCGTCTGCTCGCCTACAGCTCCATCGCCCACGCCGGTTATCTCCTTCTAGGTCTCATCGCCGGCAATTCGACCGGCCTCCAAGGCATCGCCATCTACACCGGCGCCTACGTCTTCATGACGATCGGCGCGTTCCTCGTTTTGATCGCCGTCCACGGCGACGAGATCGAGGACCTCAACGGCTTCGCCCGCCGCCACCCGGCCTACGCCATCCCCATGGTCGTCTTCCTCCTCTCGCTCGCCGGCCTTCCGCCCACCGCCGGCTTCCTCGGCAAATACTACATTTTCCTCGCCCTCATCGAAAGCGGTCGCTACACCCTGGCGCTAGTCGGTGCCGTCTACGTCGCCGTGTCTCTCTTCTACTATTTCCGTTTAGTCCGCTCCATGTTCCTCCTCCCCACCAGCCTAACCGTCCCGCCCGTCCCCACCAGCCTCGGCCTCCGCATCGCCCTCGGGGCCACCGGTTTCGTCACTCTCGGGGCCGGCCTGTACCCCGAACCCTTCCTCCAACTAGCCGCGAGGTCCTTGCTGAAATGATGGAATTCTGGCTCATTCCCATCTCGCTCATGTTGATCATCGTCGGCCTGTTCCCGCCCATCGCCGGCTACATCGTCCTCGTCGAACGCAAGGTCCTCGCCGACATGCAGGTCCGTCTCGGACCCATGCGCGTCGGCCCCCACGGTCTCCTCCAGCCGCTCGCCGACGCTCTCAAGCTCCTGCTCAAAGAAGACATCATTCCTACCGCCGCCGACCGCGGAGTCTTCTACGTCGCGCCCATTCTCTCCATGTTCACGGCCTTCGTCGCCTTTGGCATGGTCCCCTTTTCTGAGAAATTCCGCATCGCCGACGTCAACGTCGGCCTGCTCGTCATCAGCGCCGCGGCCAGCATCGGCATTCTCGGCATCGTCCTCGGCGGTTGGTCGTCGAACAGTCTCTATCCCCTGCTCGGCGCTCTCCGCAGCTCCGCCCAACTCGTCAGCTACGAAGTTGCAATGGCGCTCGGTTTACTCTGCGGAGTCATGTCCGCCGGCAGCCTCAGCATGGTGCAAATCGTGAAGAATCAGCAAGCCCAGGGGCTCTGGTACGTCTTCGATAACTGGGGCGCGATGATCCCGGCCTTCCTGCTGTTCTTCATCGCCGCGGTCGCCGAAACGAACCGCTCCCCGTTCGATCTCCCGGAGGCGGAATCCGAACTTGTTGCCGGGTTCCATACCGAGTACAGCGGCTTCCGTTGGGCCCTCTACATGATGGCCGAATACGCCAACATCTTCGTCGTCTCCGCCGTCTCGGTAACTCTGTTCTGGGGTGGCTGGCTCCGTCCCTTTCCCAGCGTCGGCTGGCTCGAAATCCCGCTCAACTATGGCGTGCCCCTGCTCCTCTTCGCCGGGCCCGGCGTGCTTTCTGCCGTCTTCCTAGCACCCAAGCTCAAGTACACTCCCCACCGTCTAGGCATGTACGCCGTCGCCGCCGCGCTCGTCCTCGTCGGAGCCGTCCTGGCGATTCCCGCCGTCAACGCGGTCGCCGTCGCGCCCTTCTGGTTCTTGTTGAAGGTGGCGTTCTTCCTGTACGTCATGATCTGGTTCCGCGGCACCTTCCCGCGCTACCGTTACGATCAGCTCATGGATATCGGCTGGAAGCGGCTCATCCCGTTGGGGCTCGGCGCGGTCGCCGTCAACGCCGTCCTCGGAATGCTCTAAATAAAAGGTTCCGAAACCACGGAACGTTTCGACCGTCCGTCCGTATAACTCATCAACGGTAACGTCTCCGCTAAAGAGACCCTTTCCCCAACGACAACCACTTTAGCGGAGACGCCCGATTAATTGAGTCAAAAACTGGATGGAGCAGTTCAGGAGCCTGGACCGTTCAAACGAACGACGTCGGCATCCTTTTCGGCCCGAACGAACAGCGAATCGCCATCACCGTTTTCATCGGCGACTCCCCGGCCCCACCCGCCGACCGAGCCAAAGTAACCGCCCGCATCGCCGCCGCCGCAATTTAGAATCAACCCGTCACAGAACCGCGAACGTCAGAGAACGGTTTCGCCACCGCTGGTAGGAAGCAGTGCCTTATGCGCCGCGCTACTAAGTCTCGACCTCGTGTTGGCACCGAGTCCACGGCTGACCAGCTTCGGCCCGCTCCGCCCACCAGCCCAGAGGAAGGTCAGTCAGTTCTTCCAGGCTCCTGTCCTTGTCGATCATATGATGAAAACAAGAGATTAACGGTGGATTCCCACCTGACATGCTATTTCCCAGAAACTGCCACGCACTGTCTTCCGAATCGTGGGAAACGTAGGTGATCGCCTCCATCCCGGAATGGACAGCTTCGGACAGAAAGACTCGCGTATGCGGCGGATCCTCGAATTTCCAGTCGAACAAACTACTGGATGGATCGACCGAGGCCCAGAAGTCTTCTTCGACGGGGCCAGACGGCACGTCTGGTTGCAAGCGTGGCTGCTCAAAGGCGCTGTCGAAATCGGATTCCTCGGGAAAGCGATTCTCCAGATCAGGGTACACCGCCTGTAGAACCCGAAATTGCGAGTCTCCGTAATACCAATTCGCCCAACCCATCAGGTGCCGCACCCAACGCGGGTCGACGGCCCGAAACTCGCAGTCGACCTCCCCTACCATTTCGCGATGTCGACCGCTCCCCAGGTCAATCCCGCGCCGCAGCCTCTCCGAAGCCTCATTGAGTAGGAAGTGGGCCGTTTCCTTCGGCAGACCGACCGTAATGACCTCCGGCTGTCCGCAGGTATCATGAATCCCCACCGTATAGGACCAGCCTCCGCCGGACCCGCTTGGAGTAACGTGCACCACCGTGCAGCCAAAACTCTCGATGTGAGCAGCCGTCTCTTCCTCACCCTTCGTCAAAGAGGCCCGGCGAAGCTCCCTGGTTCGTTCCGTTGCGAAGGTCGTCTCGGGCATCTCTCCAGATTATGCGACTCTGTCATCACCTCGGCCCAGCGCCGATGTATTCTGAATAAGACGAACTGTGAGCCGCCCAGAGCAACTGGAACAGCAAATTGCCGCCTTGGATGAAGGAGAAAGAAGAGCGCTGCGAGAATCGTTCGACCGTTGCTGAATCCGAAGCATGGGATCGTCGTAGTGGATCGGATGCGAAAAACGGAAAGCTTGCTCTTTTAGCCAAGCAGGCATTGGAAGATCATCAATCCGGTGGATCTACTGAAATTTGGAACACCACGCCGCACCCGACTTTTGGCGGTGCCACCGACGGTTGGCCGATAGATCGTTTGCGCTCCTGAAAAACAATCCGCGTCATCCCTCTCTTCAATTTAAGAAACTCGGGTCATTCTGGTCCCTGCGCGTCGGCCTGCTACACCGTGATCTCGCCGTTGAGGTCTCCGACGGATTGCTATGGTTCTGGATCGGCAACCACGCCGCCTACGACCGCATCGCTAACTGACCATCCAAAAGCGAACCCGCATTCCATTCGATAGCTATCGTGGGCTAGGTCGCCCTCTCCGCACCGGAGCCGCCTTCCTGCTCTGCTCGGAGAAGTTCGATTCCAGTGCCGCCAACCCAGTCAGGACGACGGGCTTTCTGTTCGGAAACTCGGCGACGATCGACAACGTGCCGCCCATGGCTTTGATATAGCTGCGCAACGTGGACAGGAGCAGGTCGCTCCGCTGCTCAAGCCGAGAAACTCCTTCTTGCCCAATGCCAAGCTTCTCGGCCATGCGCTTTTGCGTCAGGCGGTGGACGCGCCGAAGCTCACCAAGCGAAATCTCCTCCGCGATCAGCTCGGCTGCCCGAGCTTCCACCTTCTTGCGCCGAGGACCGGCGAGCGTGGCCAATTTTTCATCAAGCGACTGACTCATGGTTCTTCCTTTTCCTGTCGAGAGCGGCCACATGTTCATCGAGCCGGGCGTCCGCCTTGGTAATCATCTGTCGATAAAAGCGCTTTTGGCTCACTCCGGCCTTATCCCCAGCCACCAAAAGAATGGCATTCCGTCTCGGATAAAATGCAAAGGCAACCCGCCAAACACCGTTCGCCGCGTCAAAGCGCAACTCTTTCATGTTGGCGTGGCTCGAACCGTTCAGCGTATCGACTCGCGGGCGTCCGAGCAGAGGCCCGAAATGAGCCAGCAATCTCGCCTGCGCCAGGAGTTCGTCTGCCACGGCCAACGGGAACTCGTCGAACTCCGGCTCAAACTGTTCATGAAATAGGACGTCCCACGCCACTTCTCCAATATGCTCTCGATTGCATATGCTGTCAAGTACATTCGCCGCTCCAGGGAGACGCTTGGCAAAGAGTCTCAGGTGGGCTATCACCAGGTCGTGATCCGGATCGGAGAGAGGGTTTCGAATGCCCTCCGGTTTATCGTTCAATGATCTTCGTTCCCCACGCACCCAATTGTTGCCCACGTCACTAAAGGCAAACCGCACAAGCTACCGTTCGAATCTCATCGTTCCTCGCCGGCCCTACTCAGCGCACGTTTTTTTCGCCATCAAGTTACTGCAAGTAACGGTTCACACCGGTCGGAGACCCGAGTCCCGGCGCACTATAGCAAGTCTTGACTTAACAGCGGGCAAAGCCGCGACGTCTGAAGAGATCCGGAGCAATGTCGGGAGAGAGAAAGAGGAATAGAGCCTCGGCGAGATCGACGACAAGCGCATGCATTGACGGGGCCCTGAGCTGGGACAAACGTAGTTTGCAGTCCGCCCAAGACGGGGCCGGTAGTTCGGGTTTCCAGAACGCCTCCATTAAGGCGGGTATCGCTCTAATCCTGCAATATGCCGCGAACTTTCCTCCCGGCTCTATCTCATTGCGACCATCGACCACTCGCGGAATTGACCATCTATCTGACCGAGCCAAAGTAACAGCGCATCGCCGCCGCAACCAGGAAGCAACCCTTTTTAGAGCCGCGACCAGCAGCACCGTCCTGACAACCTTCTCCTACGACGCTCTTCGTTTCGACGACATGAGTTCCCGCAAATAAAGGTTCACGCGGGTCTGGTACCCCTCTCCCGAAGCCTTCAACCAAGCGAGCACATCCGCGTCCAAGCGGAGCGTAACGCTCTGCTTTTTAGGCCGGTAGAATCTGCCGATAACCGCGTCGGAAGGCAACTCCCGCATCTCTGGAATATCCGAAAGATCAATCTCTGCATCGGGCCGCTGGGTCAAACGCCGAAGTTCGCCGCGCTTCTTCTCAGTGAGCGGATTCATAATCCTTACTTACATCCCCCGGTGCCCTGCTCCAACCTGTCTACGGCTTGCCGGGCACCGAATCCGCCTTCGCCACCTCCACCGCAAACACGTAACTCTCTCCCAGCATGTTCGAACGAAAAATCACCCACTTCTCGTCCGGAGAAAACGCCACGTTCGGCTCCAGCCGATAGTTGTGCTTCTTCATGTTGACGAGCTTCTCTGCCCGGAGAACCCCGGGCCTGATAAACGACGGGTCATCAACACCGCGGTTCGCCACTAACTCGGGACGGAACAGATAAATCCATTGCCCATCCGGCGCCTTCGCCACCTGACCAGGATCACCTCCGTCCCCAATCATCAGCTTCCCATTCCGCGAAACGTTGAAGTGAATCGACCATTCATCGCGATTGAGATGGTAACGGGTCGAACGGCCCGTCGCCACCTCGTATCCAACCAGCCAGAAATCCTCCCCCCGCGGTGTCTGCAGATCGTAGTAGATCGTCTTGCCATCATGACTCCAAAACTCGTGGCCCCAAATCTCCATCGCCATCGTGCGGCTGTGAATCTTCTTCAACTCCCGGCCGTCGGTCCGAATCGTCCAGAGCCGATCCACCTTATGCCACGGGCCCTCATGGCAAAACATCAGCAAGGTAGGGTCGGTCGGGGAGAACAGAAAGTGGTTCAGCCAATCGTTGGCCCGGTGAATCACCTTGGTTTCTCCTGTCCCGATCGAAATCGTATAAAGCGCCATCGGGGCCCGCGACGCCCAACGCTGCTCCATCATTTGGCCTTTATTCAGCGGCTCCTCATTCGGTCGCGCCCGCTGCGCCCGCGCTCCGTAATCCTCGCCTTGGCTACTCGTAATGTGCGCACCGGCCAGCAGCGTTTCGTCGGCGTTCACCGTCGCCACGCTGCCACGGGGCGGCAGCGTGTTAATCCGTTTCGCTTCTCCAGACTCGATGTCCGTAAACCACACCGCGCCATCCTTGGTGTAGTAAACGCGGGGATGTTTCCGTCCCGCGTCAACCAGGCGGGCCGGTGCCGCGACGATCAAACGCGATGCGAGCGTGTCCAGATTCAGCACCGCGATCCCCTGCGGATTCGTGTAGACCATGTGCTTGCCATCCGGCAAATACCGGTTCTGGTTGAAGTACATACTCGCGCTGCCAACCTCGCGCGTGAGGCGGATGATCCGGTGCCCCGTATCGGGGTCAACCCACGCGGTCGGCAGGTCTTCGGCGGGTGCCAGCAGGAGAAGCGCAAACAGATGGAGCATAATCGTTTCCTAGAATTCAATGCGGCCCGAAAGCTGGATCGTCCGCGGCGCGTTCGCCTGGCTGCCGACTCGCCCGAAGTTGGCGTTCGTGATATTGGTTCCAATGCCCCCAAACACGACCAGGTTGAAAACGTTGATCGCGTCCGCCTGCAGAGCGAATCTGAACCGCTCCCCCAGCGGGAACTGCCGTCGCAGACCGATATCGACATTCATGTTGTTCGGACCGCGCAGCCCATACGCGAGCGTTCGAGGCGTCGTGCCGTAGCTGAACGCCGCCGGGACCGCGAAGGCGTTCCGGTCGACAAAACTCGGCGGGTTCGCCCCCAACAGATCCCCCTGTCCCCAGCCGCCGTTGATCCGCGCCGGACCGCTGAAGCCACTGGTGTAGTCCGCGTAACACGATCCCGCATTCGGCAGGTTACAAGCCGCCCCAATCGTACCCAGCGGCAGACCGGTGTTGAACTGCGAGATTCCAGAAAACTGCCAGTCGGCCACCAGGGCGCGACCAACCCGCGAGCCCGGCTTAAACGTGCTCTGGTAGACAAACGTCGCGTTCACCACATGCACCAGATCATCCGACGATGCCGAGCGCTCCGTCTTCCAGTTGTATGCCGACCGGCTTCCCTCGGTGTCGTCGATGATCCGGGCCCAAGTGTAGTTGGCGTTGATCGAAAGACCATGCCAGCGGCGCTGCTGCAACGTAACTTGCAGCGCGTTATAGGACGAATTGCCAACGTTGCCCCACACGTCCGTCACCCCGGCGTACTGCGGAAACGGCCGCAACATCTGCGCAATGGTTGCGTTGGGCGAGAAGTTCGCAAACGGCATGCCGACCTCCGGAAAACGGGCTTGCGCGGCGGCGATGTTCGCGGGCGTCGCCCGCTGCTGCAGCAGCGCGCCCAGCGGCAGGTAGCGCGGGTCAAGCTGGTTCGTATAGATGCCCCGGCCTCCCCCGCCCAGAAAACGCCCATTGCTGCCCACGTAGCTCAGCCCGAGCGTGGTCGTGCCAGTAATCGCATGCTGCAAACCGAAGCTGTAGTTCTGGTAGCGCGGCGGCCGGGCACCAATTGCAAAGTCGCCGAACGTAACGCCCGCCCCCGTCGGACGGTCGGTCGTGAAACCTGTGTTGAGCGTGGAATCGAAAAACGGAGCCCGCTGGTAGTTCGGAAATCCGTTGTTCCAGTTCAACGCCGGCGCAAACCCGTCAATACTCGGGAAAGAAGGCTGCGCCGAGAAACCCAGTAGGCCCGTGCCGTTGCGCGATCCGCCCCGGCCCCCGATCGCGCCGCGTCGGGAATACAGAATCCCGTAAGAAGACCGGATCACCGTCTTCGAAGTCATCTGATACGCCAGTCCGATGCGCGGGCCCCACGCCCCGTAGTAATTCTGTATCGGCGTGCGGCACTTGCACGAGTTCTCGCCTTTGCCCACAAACTCCACCGCTCCCGGGCGACCGCTCGCCGCGCTGTTGGCCAGCGTCGGATTGAAAAAACTCCAACGATCAGCCACTTCCACATACGGCAGCGCAAGATCGTAGCGGAGACCCAGGTTCACCGTCAACCGCTTGGAGAGCCGATAGTCGTCCTGAACCCATCCCGCATAGGTGCCAAATCGTCCGCCGGTCCCGACCACATAGTCATCGACGACCGCGGCGTTATTCACCGCCCCCAGCAAAAAACTGGCGTACGAGTTTCCCTGCGTCGCCTGCAAAACCCCGGCCGTATTGAATCCGGCAGTCTGGTTGTTGGAAAAATTCCAGGTGGCCAAACTGCCATAGGCCCGCTCCCGCTGGTTGGACTGCATCCGCTGCATTTGGAAACCAAACGTTAACGAGTGCTTGTCCTTGATCCACTGCAGGTTGTTCTGCAAAGTAAACGTGTTCAGGACCTCCGTGAACGCCCGGGCATCGGTGCCTCGCCAGCCGCCAGGGGCGTTGGGCCCCCCAAATGCGATCTCCGGAAATGCGTCGCGCGCCTCCCCCGCCGGCAGCCCCCGCAGGCCGGCCTTCTCCGCCCACTTGCCGTCGATCGTCGCGTTCCTAATCGGAACGCTCAGGCGCGAGAAACCCAAGCTCGACTGATTGATCAGATTCGGCTTCATCACCCACGTGTGCTTGGCCGAACTCGTCGTCGGGATCTCCTCCACCAGCCGCGTCACCGCATACGGCAGCGGCAGCGTGTTGCCGCGGTAGGGCGTACTTTGCTTGCGCTGACCGTAGGAGTAAAGCACCGCGAAAGCGTGCGCCGCGTTCAGATTGTAATCGACCTTATTCGTCGTGTTGTAGTTGGAAAAGCCCGTGCCCACCGAGCCCAAATAATTGTTGAGTAAGTTGCCATTGGTGGGCGTGGGTAGATCGGCCTGAAACACCCGCGAGATGGGCGACATCCGGCTGGCCGGGATCAAGTTCCCCGCAAACGGCGTCCGCGAACAAGGGCCACCCGCGCAGTTGGTCGACTCCGGGTCGAATAGGGGGACCGGAAGCGCGGAAAAATTGCCGGCCCGGAACGCCGTGGAAGGAATCGAAAAGAAGCTCGCCGCGGTGGAGGCCCGAAACTCATATCCGGAAAACGAACCGAAGAAGAACAGCTTGTTCTTCTGAATCGGGCCACCCAGGGTAAAGCCAAATTCATTCTGATTCTGCTGCGGGCGCGTGGGGCGAAAGAAGCCGCGCGCATCGAGCACTGTGTTGCGGAAGTAGTTGAACGCCGCCCCGTGCAGGCGGTTGCCCCCGGACTTGATGACGTAGTTTTGTGCCCCTTGCCCATTGAACTGGACGGACGTTCCCGCCGTTTCGGCCTGAAACTGTTCCACCGCATCCACCGACACGCCGAGGCTGAGGTTCCGCCCTTCGCCCTGCACGGTCGCGTTGGTAACGGCGATCCCGTCCACGTAGACTTCGTTCGAAAAGTCCTGGCCGCCGAGGGTATTGCCCCAGCGGCTGGTATTGGTCACGCCCGGTTGCAGAAAAACGAAAGCCGTCGGGTTTCGCGGAGTGCCGCTGCCCATGGCCAGCGGCAGCGCCCGGTACTCTTCGTTCCGCACCGTCGTTCCCAGGCGGGCATCGGCTGTACTGAGTTGCGGTGGCGTATCGCTCACGGTGATCTCCTGGTTGGTCGAACCCAGCGGCAACACCACATTGACGACGACACTCGAGAGCGCGTCCACCACGACGCGTGGTTGCGTTAGCGACTGAAAGCCATTCGCGGAGATGGTCAGACGGTATTCACCGGCCGTCAAGGGCGAGACGACGTAGACGCCAGAGCCGGTGGAGAGACGAACGCTCTCCACGCCGGTCGCCAAGTTGACGGCCACCACGCGCGCGCCCGGGATCACGGCACCCGCCGGATCGCTGATCGTCCCCTGGAGCGAGCCTCCGCCTCCGATCTGCGCGGGCAAAACGGAAATCATCCCCATCAAAAACAAGGTCAAGACAAGACGGTTCAACATGAGAAATCTCCCTGAGGAGTGTCGCCGAGCATATCGAAGACGAATTCCCGAGTCAACTGCCATGTCCAACCTGTCATGTCCAACCATGCGTTGGCGAATCCTAGCCGGAAGGGTCGCGGTCCAACCGCCGGTCCTACCCTCGTACGGTCTCGGCCAAGTACCCCGCCGTCACCCCTTCATGCGAAGCCGAAGCCACCACCGTCCCCCTTCGCAACACAAACACCTGCGGCGACTCATGCCGAATCCCCGTCCACTCCACCACTTGCCGCGACAACTCCCGATCATCCTGCACCACCAGCGTATAAACCGGAACCTCCGGATGCTGCGCCGCGAACCGCTTCACCTGCGCCTGCGCCATAAAACTCACCGGACACGTCCGGCTGTGCTTAAACAGAACCGCGCAAGCCTCCTGCTTGATCGCCTCCAGGTCCAACGACCCCTTGGCCGGCGCGTCATCCGCCTCGCCGCTCCTCCACCACTTCAACGCCGGATCACCATAATCCCATTCTCGCACCAAAAGAGGTGATTCGAAATTACTACACATGTACGAACAACCCGTTCCTTAGAAAAACCGCCCCTCTAACTCGTTGATGCTTCGGGGTTTAAAATTCCGACCGGTGGCGATTTTCTCGGTCTGCCCTGCTTTTTTTTGACAGGCTCCTCCACGACCACTTCCACTACCGATACCGCCTCTACGACCGGTGCCACAGCGGGCACCGGTCTCCGTTTAATCTCCACATCAAATCCCAGTTTCGCGATCCGAACCATCAACCTCTGCGCCGTCCGCTCTGGACTCAACTTGTCGAAATAGTCCCCGCCCAACTCCCGATACGGCTCCTTCGTCTTCAGAATCGAATACGCTATCACCAACACCTTATGAGCCACCGCCAGCACCGCCTTCTTCGCCCCCGCCCTCGCCTTGATCCGAAAGAACACCGCCCGCAAATAGCCGTCCTTCCGATGTGAATTCGCCCATCCCGACTGCGTCAAAACCCGCCGTAGATACTTGTTCCCTTTCTTGGTCCGCCCACTCTGCCGCACTCCCGCACTTTCGTGGCTCCCCGGACTCAAACCCGCCCAACTCGCGCAATGCTCCCCATCCGGAAACACACTCATATCCACTCCCAATTCCGCAATCAATTGCCACGCCGCGATCCTCTCCACCCCGGGAATCGTATGCAGCAAAACCATCTGCTCGGCATACGGCAAGACTGCCTTATCAATCGTGGATTCTAATTCAGTAAGTTGCTTACTGAGAAAATCGTAGTGCTCCAAGAACATCTTCAGCGTCGTACGATAAAACGACCCAAACCCCGGCTTCATCGCCTGTTTGATCTCGCCTTCTTTCTTCCGCAGCTTCCCGACCGCCTTCCGGCTCAACCGCTCCGCTGATGCCTCGCCATCTACAATAGCCCGCGGAATCCGTTGACAGGAGACCCCCATTATGTCCGAAGCCACCGATGACAGCTTGATGCCGTTCCTCTCCAGCAAGTCCCGAATCTGATTGTGCACCTCGTTGCGCTGTTGGAGCAGCGAAACCCGATGCCGGGTCAGAATCCGCAACTGCCGAATCTCGGTCGGGGGCACGAAGCTGCCGTCCAGCCGCTGATCCTGCAGAAACTCGGCGATTCGTTTGGCGTCTCGTTGGTCGCTCTTGCGTCCCTGTAGCGCCTTCAGTTGTTGCGGGTTGGCCAGTAGCAACGGAAACGCTGGATCTTCCAGCCGGTTCCATACCGGCATCCAGTAGACGCCGGTCGACTCCATCGCGATGTGGGTCACCTAGGGTTGTTTCAGCCAGGTCCGGAGAGAGCGATCAGAGATGATTGCATGGTGCCGAAGCTCTTGCGGACGCTTTGGCCTTGGGTTCCATCGGGGGCCAGGACATGGACCACGACAGTGTCTTTATGAACATCAATGCCGCAACAGCGGCGGTACACAAGTGTTGGTGTTCGAGCCAGCATAGGGTACTCCGAAATACCGTTGAGCGAGGGACGCTTCGTACTTGATTAGCGGGTTTCGGGATCATTCGCCCCCAGATCGTTGCCAGTTTCCTAGCGCTTTGGGAGTTTGTGTCGCAAAGTGCCCCTCGAAATCATGCCACAGGCTCGCGCGATGCTACGGAAACCATTAAATCTATTGGGTCGGAGGCGGCTAATCAATTACGACGCTTCGAAAGAGCCAACTTTCCTTAGCGGGCTGAACGAAAAGTCGTTCGCCTCAATCTTGGGT
>JANXMS010000502.1 GCA_025354525.1 Acidobacteriota bacterium
CCCCCCCATCACCCTCCCCTCCGGCGACCTCGTCTCCGCCCACCTCCGCTACTTCTCCTATGGCGTCGTCTGCCTCGAATTCCACCTCCCCTTCGCCGGCCCCTGGGACGCCCTCGTCGCCCTCGCCGCCCAGTGGGTTGGATGCGACACCGCCGACGACACCGCCGACCAAACCCTCGAAGCCCGCCTCGCCCACCTCGCCCCCGCCATCAAAACACCCACCGAAAAGCCCCTCCGCGAAGACTACACCGTCGTCGAACTCCACCAAGCCCTCGATGACCATGGCCATCCCCTCACCGCCTCCGATCTCCTCTCTCTCCACGGCCCCGCCATCGTCCAAATCGTCCGCGGAGAACGCCTCCCCCTCAGCCCCGGCGAACAGGCCGAAGTACTTGCCTCCAGCATGAGCTACATGCCCGGCGATCTCCTCGTCGTCGGTTACGCCGCCGCCTTCGTCTACGACGACGAGCCCAACGGAGCCCTCCCCGTCCTCCAACTCCTCGCCTATGCCAACACCCAACTCCTCGAATACCGCTTCTACGACGAACTCCTCGCCCCCGTTCTCGCCGACGTCTCCCATCGCCTCACCGCCCCCAACCGCTTCTGGAACCACTGGCGCGGTGGCCGCGAGGCCGCCAAACTCAACGCCGTCCAACTCGAAGTGATCGAACTCACCGAAAGAACCGACAACGCCATCAAGTTCCTCAGCGACATGTTCTACTCCCGCGCCTACAAACTAGCCTCCACCCGAATCGGCGTCCCCGACTATCGCCGCCTCGTCGAAGCCAAGCTCCGGGCCGCCGGCGAACTCTACAAGTTCATGACCGACCGATCCCATCAAACCAGCGCCTTCGTCCTCGAACTCACCGTCGTCATCATTCTCATCATCGACCTCACCGTCCTCTTCACCCGCCACTAACTCAAAAACTCTCCGCCATCGGCCGCCCATTCACCACCACGCTCAACTTCGAGTAACCCAGCCCCCTCTGCCTCAAAATCGTCGAGCCATAACGCCGATACGCCACAGCCGCATACCCAATCTCATCCGTCCCCTCCTACACCCTCCCACCCTTCACCCCGCCGTGTTCTGCGAATCCAGCGTCCGACCCACATGCGGACTCTCCAATATCCCCCCTGCTTCATGTCCTAATTCCGCCCCGACATCGGCTCATCGGTCCCCGACTCCGCAATCGTCCCGTCGTCCACATCCGAGTAACCCAACAGTGCTGCGCACCTGCCAACAGCCCATCTACCACCCGCCCCGAAGCCCCGGCAAGGAATCCGTCACAAACCCATTCAGTCCAAATGACCCCTCCGCTACAAAGTCGCTTGATCCGCCCACCTCCTTCTTCTCGAACAACCGCCCCATCAAGACTTCCATCGGATTCCGGGCCCCATCCGTCGCCAATGACCATAACTCAGCCTTCGGCTTAGCGGCCTCCTGCCCCTGACAGACCCAACCAAAGTCTCAAATCGTCACTACCTACTGCTTCGTCGGGACTAACAACTCGCCCACGCCCAAGTCTTCCTCAAGCAACGGCCAACGGATCGAGTACCCGCTCGGCGACAAGTAACAACGCATCCGTTCAATACTCGTGGCCTGAGCCAACTTCTCCGACAATTTCTCCCAGCGAATCTCCGTCTTCCCCCGATGCGTCGTGATCGAAAGGTGCGTCTCGCTCGCGCTGATCTCCCGAGCCAGAATCGTACTAGACCCCACGGCGGCCTCCAAACAAGTCGTACCAACCGGTGGCAATCTCGTCAAAATGCATGTAAACAATCCGCCTGGCGTCCCGCCGCGAACGCGCCGTCAGGTTGTGCTCAAAGTCCTCTTCAATCACAAACTGGTCCGGATGCATCCAAAACTTACACTCGGAGTTTCCCTTCTGCACATACACGTGCATCGGCTCCTCGCCCTCATTCGAGTTGAAGTAGCAACGCCAACCCTGCAGTTGTAGTACCGTCGGCATCAGTGCCCTCCCAGTCGAAGCCAGTATAATACAGAGTGAACTCATGGAATGGCATGCCCTTCTCACTAGCGAAGAATCCGCTCTCGAACCGCTTGCGCTCCGCTACAACCTCCACCCTTTGCATC
This sequence comes from Acidobacteriota bacterium, assembly GCA_025354525.1. Lineage (GTDB taxonomy): Bacteria > Acidobacteriota > Terriglobia > Bryobacterales > Bryobacteraceae. The sequence goes on from JANXMS010000502.1 coordinate 2,096, forward strand.
TCGAAGACTGCCTCCATGGCGGCCAAAACCCCAAGCTCGAAGAGAGCCCAGACTACACCTTCATCGTCCTAAAATCCGTCTACCGAAACTCCGACGGCGAACTCGATTTTGGCGACCTCGATATCTTCCTCGGCCCCGACTTTCTCATTACTTTCGAAGAGCACGCCTGCCCCGCCTCCCGGGAACTCATCGCCCGTCTCAAGCCCCATTCCGATTCCCTCTCCCCCGGTGCCATCTTCTACAGAATATTTGACGCGCTCGCCGACTCTTATCTCCCCATCCTCGACCAGTTCAGCGAAGAGATTGATGCCCTCGAAGATGCGATTCTCCTGGATCCCCAGCCCTCCCAACTCCCACGCATTTTCGCCATCAAGCGCGGGCTCATCGAAATACGCCGCATCCTCACGCCCTCCCGCGACCTCGCCAGCCATCTCCAGCGTTCCACCCAGCTCAACCTCCCCCCCGACCTCCTTCCTTATTTCCGCGACATCTTCGACCACTTAGCTCGTAACATCGATACGGTCGAAATGCTCCGTGACTTACTCAACGGCTCCCTCGACATCTACCACTCCAGCGTCGCCAACCGCACCAATCAAGTCATGAAGCTCTTGACCATCTTGAGCACAATCGCCCTCCCCGCCCTCGTCATTAGCGGCTTTTACGGCATGAACTTCGAATCCCTCGCCGGACTCAAAAATCCCAACGGCCCCGCGTACGCCATCGTCGGCGTCGTTGCCTCCTCCGCCGCCATTCTAGTCTGGCTCCGCTGGGCCCGCTGGATCTAACGCCGCCCCCGCCTCCCAGCCCTCGCCTAACCCTCTCCCATCCCAGACGCCCCATCACCGCCGCCGCCCCGACCACTCCCGCAACCCGCCTCCGCCGCCCCCCCCCGCGGAACCCCCTCGAAGCAATAGCTCTTCCAACGCCTCACACAACACGCCACCCCACCTACAAATCGCGCTACCCTAAGCCAATGCCCTCCCCCCGCGTCGCCATCATTGGCGGCGGCATCGTCGGCCTCGCCACCGCCCTCCGACTCCAACACCGCCTCCCCCACACCAAGATCACCGTCTTCGAAAAGGAGTCCGCCGTCGGCCGCCACCAAACCGGCAACAATTCCGGAGTCCTCCACGCCGGCCTCTACTACAAGCCCGGCTCCGACAAAGCCCGCCTCGCCGTTAACGGCATCCGGCAAATGCTCGCCTTCTGCCAGGAACACTCGATCCGCCACGAAATCTGCGGCAAACTTGTCGTCGCCACCGACCCCGCCGAACTCCCGCGTCTCCACGACCTCCACGACCGCGGCCAACAAAACGGCCTCAGCGGCCTCCGCCTCCTCCCACCCGAACAAATCCGCGAAATAGAACCCCATGCCGCTGGCCTCCTCGCCCTCCGCGTCCCCGAAGAAGGTATCGTCGACTACCAGCACGTCTGCGACACCATGGTCGCACTCCTCACCGCCGCCGGTGCCCAGGTCCTCACGAACACCCCCATCACCAAAATCGAACCAGGTTGGGTCCTCAACGGGGAACACCACGCCGACTTCCTCATCAATTGCGCCGGCCTCCACTGCGACCGCGTCTCCGCCCTCGCCGGCGAGCGGCGCGACGCCCGCATCATCCCCTTCCGCGGCGAATACTACCTCCTCAAGCCCGCCCGCCAAAACCTCGTCAACCATCTCATCTACCCCGTCCCCGACCCAGCCTTTCCCTTCCTCGGCGTTCATTTCACCCGCCTCATTCGCGGAGGCATCGAAGCCGGGCCCAACGCCGTCCTCGCCTTCGCCCGCGAAGGCTACCGCTGGTCCGACGTCTCCGTCCCCGACCTGTGGGACTCGCTCACTTTCCCCGGACTTTGGCGCTTCCTCCGCCGCTATCCGTCCATGGCCAGCTACGAAATCCGTCGCTCTTTAAGCCTCAAGCTCTTCTGCGCCTCGCTCCAACGCCTAGTCCCGGAAATCCAACCCGCCGACATCTCCCGGGGCGGCGCCGGCGTCCGCGCCCAAGCCATGCTTCCCAATGGAGACCTCGTCCAGGATTTCCTCATCGTCGAACGCGAAAAGGCACTCCACCTGCTCAACGCCCCCAGCCCAGCCGCCACCGCCTCGCTCGCCATCGGTGACGAAATCGTCGACCGCATCGCCGCCCGGCTTACTTAACCACACCCCCAAACCCGCTCTCAACCGAACCCATTAATTGCAGTACCGCCGGACCCAGCGTCACCAACAAGACCGCCGGAAAGATTAAAAAGAACACCGGAAAAACCAGCTTGACGCTTACCTTACGCGCCTGCTCCTGAGCCGTCTGCCGCAAATGAGTTCGCAAATACCGCGTCTGATTGCGCAACGCCCCCGCCAAGCTCGTCCCGAACCGGTCACTATCGATCAAAACCTGCGCAAACCGTTTCATCTCCGGCTCCGTGTTCCGCTCCACCAGCAGCCGCAGCTGGTCCTGCCGACTCCGTGTCGAAAGCACCCCCGTCGGTACGGTTACCAACTCGGAGGCTAACTCCGGATGAGGCACGCGTAGCTCCCGCACCGTATCCATCATCGCGCTATCGAGAGACTGGCCACCCTCCAGACCCAATACAAGTAACTCCAGCGCCAAGGGCAAGCTGCGTTTCAAAATCTCTGCACGACGCCGAACCAGCCACCCCAACATCTGGTCGGCCAGCAGATACCCCATCCCTGCCCCCGCCAACATCGCCGTCAACCACGCTCCACCACCTTCTCCAAACACCAGCGAACAGATCGCCACCGACAACCCAAATACCACCGCCGCAGCCGCCTTCGCCCCAAAAAACATCGTAAGCGCCTCCGGCCGACGATAACCGGCAAACATCAGCATCTTCCGATAGCGTTCGCTCTGCGAATCCCTCGTCGGAACCGCCTCGCCAACCGCCAGCAACGTCCCGGCCAACAAGCCCTCCGGCCCGGCCTCCCCACCACTCGCCTCCCGCCGCTGCAGATACCAATACCCGCCACCGCCCACCAAAGCCAAGATCAGCAGGAAGAAGCCACCCAGCAGCGCAAACTCAGGAGTAATCATCAGATCCTCACCTTAACGATCCGTTGAATCACCAGATGCCCCGTCACAACGCAGCCGATTCCCGCCCCAATTAGATACCTCCCCTTCGGATGGAACAGCAACACGCTAATGAACTCGGTGGCTGTCAGATACAACATCAACGCAATTCCCAGCGGCAATAACGTCAACACCATTCCCGTCATCCGCCCTTGCGCCGATATCGCTCGGACCTCGCCGCGCAGCGCTGCGTTCTCCCGCAAAGTCTCCGCCAGCCGTTCCAATACCTCGGTCAACCGGCCCCCCGCCCGCGACTGCAGCATTGCCGCCGCCACGAACAATCGAACCTCGTCGACCTTCACTCGTGCAGAAAAGCTGTTCAAAACTTGGTCGAGCGGCGACCCGAGCCGACGCTCCTCCGCCATCCGACGAAACTCCGTCCCCAACGGAGCGCCCAACTCGGTACCCAACACTTCAAAGGCACTACCAATCGGATGCCCCGCCCGCATCATCCGAGCCAAGCTCTCCAGCGCGTCCGGAAACTGCGCTTCAAACCGCTCAATCCGTTGTTGCCGCTTGTGCATGATAAACCAATACGGAAGCCACGCGCCCAGCACAAACGCTCCCAAAGCAGACCCCGGCGGAAGCAGCGTACTATCCTTCACGAGCGCCGCGAACGACCCTCCCAACAGCAGCATCGCCGCCGTCACCCGACCCACCGACCAACGCAAGTTAGCCTCATCCATCCGTAACTTCAACTTGTCAATCAGATCCAAACGCCGCAGCAAAGCGTGCCAAACCGTAATCGTACTCAACGGCTCTTCCCGCAAAAGAGTCGGCAGCTCGGAGCTTTCTTCCTGCTCGTCTCCCTCAACCGCAAGCGCTGGAACGCTGATTCGGTCCCGCACAAACGACGCCACAATCACGACCACCGCCGCCAGTAGAAACGTCCCGATGAAGACAATGACGATCAGCTCCGCGCCCATATCGCTCCTAGCGAACGCTCAGCCCGGCGCGCACCACAGGAGCCATCACCCGAGGCGTCACCAACACCAAAAGGTCCCGATTCGCCCCCGCGTTGATCCGCCCTCCAAACAACTTCTCCAACAGCCCCATGGACTCCGGACCCGTCCCAAAGCCCGACAAAGCCACCGTCTGCCCATCCACCAAATCCACCTCGGCCATCACCCGGCGAATCGTCGTACCCTGTCCCAAAGCCGTCGTCACCTCCGGCTCCACCCGCAACCGGATCCCGCCGTTCGCGCTCAACCGAGGGACAAACTGAATCCGCAAGCCGCAGGCGTTGCCGTTGGCCGCCTTCCAAGTCGCACCCGCTCGCAAGCTCACTTCCCGCTGATCGTACGCGGTCAACTTCTCCGTCGAAAGCAACTCCTGCTGGCGCAGGATGCTCTCGCTATCCACCCCTCGCTCCAGCGCCGCAATCCGCACCGAAGCCGCTTGGGGAGCCCCCGTCAATCGGCCTTGGTTGTCTTCGAAAAAGCTCGATCGGGCATTGACAATCTTCACGTCCAAAATCACGCGCCCCGCCGCCTCGGGCACCGCCGCCGCGCTCGCCGTCGCCACCGCTCGCGCCGCCTCTCCCACAAAAGCCTGATGAAACGCCACCACCGGCCAAACCCCCTGCTCATCGTCCAACTGGTTCCGCAGCAGCAAGCGAATCCTCGCCGCTGCATCAGCCAACGCCACCCGATCAGCATCTTTCGGAGACACCAGCAGATTCACCACCGGAGTAGCTGTCGACCCATTGCCCTCGGCACCCTGAATACTCAATATCTCAACGTTCTGCAGCAACGACCGCACCGCTGGTTCCGACCCGCGTAAATTCACAACCTGCAGATCCACCCGATGACCCGCTCGCAAAAACGGCATCAACCCATTCGATTCCGACACCCGGACCGAAATCGCTCGCATCCCCTTCGCGATCCCACTCTTACTCCCCTGCCCCCCGATCTGGATCTGATCCGCCCCCGTCCGAGCTTCCGTTATCGGCTCATTCTCAATCGTCGGCTGAAACACTGTCTTGCCGACAGCCTCTTCCACCTTGCGATACGAACCCGGCGGCAACGCCCCAGCCCAGTTCGACAGCTTCACGTCCCCAGCTTCCAATTGCCGACCTCGGTCCAACGTCTTCGCCGCCACTACGATCATCTGTTTGGCCGCATGGGCCTCTTCATCCCGCATCTTGCCGACAAACAAGCCATAGAAGATCCCAGTCGCCGCAATCGCGACCACAAAGGCTATGCCGAGTAAAGGAACCAAATTTCGCTTCATGGGGAGAAACGTCCAACACCCCCAGTACAACACGCGAAAGGGTAGGGGGAAATCAGCAAAATCGGTTAAAGTGGCAGGGGGAACGCCTTAGTTCGAGCTAGGTACCTTGTCGTAGACGTACCGCTGCTCAACCTCCCCATTCGGCCCGTTGATCGTCCGATAGATCGTCATCGTCTTCCCGTCACTCGCCAAACTATACTGATCCATCATCGCCAACGCCGTCCCCTGCGCTGTCAGTTTTGCCTTCACCTGCAAAATCGGACCCCGCCATTCCGCCACCGCCTTCACGTCATTCCCGCGAATCCGGTTCACCGACTCCTTCCCGTCCAGCGTCCAACGGTACTCACTCACCGCACCGTCCGTCGTCGACTCCGCCCGCAACTCCCCGCCCTGCTGCCGAATCTTCGTCACCACCGTACCCGGCCGTGCCCCCCGCCCAAAGTCGCTCTTCTCATGGTTCAGTCGCCACGTCCCAGTCAAGTCCGGATCCGCTCCCCAAGCCCCCACCGCCAACGCCATCAAAAGGAAAAGCCGCATGACCCGATCCTAAGACGCTACCGCCTTCGGCGCAAGAACAATCTTGCATACCACCACCGTCCCCAGCACCGCCGCCCCCACCCCCAAGGCGATCAACAACAAAACCCGCATAACCCGATCCTAAAACACTACCGTCTCCGGCCCACGAAAAATCTTGCAGACCACCACCGTCCCCAG
>JANXMS010000554.1 GCA_025354525.1 Acidobacteriota bacterium
CAATTCCCCGCCAACCAGCGACCCGGGCAGCGCCAACGCAACCCCGCCAGCCCTCCCCTTCGCAGCCCCAAAACCCAATCCCCATCGGCATCACAGCCCAACCCAATGCCCCAGCCAACCAGCGACCCGGGCAGCTCGACCGCAGCCCCAAAGCCCAATCCCCATCGGCATCGCGGCCCAACCCAATGCCCCGCCAACCAGCGACCCGGGCAGCGCCAACACAACCCCAAAGCCCAATCCCCATCGGCCTCACAGCCCTACCCCATACCCCAGCCAACCAGCCACCCGGGCAGTGCGGAAAGACCCCTGCGAGACACCCCTAACGCAGCGTCGAAGCCCAATCCCCCCACGGGCTCTTCGTCTCCCCAATCGGGGCCGAAACCTCCCGGTAGTGCCCAGCCTTGGCCCGCTCCACGTACCGCGCGCCCGGCAGGAACTCGTCCCCCACCCGCTTCAGCATCGCGTCCAGCCGCCGGTCCAGCCGCGCCTGTAACTCCCGCTGGCCCGTCTGCCCCACCAGGTTCCGCTTCTGGAACGGGTCCGTCTTGTTGTCGTACAGCAGCCACGGCCCCACTATCGACCGCACGTAGGTATACCGCGGCGTCCGCACACCCCGGTACTCCGCTATCCCCAACCGCCGCACCACCGCAAACGACGCGGGCAGATTCAACAGCCCCGCCGGTTCCGCCTCGTCTTTCTTAGCCCCCCGAATCAAGGGCGAGTAGTCCACCCCCTGCACCGACTCCGGCACCGCCAACCCGCTCAGCCCCAGCAACGTCGGCATCACGTCCGGCGCGTCAATCGGCGTCGCCGACTCCCGCCGCTTCCGGCCCAATACGCGCGGATAATGCACCAGGAACGGCACCCGCAGCGACTCGTCCCATGGCTGCTGCTTATGGTGCGTCCCCTGGCTCTGCAGCATGTCCCCGTGGTCGGAGGCGAACACAAAGATCGTGTCCTCCCCGGTCCCGCTCTCGGCCACCGCCTGCCGCAACCGCGCCACGCAATCGTCCAGCGCCGCCACGTGGGCGTAGTAGCCCCGCAGGTTCTTGGTCGCCTCCTCAGCCTTGTCCGCCGGCACGTTCGCCCGCAGCGCTATCGGCCGGTCCTGGTACATCGCCCGATACTTTTCCGGTGCCGTCCCATACGGGTCGTGCGGCGGGCCTAACGAAAGCAGCAGGAAGTACGGGTCGCTCCGCCGCGCCTGCTCACCCACATAGGCGCAAGCTGCCGCCGTCTGCGCCACCGCGTCATAGCCATCCCAATACCGCGCCGTCCGGTCGCCCCCGGCGTAGTACAGGCTCTTGTTGTAGGCGTGGGTGCACTCGCAGCCCTGCCACATCGAGAACCCAAATCGGGACGCCTCCGGCACGAAATCCAGCCGTCGCTCCGCCTTCCCCTCCGGACTCCCAAAGATGTGCCACTTGCCGATGTACCCCGTCGCATACCCAGCCTTCCGAAAGCTCTCCCCCAGCGTCGCCCCGTTCGGCCGCAGCTCCACGTCGTTCACCACCAGCCCATGCCGAACCGCGTACTGTCCCGTCATCAGCGAACCCCGATACGGGCTACAAACCGGGAACCCGGAGATGGCATGGGTGAAGTCAAACGACTCCCGCGCCAGCGCGTCAATCGCCGGGGTATGGGCGTTCGTATCCCCCCGATATCCCAACGCCTGCGCCCGCCACTGGTCCACCAGCACGAACACGATGTTGGGCCGGCGCACGGACTTCCCATAGGCCGTTGCCCCCAGGAACCCGCGCCGCGAAAGCATCAGACCAGGATCTCCTTAATCACCCGCCCATGCACCTCCGTCAGCCGCTCCCGCCTCCCCTGGTGCAGATAGCTCAGCCGGTCCTGGTCCAGTCCCATCTGGTGGATCAAGGTTGCATGCAAGTCCCGAAAATGCACCGGGTCCACCGTCGCCTTCAAGCCGATGTCGTCCGTCGCCCCGTAGGCCAACCCGCCCTTGAAACCGCCTCCGGCCGCCCACATAGTGAACCCCGTATTGTGGTGGTCCCGCCCGTTGCCCCGCTCGGACTCCGGCGACCGACCGAACTCCCCGCCCCACAGCACGATCGTCGAATCCAGCAGCCCGCGCCGCTTCAAATCGGTCACCAGCGCCGCCGTCGGCTGGTCCGTCAGGCTCGCCATCCGCAGGTGGTTCTTCTCAATGTCGTTGTGGGCGTCCCACTCGGTGTCCGCCCCACCACCGCCCGCCACGACGCAGATGAACCGTACCCCTTTCTCCACCAACCGCCGGGCGAGAAGGCACCGCCGGCCATAGTCATCCGTCCCCGCCTTCCCCACTCCGTACAGGTCCCGCGTCTCCTGCGTCTCTGTCGATAGGTCGAAGATTTCCGGGGCCTCCGTCTGCATCCGGAACGCCGTATCATACGCCGATATCCGCGCCGCGAACTCGGCGTCCTCCCCCAGCAGGTTGGCCTCGTTCAGTTGCCGTATGAAGTCCACCGTCTTCCGCCGCCGCTCCATCGTGATGCCCTTCGGCACCTCCAAGTTCAGCACCGGGCGCTTGCCGGCCCGGAACATCGTCGGCTGGAACACCGCCGGCAGAAAGCCGTTCGTGTACATCGGCTGGCCCGCCTCCGGCGCTCCATTCGGGTCCGGCATCACCACGTACGCCGGCAGCGACTGCGACTCCGATCCCAGCCCGTAAGTGAACCAACTCCCCATCGCCGGAAACCCCGGAATCACCCGGCCCGACATCAGTTGATACTGCGCCGCCGAGTGCACCACCATGTCCCCGTGCATCGACCGCAGGACGCACAGATCATCGGCGATCTTAGCCTGATGCGGCAGCAAGTCCGACACCTCCAAGCCCGATTTGCCGTACCGCGCGAACGTCCGCTTCGTCCCCAGAATCCGCGAGTTCTGGTTCACGTTCTGGTACTCCACCTTCCCGAACGTATCCGGTCGCTTCTGCCCGTGCAACTGGTTCAGCACCGGCTTCGGGTCGAAGGTTTCCAGGTGCGACGGACCACCCGCCTGGAACAGGAAGATGATCGACTTGGCCTTGGGCTCAAAGTGCGGCGGACGAGCCGCCAGCGGGTTCATGCGCTTCGAGTCCTGTGCCAGCAGCGAGGCGTAGCTCATCGCTCCGAAGCCGCAGAAACACTGGGTCAGGAACTCACGGCGGTTGCGGGCGTAGCGGGTATGTTCAGGCATCTCTAGTCCACGTACAGGAAGGCGTTGGAGTTAAACAGGCTCAGGGCGAACTCGGTCGCCGCGGCGGGGTCGGGGTCGTCCAGATACTTCTTGGAGAGCGCCCGTTCTTTCGGGTTCGGCAAGCGGCCGGTCGCCAAGAGCCAGGCTTGGTCGATCCTCTCGCCCTTCAGACGTCCGGCGAAGGATACGGCCAGGTCGTTCGACAGCGTCCCGTTCAGCAGTTCCAGCGCTTGTGGCGCATGAGTCGATTGGTCCCGTCGCGCGCAGGAGAGCAGCGTGTCCGGCGAGTCGAAAACCTGGTTGAAGGGCAGGATCAGGTTCCGCTTGTAGATCAGGTAGATCGTCCGCCGATCGTGCTCGGAGCGGTCCCGCGTGGTCACCCAATACTGGGGCCGCTTCAGGTCCTTGATCAACTCCGGGTCGATCTTCACCATCACGCTCGGCCCGCCGGCCTTAGGGTTCAAACGACCAGAAACCGCCAGCATCGTGTCCCGAATCTCCTCGGCCGCCAGCCGTCGCCGATTGGCCTTCCAGAGCAGCTTGTTCTCGGGGTCCTGGGCGGCTCCGAGGGTTCCCTGG
>JANXMS010000613.1 GCA_025354525.1 Acidobacteriota bacterium
AGACTACGAACGCCTCTGAAAACCCATCCCCGGCTGGCAACGACAGGCGTGCGAGTATTCTACCTGGGCCGGATAGGATGTTCGTGTAGGGTCGTCAACCTTATCGAGCGATTAGGGCCAAACGCTATTCCGTAGGCGCGCCACGGCATGATCTCCTTCTAAGCCGGTCGACAGCAAACCCCGTTCGGTCCAGCGGAGACGTTCCGACAGAATGTCCTGCCCGTTGCCGCCGTTCAGGCCCGAGATGAAACGGGCCTCTTTGTCGGTATCGCGGGTCAGGGTGTTGCGAAAATCCAGCTTATTGGCGGCGTTCAAGCGGTAGGCAGCGTTCAAAACGGCACCGATCCGAGACGACTCATTGCCGACATCAAACTGGTAATCGGAGAAAAGGTGTGGCTTGCCACCGCCACCGTTCACGAGGAACCGCAGAGTTTCGGGGGTCGACTGGGGGGAGCTATTGAACGTAACCGCCGCGACCACGCCGAGCTTGCCGAAGGTGTTGCCTCCCGAGATCGAGTACGTTTGGGTCGGGCGCGACGATGCGATCGGGCGAATTTGATAGTCCGGCTTGAAGGCCCGGCCGAACTCTTGAAACTGGGATTCTGTGAAGCTGCCGACGAACAACCGGCGATCAGTGGGTATGATGCTGGGGACTCCCCGACCGCCATCGTCGAAGCCGAAGGCGTCGCGGCTTCCGCCGGCAAAGCTACCGAGTCTCTTCCCGGCCGTTTGCCAATTAAATCCGTAATTCACCGAAACCGTCAGCGTCTTCTGTGTCGGAAATTCGGTCGTCATCAATTGCACGAGGCCACCCGAAAACTCGCCGGGCAGGTCAGCGCTGTAAGTCTTGATCACCTTGATGCTGTCGATGAGCGAGGCAGGGAACAAGTCGAGCGGCACGACGCTCCGTTCGGGTTCCGTCGTCGGCACCATGGCGTTGTTGAGCATGGTGGACGAGTAGCGCTCGCCCAGGCCGCGCACAAAAGTGCACCGGCGGCATCGGAGGCCGTGCTGGCTTTAATATCTTCTTTCGAAATCGAATCGCTCACGCTCGAAGACCGCTTCCTTTCCAGGAGGACGGATTCGGCAGTCGTCTGCAGCGAACCGATGTTTTCAACTACATCAAGAGTAGTCGCCGCAGCTTTCTGCTGTAGAACGGAACTGGCATCGGTCGTAACCCCGGCCTTCACTTCGATGTCTTCAATCGTCGTTTCGAGATGATTCAAACTCGTCAGCCGAAGCTTGTACTTGCCGGGTGACAGAATAACGGTGTATTTACCTTCCGTATCGGTGGTTACTTTGCCGTCCGACATGCCATCCACTTTGATCAGGACGAGCGGGACGGGACGACCGGAAGCGGCGTCAAAAATCGTCCCGGCGATGGTGCCTTTTCCCGAGGGCTGGGCAAAGGCCAATCCCAGGCTGGCGAATAGGATCAGCCCAATTTGTATAACTCTACTCATCTTGGTAGTTACTCCGCCACCCAGATTGAAACCGCGTTGCTCGCGATCCCATTCACCGTAACAATCACCGGCACTTGACCCGCGATGAAGGTGTCCGCCGGGATGATCGCGTTGATCTGGCAGATGCCCGAGACTGCGGATGGGCACCGGCGAATTGGGCGGCGACTTCAACAACTGAAATCGTCACGCGGACGTTCGCCACAGCGCGGGAGAGCGCGGTAGGTGGCGTGCCGTCTTCGACCCGCGGTTCGGTGACGCCACAGCCGGTGGCCTAAAATCGGGTCGAGTGGCCGGGATTTTGGCTCGGCCACCCTCCCACACCACCGGACATGCGGTTTTCCGCATCCGGCGGTTGAA
>JANXMS010000622.1 GCA_025354525.1 Acidobacteriota bacterium
AAGGCGTTGTCGGATCTCTGGGGTCAGACGGCTGGGAAAGCCGCGTGGCCTTCCCGCAGGTCGTGAGGAACTGCCGGTCTCCCGCTTGCTCTTCCATATTCTCTCGGCCCAGGCCCGGCTTACTTGAAAAGTTGCCGCCAATTTCTTCAGGCCAGTATTCCCGCTCTCATAAGCGGCAACAAACTTTGAGCGCAAATCGTCTGAGTAGGCTCGTGCCATATCCATGCGACGTCATACTTTCCAGAGCCCCTCAATTATGTCAGGCTTTGCTCTAGGCCGGTTGCTGCATGGGCTGGCTCCCCTCTCCTCTCGGCCATCCCCGCATAGGAAATCATTCAAGAGCTGCCCGAAAACACTCGGTAAGTTGAGCCCGGGGCCTGTTCCGAGGTTACCTCGTCAATAAAGGTGTAGTGTTTACGAATCGGTCGGGGCTAACGGAGAGTGATCGAACTTTCCTCGCAAGCCGTTCTGACTGATGCGCTGGACCACGGAGGTGTAGCCGATGCCGAGCTTGGCCATGGCGACGAGCACGCCAAAGAAGTTGGTCCAGTGACGCTGCGGAAATTAGTCACGGAGGTCTTTTTCATCGAACCGAAGATATCGATCAGGGCGGGGGTGCGCATCGTCGGGTGGAGGCAGTTGCCGGGATGGCGCTAGCGGCCGGCGATTTGGCCGAACACTCGGAGGAGGTTTCCGCCGAGGAATTTGCGGATGCGGGGTTCCTTCCAACCTCGGCGAAGCATGGCTTCGGTGAACATCGGGTAATCCCGGCAGTCGCGCATATGGCGGGGAAGAGTCGGGCCTCCGTCGAAGTCGGTGCCGAGGATGACGTGGTCCTCGCCCGCAATCTGAGTCGCTCGTTCGACGACGTCAAACCATTGGTCGATCGTGTATTTGAGTTCTTCGGGAGCGTCGATGCCGACCATCGGGAATGTCGGGGCGACGAGCTTGTCGATCTCCGCGAGGGTCATTTCGGCTTTGTCCTTCTTCACGTCGGAACGGTCCCAAAACGGCTTGCCGGCTTGCTTTGTTCGGTAGTCGAACATCGCTCGATTGTGGAACTCGTTGCCGATGTGGAAGCCGATGAGGCCGCCCTTCTTCGCGAGTTTTTCGAGCGTCGCTTCAGTCATCAGACGCGGGATGTTGTTGCGGGAGCGGAGGCCGTCATGCGTCGAAACGACGGGGGCGTCGGAGAGGGCGATGGCCTGTTCGGCGGTTTCAGTGGAGGCGTGGGCGATGTTGATGACGATGCCGAGGCGGTTGCATTCCTTGACCACCGCGCGACCGTGTTCGGTGAGGCCGTTGAAGCGGGGGATGGCGCAGCAGGAGTCGGCAAAGTTGTTGGTGTAGTTGTGGGCGGGAAGTTGGAGGGAGCGGAGGCCGAGTTGGTGGAGCATGCGCAAGATGCCGAGGTCGCCGTCCATGTCGAAGCCGCCTTCGAGGTCGAGGACAGCGGCGATTTTTTTCTGCTTTTGGAGAGCTTGGATTTCGGCGACGTTGCGGGCGATGCCGATGGTGGCGGAGTTCCTTTCGACCTGGCGGTAGGCGAGGTCGATCAGGCGGAGGGCCTGCTTGGTTTCGAGGTGGCCGGGGTAGTAATCCTCGGTGATGAAGAGAGTGAAGAAGAGGGCGTCGAGGCCGCCTTCTTTGGCGCGGACGAGGTCAAAGTGGCCGTCCTGGACGCGTTGGCCGATGTCGCCGCCGTGATAGAGCTGGCGGGTGATGACGTGAACGTGGGCGTCGAAGACGAACATCTGTTCGTGGAGTTGCCGGGGGGTGAGGGCGAGGGAGGTGAGAAAGTTGCGGCGGTTCATGCGGTTTGGAGAAAGGGCGCCGCGGGGGCGCGATAGGTTAAAGCGAGGCCGGGGGTGGCGACGGGTTGCTTCGAGCGGATGGACTCGAAGCTGAGGGCGAGGGCACCGGTGGTTAGGAGCGTTCGTTCGGGCGGGTAGGGTTCGCGACCGGTGAGGATGAGGTCTTCGATGCAGTGGACGAGGCCGTCGAAGTGAGGGAGGGGGCGGGTGACGGAGGGGGGGCCGAAGAGGGTGGTTTGGACACCGGCGGGGGTCAGGAGGGCGACGGTACGGTCGTTGCCGGAGGGGGTGAGCATGAGGGCGACGGTTTGGAGGCCGTCGCGGTAGCGGAGGTGAAAGAGGACGGGTTTGTTCGCGGTTTGCTCGATGGTTCCCTTCTTCGACGCGGGGTCGAGGGCCCAGGCGGCGTCGAGGAGGGGGCGGGCCCAGGGGTTCTGGGGGAGCCAGGCCCAGATGGCTTCGTTCGTAATGGTGTGGACGTGCGTGATGCCGGTTTCGCCGCCCTTGCGGCGCTCGACGAGGCACTGGAGAGATTCGAGGAGATGAAAGCTGTAGGCGTCGAGGGGGCCGTAGCCGATGGCGGCGGCGTGGGAGATGGGGGTTTCGAGTTTGGGTTGAAGGGCGGGGGAGCGGGAGGTGACTGGGAGGGATGACCCGGCGAGGAGGGGGACTTTGAGCTGGCGGGCGCGGCGAAACATGGCTTCGGCCTTGGGCCAATCGTAGGAGAAGTGTTTGTCGAAGAAAGTGGGGACGGCGCGGCCGGATTGCTCATAGACGTCGAGGATTTCGTTGAAGAGTTCGAAGCGGGGATAGAGGTGCTGGCCGAGATCGTTGAAGGGGTAGTTGCCGTGCTCACCGACGAAGACGACGCCTTCGACGGCGAGTTTGCCGGTGCCGAGGGTGAGGGCTTCGCGGATGGTGGGGTAGATTTTGAAGCCGTGGCGGGCGGCGAGGTCGCGGGACATGTCGTTGGCGGGGACTTGGGCGGTGTAGAGGGAGACGAGGTTGGTTCGGGGCGGGGTCCAGACGTTATTGGCAGAGTGGCCGCCGAGGAGGCGACCGCAGATGACGTCGGCGTGGGAGAACCAGCGGTACTCGGTGACGATGGCCGCGATGCGTTTGCGGGGGGTGGGGGCGAGGCTGAAGAGGAACTGGCGGCGGAGCATGCTGTTTTCTATTATGCATTTTTGTTTTTGCATTGAAACGCGGATGCGAGTAAAGTTTGGGTATGAAATTTTCACGCCGTCATTTGATGCAGACAGCCGGGGCGTTGCCACTGGCGGGAGCGGCTTCGGCCGCGGAGACAACGCCGGACTATCTGGCGGAGCTGGGGGTGGCACCGATCATCAATGGGGCCGGGGTGTACACGATGATGACGGCGAGCTTGATGCGGCCGGAGTGCGTGCGTGCGATTGCGGCGATGTCGACAAAGTTTGTGCGGTTGGACGAGTTGCATGATGCGGTGGGGAAGCGGATTGCGAAGCTGTTGGGGGCGGAGGCGGCGATGGTTCCTTCGGGGGCGGCGGCGGCGTTGACGGTGGGCACGGCGGGGGTGTTGACGGGGACGAATGCGGACTTCATTCAGCGGATTCCGGATTTGACGGGGATGAAAAGTGAAGTGATTGTGCAGAAGTCGCATCGGTTTCCGTACGACCACATGGTGCGGAATTGCGGGGTGAAGTTGATTGAGGTGGAGACGCGGGCGCAGATGGTGGGTGCGATGGGGCCGAAGACGGCGATGATGCTGTTTTTGAATAAGGCCGACCATTTAGGGCAAGTGAAGATGAAGGAGTTTGTGGCGATCGGGAAGGAGTACAAGATTCCGACGTTCAACGATGCGGCGGCGGATGCTCCGCCGGTGGAGAACTTGTTTACGCCGATTCGATTGGGTTTTGATCTGGTTTGTACGTCGGGGGGGAAAGGGATTCGAGGGCCACAGTCGGCGGGAATTTTGGCGGGGCGGGCGGATTTGATCAAGGCGGCGCGGATGAACACGTCGCCGAATAGCGACACGATTGGACGATGTTGCAAGGTAAACAAAGAGGAGATGGTGGGGATGATGGTGGCGTTGGAATCGTTCCTGAAGGAAGACCATAAGGCGAATTGGAAGGAGTGGGAGAAGCGCGTGGAGACGATGCGGCGGGCGATTGTAAAGATGCCGGGGGTGAAGGCGACGCCGTTTGTACCGCCGATTGCGAATTCTGTGCCGCATTTGTTGGTGCAGTGGGACGTGAAGAAGGTGGGGTTGACGGAGTTGGATTTGATGAAGCAGTTGCGGGAGGGTACGCCTTCGATTGAGTTGGTGCCTAACGACCCGAAGCCGGGGCAAGGGGTGGAGATTGCGAGTTGGATGTTGCAGCCGGGGGAAGCGGAGATAGTGGCAGGGCGGATCGAAGAGGTATTGGGGCGGAAGGCTTAGCGGACGCCGCTGATTTCGGCGGCGGCTTTGCGGAGGGCCGTGATGATTTTGCGGTCCTTCAAGGGGCGGAAGCGATGGATGGGGCCGGAGAGGCTGAGACCGGCGATGGCGTCGCCGTGGGAGTTGAGAATGGGAGCGCCGAGGCAGGTGGCTTGGAGGGCGACCTCTTCGGTTTCGATGGCATAGCCTTGGCGGCGAATTTTGGTTAGTTCAACGCGGAGGAGGGCTTCGCTCGTGATGGTTTTTTCGGTGAGGGCGGCGAGGGGTCGCCCGGCGATGAGGCTATCGACGATGGCGGGGAGGGAGAAAGCGAGAATGGCGCGACCGAGAGCGGAGGCGTGGACGGTGACGGTGGCGCCGGGGCGTTCGGAGAAGCGGAGGGCGGATTCGGAGGGGACGACTTCGAGGTAGACGACTTTATCGTGCTGGAGTTTCCCGAGGTTGACGGTTTCGCCGAAGGCGTCGCGGAGGCGGATCATGTGGGGGAGGGCGGCGCGGCGGAGGGTTTCGAGATCTTCGCCGGCGGTGAGGAGGCCGGGGACTCCGTAGCCGAGTCGGTAGGATTTGTCGGCATCGTTGCGGATGAGGACGCCGAGGTGTTGGAGGGTGCTGAAGACGCGGAAGACGGTGGATTTGGGGATACCGGTGCGGACGACGGCTTCGCCGAGGGAGAGGGTTCCGGCGCGCGAAACCTCTTCGAGGAGGCGGAAGGCGCTTTGGAGGACCGGGACCAGGTAACGGGACTGGGTCGAGGAGGGAATGGGTTTCACAGCAACGAAGGGAAGTATGGCATACTTCGTCGAAGAAGCAGAGGTTCAATAGAGAAGCGTGCGTTCCTTATCCGAAATACATGAAGCGGCAGTGCGGGCGAAGACGGCGGGGTCTTGGGCGCGATATGAGCGGTCGCAGCGATCGTTGGCGGGCGGGGTGTCGAGTGGGCTGCGGCGTTCGGCGCGGCCGTATCCGTTGTTCTACGAGCGTGGGGCGGGGAGCCGGATTTGGGATGTGGACGGGAATGAGTACCTCGATTTTGGGTTAGCTTGGGGGCCGTTGATTTTGGGTCATGCGCCGGCGAGCGTGACGGCGGCGATTGTGGAGCAGGCGGGGAAGGGGCTGACGTTTGGGGCGCAGCATGAGCTGGAATATTTGGTGGCGGAGAAGCTGACGGCGATTGTGCCGTGCGCGGATCTGGTGGCGTTTTCAAATGCCGGGACGGACGTCGTGAATGTGGCGCTGCGGTTAGCGCGGGCGGTGACGGGGCGGCCGAAGTATTTGAAGTTTGAAGGCCATTATCATGGGTGGGGCGATCAGGCGCTGGTGAGTTATCGATTTGGGGTGGAGCATCCGGTGGGGGTGGCGGGGCCGGTGGGTAAGGGGCAGTTGCCGCATGATCATGTGTTGGTGGCGGAGTGGAACGACCGGGCGGCGGTGGAGGAGTTGTTTGGCACGCACGGGGCGGAGATTTCGATGGTGGCATGTGAGCCGTTGCTGGCGAATTCGGGGTGTATTCCGGCGGAGCCGGGATTTCTCGAATTCCTGCGAGAGATTACGACACGGTACGGTACGTTATTGCTGTTCGATGAGGTGATTACGGGTTTCCGGGTGGCTTTGGATGGGGGGCAGGGGCGGTACGGGGTGACGCCGGATTTGGCGACATATGCGAAGGCGGTGGGGGCGGGGACGCCGTTGAGCGTGTTGGCGGGGAAGCGGGAGTATATGGACGCGATTAGCCGGGGGGAGGTGGTACACGCAGGGACGTTAAACGGGAATCCGCTGGCGCTGGCGGCGGCGGGGGCGGCGCTGGAGGAGTTGAGCGAGCCGGGGTTTTATGAACGGATCCATGGGTTGGGGAATCGGCTGCGGGCAGGGTTGGAGGGGTTGCTGCGGGCGAAGGGTCACGCGGTGGTGACGACGGGGGATGGGCCGGTGTTTCAGGTGGCGTTTCAGGAGACGGCTCCGCGGAACTATCGAGAGACGATGGCGGCCGACAAGGGGAAGTACAGCGACTTTGCGATTGGGTTGTTGAACGAGGGAATTCTGGTTTTGCCGGATGGGCGTTGGTACATTTCGGGAGCGCACACGGTGGCGGATATCGATGCGACGCTAGCCGCGGCGGGCAGGGCCCTGTAGAATATAAACTTGGTTTATAAACTGGTTTACGAAAACCTGAAGCACCGGCCGGTGAGGACGTTGCTGAGCGCACTGGCGATTGGGCTGGGCGTGACAATGATGCTGACGCTGGTGGGACTGGGCGAAGGCATGATGGAGGACCAGGCGACTCGGGCGCGCGGCGTGGGGGCGGATCTGGTGGTTCGGGCACCGGGCAGTTCGGTGGTGGGCATGGGCTCGCTGTCGATGAACCAAAGGATTTTGGATTACGTGAGGTCGCAGCCCCATGTGGTGCTAGCGACTCCGATCGGGGTCCATTCGACGGGCGGGGTGAGCTCGATAATGGGTGTGAACTTCGAGGAATTTTCGGCGATGGGCGGGGGATTTAAGTTTCGGGAGGGGGGCAAGTTTGCGGATCAGGGCGAGGTGATTATCGATGATCTGTATGCGCGGGAGAAGCACCTGAAAGTGGGTTCGAAGTTGAACACGATGAACCGGGATTGGCGGGTGGCGGGGGTGTTCGCGTCAGGGAAATTAGGACGGGTGATGATTCCGTTGACGCTGCTGCAGGAGCTGGCGAGCGCGAACGCGAAGATTACGATGATCTATGTAAAGTTGGACGATTCGAGCCAGACGCAGGCGGTGATTGACGGGCTGAAGAAGCAGTTGCCGGAATATCCGATCTACGCGATGGAAGAGTTGATTAAGCAGTTTTCGGTGAGCAATTTGCCGGAGTTGAAAGCGTTTATTGGGGTGGTGGTGGCGTTGTCGGTTCTGTTTGGGTTTTTAGTGGTGTTTTTGGCGATGTATACGGCGGTGCTGGAACGGACGCGGGAGATTGGCATTTTGAAGGCGCTGGGGGCGGGGCCGGGCTACGTGCTGGGGATTCTGCTGCGGGAGACGGTGCTGCTGGCGGTGATCGGATCGGCGGCTGGGATTCTGATGAGCTACGGTACGCGGTGGTTAATTTCGACGTTTATTCCGGCGTCGTTTGTGCAGGCGATTGTCTATTCGTGGTGGCCGATCGCCGCGGCGATTACGTTGGGCAGCGCGGTGTTGGGGGTATTGTACCCAGCGCTGAAAGCGGCGAAGCAAGACGCATTGGATTCCCTTTCTTACGACTAATGGCGATTATCGAGATTCAGAATTTGCGGAAGACATTCCGCAGTGGCGATGTGGACGTTCATGCTTTGGCGGGTGTGGACTTACGGGTGAAGAAGGGTGAGTTTTTGGCGGTGGTGGGGAAGTCGGGGAGCGGCAAGTCGACGTTGTTCCACGTGCTGGGCGGGTTGACACCGCCGACGTCGGGGACGGTGAAGATCGACGGGAAGGAATTGACGGCGATGGATGAGACGGGGCGGACGCGGCTACGGCGGGAGAGCGTGGGTTTCGTTTTCCAGAAGTACAACTTGTTGCCGACGTTGACGGTGCGGGACAACCTGGAGATTGCGCGGGATATTTCCGGCGTGAAAGGGCCGTGGGGTGCCCAGTTTCTGGACGTGATCCGGATTCTGGGAATTGAGGAAAAGATGGAGCGGAAGCCGCGGCAGCTATCTGGCGGCGAGCAGCAGCGGGTGGCGATTGCGCGGGCGATTGTGAATCAGCCGGCGATTCTGCTGGCGGACGAACCGACGGGGAATTTGGATACGGAGAACTCGGATTTGGTGTTGGGATTGTTGCAACATCTGAACAAGAAATTTGGGCAGACGGTGCTGATGATTACGCACGATCCGGAAGCGGCGGCGTTCGCGGACCGGACCGTGCAGATGCGGGACGGGCTGTTACACAGCGCTTAGGCCCGGGCCTTTGAGTAGGCCGGTGTTGACGCGGCCGTTGTGGGGTTCGAAGATGCCGGGGAACTTGCGATCCCAGCCGGCGTTTGCGGCGGGGACGTATTGGCGGGCGTTGGCTTCAATGGCGGCGACGCCGGGGACGTGGGCGGCGAGGCCGGCGGAATGGATGAGCGAGGCACCGGGGCAGGTGAGGTCCTGGACGCAGAGAAACATTTTGAACTTCTGGGCGGCGGCAGCCATGAGCAGGGCTTGAGACTGGCCTTTACAGGCTTTGAGGGCGGCTCCGGTGTAGCCCATTTCGCGGGCTAGGAGGAGGGATTCGAGGTCGGTGAGGGACTCATCGATAACGACGGGGCGGAGCTTGGAGGCTTCGTGCATGACGTTGGCGCGGTCGGCTTTGAGGTCGCGTTTGGTGGGCTGCTCGACGTACTGGATCCGGGCGTAGCCGCGGGGCGATTTTTCTTTGATTTTGGCGAGCATCTCGATGAGGTATTTGACGCTGGGGCATTTCTCGTTGAAGTCGAGGGAGTAGACCCAGTTGGTAACGCGGCGGTTGTTTTGAGCTTCGGTTGTGGTGCGGTCGACGGCGAGGACGCGGTCGGTATCCCATGCCATATCTTCGCCGTTGAGTTTGATTTTGATGTTGGTGAGGCCGGAGTGGTTGATCCACTCGGTGAGGGTTTCGGGGAGGCCGTCGTTGATGCGCTTCTTGATGTCGGCGGCAGTGATGGGGTCGACGGCGCCGACGAGGTGGTAGAGGGGCATGGACGGCTTGGGCTGAGTGAGGACGTACTTCTGTAGGTACTCGCCTTCGAAGCCTTTGCCGAGGTAGTGCGACAGATCGTGGCGCATGAGATCGGGGCCGTAGGTGGCGTAGGTGCTGCGCTGGAGGAGCTTGCCGAATCCATCGGCGATGGCGGCTTCAAAAGGGCTGCAGGTGGTGAGGATGCAGAGCTTGGGGATGGGCTGGGCGATGACGATATCTTTGGCCGCGGCGAGCCATTGGGGCTCGATGGCGTGGTTGAGGTCGACGGGGTGGCCGTACTCGGGATGGTTGGCAGTAATCTTTTCGGCCTTGGCGGCGAGGGCCTTCATGGCGGCCAGGGTTTCGTCGTAGCGGAGGGTTTTGGAGGGGAAGCTCCAGACGTTGCCGAGGGGCATGGAGCCGAAGCCTTTGGCAATTTTGCCGACGCGGGATTCGAGAGTGACGTTGACGTTGAGGAGGGTGACTCGGTCGACTTCGGTGCCGCCGAATTTGATGGGCGTGCGGTACAGGAAGTCTTCCATGGAGGTGGACACTTCTTTGATGCGGACGTCGGTGGACATCGTTTGAGCGTGGATGGCGGGAGCACCGAGGATGAGGGTGCCGAGAAAAGAACGGCGGGAAGTAGAAACCATGCGCCTATTGTATGGGAACAAAGCGGGCGAGCGTGGGGTCAGAGTGGATATGCAGATACCATGGCGATTAGCGGGATTTGTGGTGCAAAGCGGCTTGGTGACAGCGGTGCTGGTGGTGCCGATGTTCTACCCGGAAGTGATATCAAAGACGTTGCCGAAGATTGGAATTACGTTGAAGGCTCCGGTTCGGCAAGCGGTGACGGTGGAGCAGGTGAGCGGGGGGACGGCTTCGACTTCGACTGCGGTGAGGCAGCAAGTGGCCGTGCGGCGGTACGTGGTGCCGACGGCTTGGGATCGGCCGGTGGGGACGATTGTGGATGAACCCGGGATGTTTGTGCCGACGGTGGGTACGGGGGGCGTGGGAGCGGACAGCACGGTGGGGGTGGTGGGGAGTGTGGGGGACTTGGGGCGCTTTCCTCCTCCGGCGGTGGTGGTGCTGAAGAAGCCGGAGGAGGTGAGTCGGATCACAGTGGGTGGGAACGTGCAGGAGGCTCGGATGCTGCGGCAGGTTAAGCCGGGTTATCCGCCGTTGGCGCGGCAGGCGCGGATTTCGGGAGAGGTTCGATTAGAGGCTGTGATTGGCGTGGATGGGGCGGTGCAGCAGCTTCGGGCGGTGAGCGGGCATCCGCTGCTGACGGGTGCGGCGCTGGAAGCGGTGCGGCAGTGGCGGTATCAGCCGACGACGTTGAACGGCAGGCCGGTGGAGGTATCGACGGTGATCTCGGTGCGGTTTTTGTTAGGCGGTGGGGCTTAGACGGGCACGGCGGTAGTCCATGACTTTGACGCAGCCGAAGAGGACGGCGAAAAGGACGAGCAGGATACCGCCGATGTTCCAAGCGTGGCTTTTGAGGTAGGCACCGGCTCCGTGTCCGAGTTGGCTGCCGAGGTAAGCGAGCGTGAAGTAGCGGGGTAGGCGGGCAGCGAGGATGGTAAGGAAGAACGCCTGGGGCGGGACACCGAGGGCCCCAGCGGAGACGACAAATAGCTTCATCGGGAGAGGGATGGGGGAAATGGCGCTGATGAAGACGGTGAGCAGGCCGTAGTGTTGGAACCATTGGCGGAGGTTGCGGCCTCGTTCGCTGATCGTATGTTTTTCGAGGTACTTTTCGCCGCCCTTGCGGGCGAGGAAGAAGAGGAACATGCTGCCGGCGATGGAGCCGAGGGTGGCGAGAGCGGCCGCGAGATAAGCGGTGCTGGGCGAGTTCGCGGCCAGCAGCATGAGGAGAGCGTCGACGGCGGCGGGAATGGGGATGCCAGCCGAATCGAGAGCGGCGAGGAGGAGGAGCCCAGGAGGGCCCCAGGCGACGAGGGTGGCGACGAAATTCTTCAAGCTTCCAGTTTAGCGAGCATGGGTAGCAGCTTTGCTTCGGACAGGATTTTAATGCCGAGCTGGGTGGCCTTGTCGAGTTTGGAGCCGGCATCTTCGCCGGCGACGAGGTAGCTGGTTTTCTTGCTGACTGAGCCGGAGACCTTTCCGCCGGCGGCTTCGATTTGTTCCTTGGCGGCTTCGCGGGAGAGGGTGGGGAGGGTGCCGGTGAGAACGAAGGTGAGGCCGGCAAGGGGTCCGCCGGAGCGGTCAATTTTCTGATGAGTGAAGACGAGGCCGGCGGCGCGGAGGCGTTCGACGACGGCCCAATTGCGTTCTTCGGCGAACCAGCGGAGGATGCTTTGGGCGATCTTGGGGCCGACCTCTTCGGCTTGCATGAGTTGCGCTTCGTCGGATTGATGGATGGCATCGAGGGAGCCGAAGTGTTCAGCAAGGAACTGGGCGGTGCGTTCGCCGACGAAGGGGATGCCGAGGCCGTTGATGACGCGGGGGAGGGGGAGCGTTTTGGAGCGGGCGATGCCGGTGAGGACGCGTTCGGCGGATTTGGTTCCCATGCGTTCGAGGCCGGCGAGTTGTTCGAGGGTGAGGTCGTAGAGGTCGGCGACGGAGTGGACAAGGTTGGCCTTGACGAGTTGTTCGACAAGGACGTCGCCGAGGCCGGCGATGTCGAGGAGGGGGCGGGCGGCGAAGTGGGCGATGGATTCTTTGAGGCGGGCGGGGCAGCTTGAGTTGAGGCAGCGGGAGACGACTTCGCCTTCGGGACGGGAGACGGAACTGCCGCAGACGGGGCATTCGGCGGGCATGACGAAGGGGGTGCGGGGGTCGCCTTGACGGACGACGCGGATGACTTTGGGGATGACGTCGCCGGAGCGTTCGATGACGACACAGTCTCCGGCGGCGACGCCGAGGCGGGCGATTTCATCTTCGTTGTGAAGGGTGGAACGGCTGACGATGACGCCGCTGACGGCGACGGGGCGGAGGTGGGCGACGGGGGTGAGGGCGCCAGTGCGGCCGACTTGGATGTCGATTTTCTCGACGACGGTTTCGGCTTGGCGGGCGGGGTATTTGAAGGCGATGGCCCAGCGTGGGAACTTGGCGGTCCAGCCGAGTTTTTGTTGTTGGGGGATGGAATCGACTTTGGCGACGACGCCATCGATTTCGAAGGGGAGGGTTTCGCGTTGGGCGGCGTAGCGTTGGCAGAAGGCGATGAGTTCATCGACGTTTGCGCAGAGTTGGCGGGCGGGATTGACCTTGAAGCCCATGGCGGCGAGTTCGTCGAGGGACTGCCAATGGGAAGGGCAGGCGGGGCGGCCGTCGGCGAGGAGGAAGTAGGCGTAGAAGTCGAGTTGGCGGTTGGCGGTGATGGAAGGGTCGAGGACGCGGAGGGAGCCGGCGGAGGAGTTGCGGGGGTTGGCGTAGCGGGGAAGGCCTTCTTGCTCGCGGTCGGCGTTGAGTTTTTGGAAGGCGGCGTTAGGCATGACGACTTCGCCGCGGGCTTCGAATTGGGGTCGGTCGCCGCGGACTTTGAGGGGAAGGCTGCGGATGGTGCGGGCGTTGGGGGTGACGTCTTCTCCTTCGGCGCCGTCGCCGCGGGTGAGGGCGAGTTGGAGAGAGCGGTCGGAATATTGGGCAGCGAGGGAGAGGCCGTCGAGCTTGAGTTCGGCGACGTACTGGAAGGGCTCGTCGCCGAGGAGGTCGCGGACTCGCTGGTCGAAGGCGCGGAGTTCGGCTTCGTTGAGGGCGTTATCCAGGCTGAGCATGGGCGAGGAGTGGCGGAGTTTGACGAAGCCTTCGCGTGGAGCTCCGCCGACGCGCTGGGTGGGGGAGTCCGGGGTGATGAGCGAAGGGTCGGCGTGTTCGAGGGCCTGGAGTTCGCGCATGAGGGCGTCGTATTCGGCATCCGAAAGTTGGGGTTGATCGAGGACGTGATAGAGGTACTCGTGGTGGCGGATCTTGTCGATAAGCTGTTCAACTTTGCTCATGAGGGTCATCCAATAGGATACTTATGGAGTTGCCTGAGATCGCCCTTATTTTTAACCCTCGCGCGGGTAAGCTGCTGCGGAACCCACGGTTAGTGGAACGGACGATTGAGGCGGTGCGGAAGCATGGGCCAGTGGAGGTGCGTCCGACGACGGGGCCGGGGACGGCGGGAGAGTTGGCGCGGCAGGAAGTGGCGCGGGGGGCGAAGTGGATTGTTGCCCTGGGCGGGGACGGGACCGTGAACGAGGTGGCGAACGGGATGATCGGGAGCCACGCGGCGTTGGCTCCGTTGCCGGGGGGGACGGCGAACGTGCTGTGCGTGGAGACGGGGATTGGGACGAATCCGGTGAAGGCGGCGGAGGCATTGGGGCGGAGGCAGGCGCGGCGGATTGCGACGGGGCACATCAAGACGGCGACGATGGAACGGCATTTTTTGGCGATGGCGGGGGCGGGGTTGGATGCGCGGGTGGTTAACTCGGTGAACCCGGCGATCAAGGACAAGCTGGGGAAGCTGGCGTACTGGGTGAGCGGGTTTGGGTTGGTGGGCCGGTCGCTTGAGCAGTTTGAATCGGACGTGGATGGGTTCGTTTCGCAGCGAAGTTTTTTGTTGGCGAGCCGGGTGAGGAATTATGGTGGGGACTTGGAGATTGCGCGGACGGTGACGTTGCTGGACGACTGCCTGGAAGCGGTGTCGTTTGCCGGGGTGAGTTCGTTTCGGTATTTGCCGTATCTGGTGGGGGTACTGATCGGGAAGCCGGACCTGTTCCCGGGGGTAGACGTGCGGGCGGCGCAACGGTTGGAGTTTAAAGCAATGAACGGGACGCCGGTGGCGATTCAGGTGGACGGTGAGGCGGCTGGATTTCTACCGGCGACCGTTTCAGTGGTGCCTGATGCGCTGACGATTTTGCTGCCGCGGGAGTACATCGAGAAGGCGGGGGAGACGCGATGGAAAACCTGACGCACTCGCTTACGGGGGTGATGCTGGCGCGGGCGGGTTTGAATCGGTTGTGTCCTCGGGCGACATTGTTGCTAGTGATTTGCTCGAATTTTCCGGATGCGGATTCGGTGACGACGCTGTGGGGGCGTGTGGCTTATCTGGATTACCATCGCCATTTGACTCATGCGTTGGCGATGGCACCGGTGATGACGCTGCTGCCCGTTTTGTTCGTTCGGTGGTTGGAACGGGGGAAGGCGTTTCCGTGGATGATGGCGATGGTGGTGGGGATGGTGGGGACGCTGGCGCACATTGGCATGGACGCGTGGAACAACTATGGGGTTCGGCTGTTGCTGCCGTTTTCAGGGGAGTGGTTCGGGATGGATTCGGTGATGTTGGTGGACGCGTGGATCCTGGTGGTGCTGGGTTTGGCGTTGGTGGGACCTTGGCTGTCGCGATTGGTGGGGAGCGAGATTGGATCGAAGCAGGGTTCGACGGGGCGGGGTTGGGCGATTTGTGCGTTGTTATTTTTGCTGGCGTGGAGCGGGGGGCGATGGATTCTGCACGAGCGGGCGGTGGAGACGCTTTCGGCGCGGCGGTACGGGGGGCTGGAGCCGTTACGGGTGGCGGCTTGGCCGACTCCGTTTAACCCGTTCCGCTGGACGGGGTATGTTTCGACGGAAGAATTCTGGATGTTGCATGACGTGCGGCTAGGGCTGCCGTTTGACCCGGAGGCGGGGAAGGCCTATTACAAGCCGACGGATGCGGCGCGGATCAACGCAGCGAAACGGACCCCGGAGGCGATGGGGTTTCTGCGTTTCAGCCAGTATCCGGTGTGGCGGATGGTGCCGGTGACGGAGCCGGAGGGGGGAGTGGCCGTGGAGGGCGTGGACGTGCGGTTTGGGACGCCGGAGGAGGGACGGTTTCAGGTGAGGGTGGTGTTGGATCAGAACTTGCAGGTGGTATCGAGCAAGTTTGCTTACGGTATGTTGAAGCGATGAATGAGTACGGGCTGTGGATTGGCGGGGCGGAGGCGAAGGGGGTAAGTCAGCGGACGGTACGAGTGCCGTTTGATGATGCGGCGTTTGCGCGGGTGGAGGAGGCGGGAGAGGAGCAGGCGGCGGCGGCGGTGGAGGCGGCGCGGGGGGCGGCTGCCGTGATGTGGGAGATGACGCGGGCGCAGCGGAGCGCGATCCTGCGGGGGACGCGGGAGCGGCTGTTGGCGGCGCGAGAGGAGTTCGCGGTGACGATAGCGAGCGAGAGCGGGAAGCCGCTGCGGGAGGCTCGGACGGAGGTGGACCGGGGGGCGGCGACGCTGCTGTTTTCAAGCGAAGAGGCGGACCGGTTGGCGGGGGAAGAGGTGCCGATGGACGCGGCGGCGAACGGAGCGGGGAAGATGGCGATGGTGGTGCGAGAGCCGGTGGGGGTGATCGCTGCGATTACGCCGTTCAATTTTCCGCTGAACTTAGCGCTGCATAAGATCGGCCCGGCGTTAGGGGCGGGGAATGCGGTGGTGCATAAGCCGGCTTCGGCGACTCCGGTTACGGCGCTGCTGTTGGCGCGGCTGTTCGCGGCGGCGGGGTTGCCGGCGGGGGCGTTGAACGTGATTCCGGGCCCGGGGGCGGTGGTGGGGCCGGCTCTCGTGAAGCATGAGGCGGTGGCGATGGTGACGTTTACAGGAAGCGCGGCGGTGGGGTTGGAGCTGCGGGGGATGACGGGTTTGAAGAAGACGACGCTGGAACTGGGGAGCAACTCGGCGGTGATTGTGGCGGCGGATGCGGACATCGAAGATGCCGCGCGGCGGTGCGCGATGGGGGCGGTGGCGAACTCGGGGCAGGTTTGTATTTCGGTGCAGCGGATTTTTGTAGAGGCGAATGTGGCGGATCGGTTTGCGGAGGCCTTGACGGTGGCGGTAGGGAGGTTGCAGATGGGGCATCCTTTGGATGAGGGTACCGAGGTCAGTTCATTGATCAACGCGGCGGAGGCGGAGCGGGTGGCGGCTTGGATTGGAGAAGCGGGAGGGGCGGTGAAGAAGACGGGGCTGGCGACATTGATGCCGACGGTGCTGCGGGACGTGGCGGAGACGGCGCGGGTGTTTGCGGACGAGGCGTTTGGGCCGGTGGTTTCGGTGAACCGGTATACGGAGTTGGACGAGGCGATTGGGCGGGTAAATGCGTCGGTGTATGGGTTGCAGGCGAGCATTTTCACGCGGGATTTGGCGGCGGCGTTTCGAGCGGCGCGGCGGGTACACGTGGGTGGGTTTTTGATCAACGACGTGCCGCAGTTTCGGGCGGACCAGATGCCTTACGGGGGCGTGAAGCAGAGCGGGACGGGGCGGGAGGGGCCGCGGTACGCGATGGAAGAGATGACGGAGCGGAAGTTGATTTGTTGGCCCGTTAGCTGAAGAAGACTAGCCCTCGCTGGTTTTCGACGCTGACGGGCTTTAAAGTTAGATCGCGAATTTCCCGATCCATGGAGCATGTCTGAAGAACCTTCAAGCATTGATGTAGTCGCCAAGCTTCACGCAACCGGCAGATGGTCAGCGAGCACAACCGAAGTTGGTAGGCGGGCCGACTACCGTTGCGAGTATTGTCACCTTGCTCTATTATCAAGCCCTGAGAACTACAGACTCCGGCAAGTCGACCATATCGTTCCCCTCAGTAGAGGGAGTTGAAGCCACAAGTCTCCAGAACTTGACGGTAGCCTGCACGCCGTGCAATTGGGATTGGAACGGGCTTTTGGAACCCAGCGGAAGGTTCCGACGACTTTCGCGTGATGGACTGATCGAAAAGAAACGGGTAAAGACCCAGAGCGCTACGGAAGTGATGACGTAGCGATGTTGGCCGGTTAGCTCAGGAAGACTCGCTTGACGATAAGGCCGAGGGCGCGGGGATCGCCGTTGGTGGTGCGGACGTGCCCATCGACGTGGACGGTGATTTCGCCGCCACAGGAGGGAGCGCGGAGGGTTTGGTGGCCGGGTTCCGCGAGAATCAGGCGATGGTTGTTGATGGAGACGGCGACGGGTTCGCTTTTGGGGAAGAGGGTCGGGTGGGCATAGACCTCGAGGGCGAGTTCGGAGGGGTTGGGGGCGAGCGGGGGGAGGGTAAAATGAAAGTCTGGGGCGGTCCAACGCCAATCGTTCTCCTGGTCGTACCAGCCTTCGCCGAGGGTGAGGTTCTGGAGGGCGTGGGCGCTGCGGAGGAGGGCGAAGCTGCGGGTGTCGGTGGTCCAGGGGTCGTTGGTTTTGGAGTTGCTGGAGAGGAGGAGGGTGGGGCCGCATTCCCAACCGGCGCGGCGGAACATCCGATTGAGGCCTTTGACGGTGGGGAGCCAGAAGTTGGAGTTGTCGGCGTTGAGTTCGTCTTCCGAGAGGAGGTAGGCGAGGGGGAGGGCGTCGAAGGTGGGGTCGCCGTGGAGGACGCGGGTGGAGACGATGGCGTAGCGGGAGAGGCGGGCGACCGAATTGAGGACGAGGAGGGGATTTTGGAGGTGATAGAGGATGCCGAGGACGAGGGCGAGGTCAAATTGAGAACCGGCGACGGCGGGGGGCGGGGAGTGGTCGAGGTCCCAGTCGTGAAGGTTGATGGCGGAGCGAAAGTGGCGGAGGAGTGCGGCGGCGCCGCGGAGGCCATTGAAATTGGTAGACGTGTGGTCGACGGCGGTGACTTGGGCACCGAGGCGTTCGAGGAAGAGGGCGAGATCGGCGTCGGCGCAACCGATGTCGAGGATACGGCCGGAGTGGAGGAGGGTTTCGATGGCAGGGTGGAGATCGGCGAGTAGGCGGTGGATGTGGGTGACGTTGGCGAGGGAGTCGTAGGGATACCAGGACCAGTCGTCTTCAGCGACGGCGGCCTTGACTTGACGGAGTTGGGGAGCGAAGTTGACGGCTTTTTGGACGACGTCGTCGCGGAAGGGAGGCATTTCGTTATGGTCGCATAGGAGAAATAGTCCTTATGGGCTCTGTCGGGAAAGCCTTTCCCTGACGATAGAGCCTTGAGGGATTAAACACGATTGAATCGACTTGTCTCAATTTCGCTGCTGTCGGCTGGGCTAGTGCTCGGATTCGATCCGAGTCGCAAGCCATCCCAGTACGTGAAGCGTGCCTGGACGATCGACTCGGGATTGGTTTCAAGTGCGCCGCTGCGGGGCGGCAAGGGTTGGACGGTTACATGTGGGTGGCGACGCGGGAAGGCATTCGCCGATTCGAGGAATTCGATTCAAGAACTATTTGCCGGCGGTGACGGCGGGATTTGCTGGTCGGCCGGTTCGGTGGTAGCCATATCGCAACGCTTGACGCGGCTGATGGGCGGCGATATACAGGTAGAGAGTCGGCTAGGCGTGGGATCGCTGTTCTACTTTGACCTGCCGAATAGGCGGGTAGAAAATGCGACGCTAGGGCTGGCGGGCGACCTGCAATGGGAGGGGAAAAGGGTCTGGCTCACGGTTGGTCCGTCGGCGCTGGACGAGACTCTCGGCGGCTATCTGACGGCGTGGGGAATGAGCGTGACGCGGGACGCGGCGGAGGCCGACCTTGTGGTGGCTGACGCGAACACGGTGATTCCAACGGCTTTGGCAAACAAGCCGGCACTGCGCTTCGGCGAGGGGAATGCGTTGAGCCAGCCGATGCGCCCGACGCAGTTGCAGGCGGCGATCGGTCGACTGCCGGCACCGGTTTCCGTTTTAGAAAAGAAGGTGATTAACCAGGGTGCGCCGATGGCTTTAGGGTCTCCTCTGCGGATCCTAGTCGCCGAGGGCAATGCCGTCAACCAGCGAGTGATCCAAGGATTACTGCGCCGTTTAGGGTATGAACCGGTGATCGTCGAGAACGGACGTCTGGCGCTGGAAGCGGCACGGCAAATGCCCTACGACTTGATGTTGCTGGATCTCCATATCCCGGAGATGGACGGTCTGGACGCAGCGCGGCAGGTGGTCGCCACAGTGCCGGTGGAGTCTCGACCGCGGATGGTAGCTTTGACGGCGAATGCCTTCCCAGAAGACCGGCAGGCTTGCATGGACGCTGGGATGCAGGACTTCCTGAGCAAACCGATTCAGCCGGCCCAATTGCGGTGGGCGTTGCTCGAGACGGCGCGCGGGGCAGCGGCGTAACGATTCGATTGGGCTACGTATCATAGGGTCATGGCTCTCCGGAAAGTCCTCTTGGCGGTTGTTGTGATTCTGATTGGCGTAGTGGCGGCACTCCCTTTCCTGGTGAACGCGAATCGATTTCGAGGAGTTGTCCAGTCGCAGTTAGAGAAACGGTTGGAGCGGACGGTGGCTCTCGGAGAGATGCGGCTGAAGGTGATCCCGCTCTCGCTTCGGATCGCGGATGTAGAGGTTGGTCAGCCACGTGGGTTCGTTTCGAAATTTCCATTTCTGGCGGCCAAGGAAGCATTTGCGGGAGTAGCGCTGTGGCCGCTGTTGCGGGGTGAGGTCGTATTGCGGTCGGTTGAGCTGCGGGCCCCGAAGGTGGAGTTGATCAAGAACGTTGGGGGGAGGTGGAATTACGAGACGAGCGACGGGGCCAAGGGTGGAGACAGTGGGGTGCCGGACTTGGTAGTGATTGATGGATCGGTGGCGATGACAAATCTGTTGGTGAAGACGCCGAGGGACGTCTATGAGCACATTGATGCCAAATGGCGGGGCAATCGGCAGTTGGATGCAAAGTTGCAGTTCGATTCGATGAAGGCGCAGGCCGTGGTTGAGGCCACATATGAGAACGGCGTGGCGAAAGGCACGATGACGTTGCTGAGTCAGGGCGCGAAGGCTCCGTTGGTGGTCGCTTTCGATATGCGGCAGGACGGCGAG
The DNA here is from genome assembly GCA_025354525.1 of Acidobacteriota bacterium. Classification (GTDB taxonomy): domain Bacteria; phylum Acidobacteriota; class Terriglobia; order Bryobacterales; family Bryobacteraceae. Next base: position 19,580 of record JANXMS010000622.1, read on the forward strand.
ACTTGGGACGTTAAGGAGCTGACCGCGAAGTTAGGGGCGATGGCGTTGGGGGTGACGGGGAAGGTGACCGGCAAGCGGCTTCAGTTGGCGGTGAAGACGACTCAAGCACCGGTCGGGGATCTGATGCAGATCGCGGGCATCTTCGGGGGGAAATTGCCTCCGGATCTGAAGGTGCAGGGGTTGCTAACGGCCGACGTGTTGGTTACGGGCACGACGGAAAGGCCGCTGCTCCATGGGAAATTGGAAGCGTCGCAGGCGGAGTTTTCGAGCAAGGAATTGGCGGCACCCGTGCGGGCGTCGGCGCTACGAATTACGATGACGCCGGAGGCGTTGACGACGGAGCCGTTTACTCTCGAAACGGGCGGGACGAAGCTGCTGGCACGGGCGATAGTCCGTGGTTATAGCGACGACGATCCGAAAGTGGAAGCAACGCTGAAGACGGACGGAGCCAGCGTTGAGGAGTTGCTGCGGATGGCGAGCGCCTACGGGATGCGGCCGGAAGGGCTAACGGGCAAAGGGACGGTGACTTTGAACATGCGGGTGACGGACACGACGTACAGCGGATCGGGTTCGCTTCAGGGGGTGACGTTGTTTACTCCGTTGCTACCGAAGCCACTCGAGATTGCGCAAGCCAACGTAAAGTTTACGGATGGGTCCGTGATTTTTGAAGACGCGCAGTGGACGCTAGGGACCATGCATGCGCGGGGAACGATTTCCGTCAAGAACTTCGCCAAGCCGACCATAAAGTTCACTGCGGCGGTAGACCGCTTGAATGTAGCGGAGTGGCAGGAGTGGAAAGCACCGGCGGGGAAGAGAGCGGGTCCTCCGGCGATAACGGCGAACGGGACGATTACGGCGGACAAAGTGCTGTTTGATGGGGTTCCGCTCGAGGACGTCAAGGCGACGGTAGCCCTGTCGGGCGGGGTGTTGCGGATGGATCCGTTCACCGCACGGTTGTTCGGCGGAGACCAGACGGGGTCAGTGATGGCGGATCTGCGGGCGACACCGACGAAATTCAGTTTGCAATCGAACCTGCGAAATGTGGAAGCGAGCCAGTTGCTGGCGGCGATGTCGTCGGTGAAAGGGGTGGTTTCCGGGCCGTTATCCGGCAAGTTGAACTTGGAGTTTGCTCCGCAGCCGAATGAGGAGTTGGCGCGGAGTCTGAACGGGGCGCTGCAGTTGGAACTGGTGCACGGACGGTTGAACGGCGTGCACATTTTGAATGAGATGGTGGGGATTGGCAAGTTGCTCGGACTGATGAAAGTGAAGGAGACGATGACCGACATCGTGAAGTTCGGCGGGACGATGCAGGTCGCCAACGGGGTTGCAACGACAAAAGACCTGGCCATGGATTTTGGATCGGGGACGCTGACTGGGGAGGGGACGTTGGGGCTTGTGGATCAAACGATCAAGCTTCGCCTGACAACGGTATTGGGCAAGGATGTGGCAGCCAAGGCTGGGCCGAGCGAGCTTGGGGGGCTGATAGGGGCCGTGTTTGTGAACCCGCGAGGAGAACTGGTGATCCCTGTGATCGTAACGGGGACATTTGCGCAGCCGCGTTTTGCACCGGACTTGGAGCGGGCGGCGTGGGTGAAAGTGGACGGGATGGGCGGTCTCGGCGAGGCGGCGGGCAGTCTTCTCGACCGGTTCCGCAAGAAAAAATAGTGGGAAGAAATGGGTCTGTTGCCTCGTTTACCCAAATGAGTCAGCAAATATGGGAACCTTCGGGCTAGCATTACCACCAGAGCAATTGCCCTTGCCACCGTCCATCACTTTCCAAGATTTTTACCAGCGCCAATCGGCGACGGTCTACCGGGCGGCGTTGCGGGTGACCGGCAACGCGCAGGACGCCGAGGACGTGCTGCAGACCGTGTTCATGCGGATTTTGAATTCGACTCCGCCTCCGGTGCTGGACACGATTTCCGAGAGCTATCTGCGGCGGGCTGGGACAAACGCGGGGATCGACGTTTTGCGGCGGCGGACGTCGCGGGGGGAGTCGCCGCTCGAAGGGAGACCGGATCACGCCGGCCCGGCGAGTACGTCGCTGCTCAAGGAGCAGATGCGGCGGGCGCTGGGCAAGCTGGACCCGGAAGACGCGCAACTGTTTGTGCTGCGCAATCTGGAGGGCCTCTCCTACGACGAGTTGGCCGAGCAGTTTGCAGTGGAACGGGGCACGGTGGCGAGCCGGTTGCACCGGATCCGGCAGTCGTTGCTGAAGCTGATTACGCGCTGAGAGAGGGATCAAGCACCATGAACGAACAAAATCTAGATCAGATCCTTGATGAGATTCGCCAGGAGGACGTCTCGGCGGCGGAACTCAAAGCGGCGCAGGACCGAGTGTGGACGAAGCTAGCGACGCCGCCAGCGTGCGCGGGGTTTCGGGTCGACTACGGTCGAACCGACTTGACCGAAGCGCGCCGATTTCTGCTTGACGATCATTTGACCCGCTGCGTGGAATGTCGGCGGGTTTTGACGTCGCTACAGCCGACGAAAGTGATCGCGATGCCCGTGAAGGCGTCGCGGCGTTTTGCGGTGCCGAAGTGGGCGATTGCGGCGGGTGTGGCGGCGGTGGCGTTGGTAGCGGGGCGGGACCGGGTGGATTCGCTGCTGGCTCCAAGCGGGCCGCGAGCGACGGTGGAAACGCTCTTCGGGGATGCGTACGGGATGACCGGCGAGGCCTTGGCGGCGGGTGCGGCGCTAGGCGAAGGGCAAGTGATCCGGACGGGACGCGGGACGCGTTCGACGTTGAAGCTGGCGGACGGGTCGACGGTAGTAGTGAACGAAAGCTCGGAGCTTTCGGTGAAAGCGGCGTGGTCGGGGCAGTCGATTTACCTCGAACGTGGAGACGTAATTGTCCACGCGGCGAAGCAGCGGCGGGGCGGATTGCGGGTGATCACCCGGGATTCGGTGGCCACAGTGCGGGGCACGATTTTCACGGTTTCGACGGGTACGGTCGGTTCGCTCGTTGGCGTCGTGGAAGGCTCGGTGGCGGTGAACCAGCCAAATCATACGGACCGTTTGCTGAAGCCGGGCGAGCAGTCCGCGACGAGCGTGACGCTCGAGCGAGTGAGCGTGAAAGAGGCCGTGGCGTGGAGTCCGAACGCGGTTCAGTACTACGGCCTCCTGGCGGAGTTGGCGGCGATCGAGAAGGATTTGGTAACCCCGGCGGCACGGACCGAGGCGCGTTTGGTGTCGGCATTGCCGCTGGATCCGATCGTTTACGCCGCTTTGCCGAATTTGGGGCCGACGATGATGCAGGCGGTTTCGCTGATTGAACAAAGGTCGAACCAAAGCGGTGTACTGAAAGATTGGTGGCTATCGGCGCAGGCCAAAAAGATGAAGGTGATGGTGGAACGGGTGCGGACTTTGGCCCCACTGTTGAGCGATGAGTTGGTGTTTGTCCTGACGAAGGCGAAAATTCCGGTGTTGTTGGCCGAAGTGAAGCCGGGACAGCAAGCGGCGGTGAAGGCGGCGCTGGACCCGATCGGGACAATGCCGTATGCGTTTGCCGCTGGCCTGCTGGTGCTTTCCGATAGCGCGGGCGACCTGGCCACGGTGCTGCCTCAGCTGGGGAAGGGCTCGCTGACTCCGTTCGCGGCGGAGGTGGCCCGCCACTACCAGCGCGGGGTGACGTCATTGCTCGGCGTGGATCTGCAGGCCTTCCCGCAGCAAGCGGTGGCGGGTGAGGCGCGCTACCTCTTCTTCGACCAACGGGCGGATGAGAACGAAATTTCGCTGGCCTTTGCCGGGCCTCGGACGGGGATCGCTTCGTGGCTGGCGACGCCGGCGGCGGCGACTTCGGCGGAGTACGTCTCCTCGGACGCGGTGTTCGCCTTCTCGGCGGCGACGAGGAATCCGCAGCAGATCTTCGACGAACTAACGGCGCAGCTTGGCCGCTGGAATCCCGCTTGGACGGAAGGACTGCGCAAGGCCGAAGTCGAAACTGGAGTGCGGTTCTCGACCGACTTGGCAGCCGCTCTCGGCACCGATTTCACCTTTGCGGTGGAGACGCCGTCGCTACCGATTCCCGCTTGGATACTGGCAATCGAAGCTTATCGGCCGGAAACCTACACGGCTACGATGCGGCGGTTGGTGGATACTTACAACCGCCGAGCGGGTGCAACGCCGTTGACGATGAAGCAAGAGAAAGTAAACGGGATCGATTGGTACTCTCTGCAAATGACCGGGCAGTCGATCCAACTGCACTGGACCTTCGACCGCGGCTACCTCGTTCAAGGTGGCGACCGGGCGGTGGTGCAGCGGGCGGTCGCGACCCGATCGGGCGGGTTCCCGCTGGTTCGTTCCACCAAGTACCGGGCGCAACAGCCAAGCGCATCCGGGCTTCATCAATCGGGTTTCGTGTGGATCAACGTGGGCGACGCCTTTGGCAATCTGACTGACCTCGTAGGAAACGCGTCTTATCGAAAGCTGCTCGAAAGCCGGGAGCCCGCTTTGCTTACATTGACAGCGGAGACGGAACGAATTCGGTCGGCTTCTCGTACCCGTCTATCGAGCCTGCTGTTCGATTTGCTCCTGACACAAGGCCCTACGAAACTATGAATCCTGTAATCGCGGTCGAAAATTTGCGCGTCCGGCTGGGCAAGCACGAGATCCTGAAAGGGATCTCTTGCCGTTTGGGCGAAGCGGGCGTGGGGAAGGCGATCGGGCTGCTGGGCCCGAACGGGGCGGGAAAGTCGACGCTGATTCAGACACTGCTGGGGTTCCATCAGCCGTCGGTCGGCTCGGCGCATATTTTGGGTCTCGATTGCCATCGGCAGTCGATGCAAGTGAAGACGCGGATCGGGTACATGCCCGAGAACGATTCACTGATTGCGGATATGACGGCGGTGGCGTTCTTGCGGCTCATGGGGGAGATTTCTGGGTTGCCGGCGGCGGCGGCGCTCGAAAAAGCGCATGAAACGCTGTTCCACGTCGGGCTGGGAGAAGCGCGATATCGGGCGGTCGGGACATATTCGCTCGGCATGAAGCAGATGGCCAAGTTGGCGCAGGCGATCCTTCACGGGCCAGAACTCGTCATTCTGGATGAGCCGACTAACGGGCTCGATCCGGCGGCGCGCCAGCGGATGCTGGCGTTGAATAAGGAGATGAAGGAGCAGCACGGCATGAACGTGTTGCTGTGTTCGCACCTGCTGCGGGATGTGGAAGAGGTCTGCGACGAGGTGGTGATTTTGAAAGATGGAATGATTGTGCACCAGTCGGACTTGGCGGCGGAACGGCAGACAAACAAGCGGTTTGTACAGTTGCAGGTGACGGGGGATGATCGGAATTTGGGCACAGTCCTGCAGGAGATCGGGGCCGAGGGCGTCTCCGAAACCGCTGGCACATGGCGGATCATTCTGCCGGTCGAAGTGGAAGTGAACGCGCTGTGGCGGCTAACGGCGCGCGAGAATTTACAGATTACGAAGCTCGCTTATCGGCGGGATACGCTCGAAGAGATTTTTCTGAAGGCCGTCGGTCACAGGAAGCCGAAGGCTGAGGCGGAGGTGGCTCATGGCCGTATTTAGGCGCGGTTATCAGCGTTACGACGGGCCGCTGACGGGGCCGGGGACTCGGTTTATGGCGATTCCGCGCTTTGCGTGGAGCAAGATTTTGAGCCAGCGTTTTGTGGTGATCCTGCTCGTGCTGTCGTTGTTCTGGCCGCTGCTTTGCGCGGGGTTTATTTATGTATCAAACCATGCCGATCTGCTGCCGAACATAGGCGGCATGGATGCGTCGATGGCGAAACTGCTGGAGATTAACGGGAAGTTCTTCGCCGTCTTTATGAACGTGCAATCGACGTTTGCGATCTTGCTGGCGGCGATTGCGGGGCCGGGCTTGGTGGCACCGGATTTGGCGAACAACGCCCTGCCGTTATATTTTGCGCGGCCGATGTCGCGGTGGACTTATATTGGCGCGCGGATGATGGTGTTGTTCGGAATTTTGTCTTTAGTGACGCTGGTCCCGGGTTTGTTCGTGTTTGGAATGCAAGCGAGCCTAGCGAGTACGTCGTGGCTCCAGGCGAATTGGTGGCTGGGGCAAGGGCTAGTCCTCGGGTTCGTTCTATACATCGCGATGGTCTCGCTGGTCGCCTTGACGTGCTCGGCTTACGTGAAGTGGCGCGTGGTGGCGGGGGCGCTGGTGTTGGCGTTCTTCTTCGTGCTGGCTGGGGCGGCGCAGATGATCAACCAGATTCTGCGGGTGGAGTGGGGGTCGCTGCTGAATCCGGGCTTTGCGATTTACACAGTTTGGTGTGCGCTGTTGGGCGTCGAGCCAGTTGAGGATGCGCCGGGGGCGTGGGATTGCTTCGCGGTGATCCTGGTGATGCTGGGAGGCTTGCTGGCGGTGCTGCTGCGGAAGTTGCGACCGGTGGAGGTGGTGTCATGAGCGATGAGCTGATTCTCTTCCACAACGTGTCGAAGTTCTATGGGGACGTGCTCGGCGTCAACAAAGTGGATCTGCGGATTCCGTCGGGGATTACAAGCTTGGTGGGGCCGAATGGGTCGGGCAAGACGACGTTGATGAACCTGATGAGTGGTCTTGTGCATCCGGGGAGCGGGTCGATTACGGTGCGCGGCATTTCGCCGTTTGCGCCGGAGAAATTGATGCGGATCCTGGGGTATGCGACCCAATATGATGCTGCGCCGCGGGGGGTGACTGGGTTCGGGTTCGTGGTGGCGGGGCTGCTGTTGTACGGCTATCGGCAGGCGGAGGCGGAGCGACGGGCGGCGCTGGCGATCGAGACGGTATCGTTGACGCACGCCGCACAACGGAAGATTGCGGCGTACTCGAAAGGGATGCGGCAGCGGATCCGCTTAGCGCAGGCGATCGCGCATGAGCCGGCGGTGCTGGTGTTGGACGAGCCGCTGAACGGGCTGGATCCGCTCGTGCGGGCGGAGACGATTGCGTTGTTTCGGAACTATGCGGCCCAAGGTCGGCACGTGATTCTGTCGAGTCATGTGCTACAAGAAGTGGACGTATTCTCCGACCAAGTGATTTTGATCGCGAACGGGATGATCGTGGCCGAAGGCGAGATCCGGAACGTTCGCGATGAGATTCACGAGCATCCGAGCCAGTTTCTGCTGCATTGTCAGCATCCGGCGCGGGTGGCATCGATGTTGTTTGACCAAGCTGACGTGACGGAAGTGAAGATCGATCCCGGTGGTCGGGGGGTCTTGGTGATGACCCGGCAGCGGGAAGCGTTCGCGGCGGCGGTGCAGCGAATTGCGTTGAACGGGGAAGAGATTGATGGGGTGATGCCGATGGATGAGAACGTGGACGCGCTGTACGAATACTTGATTGGGGGCGGCAAGTGAACCAGATCTGGATCATTGCGAAGCTGGAGCTTCGGCGGGCGTTTTTCTCGAAGCGGGCGTTGTGGGTGTATTTGCTGGCGCTGTTTCCGGCGGTGATTTTTGTCGGGCACGGCATTAGCGTGAAGATGCAGCGGGATGAGTTCGCGGGGAAACCGACGGTTTCGGCGGCGTTGCTGGACCGGATGGCGGTAGGGACGGCGGATGCGGATGTGTTGGCGGCGGCGGGTAAGCCGTTGCAGGATCGAAGTTGGGACCAGCGGGGTCGGAATATAAAGCGGCGGACGCTGATGTATTTTGATGGATCGCGGCGGGTGTGGTTTGAATTTGAGAATGGCGCGCTGCGGAATACGCGACGGCGGGAGCTGTCTTCGATTGACGAGGACAGAAAGGTCTACGCGGGCATGTTCCAGTATTTTTATTTGCGTTTGGCGGTGTTCTTTGGCTCCTTGGGAATTTTTATTAACCTGTTCCGTGGGGAGATGATCGATAAGTCCCTGCATTTTTGGTTTCTTTCTCCGGTGCGGCGCGAGGTGTTGTTGTTGGGGAAGTACTGCGCGGGGCTGATCGCGTCGGCGGTGATCTTTGGCGGCGGCGCGGTGTTGAGTTTCGGGGCGTTGCTGGCCTATCAAACCAGCGCGGATTTACAGGCGTATTGGCAAGCCGATGCGCTCTACCACGGCACTTGGTACGTGATCTCGGCGATGTTGGGGTGCGTGGGTTACGGAAGCGTGTTCTTGGCGGCGGGGTTGTTGCTGCGGAACCCGATCATCCCCGCGCTCGTGATGTTGCTGTGGGAGTCGATCAACGGATTTTTGCCGGAATTGTTGCAGAAGTTGAGTGTGTTGCACTACCTGCAATCAATTTGCCCGGTTCCGCCGCCAATGGACCCGAACGTGCCGCCGCTGCTGCGGTTGGTGTTAGCACCGACCGAGCCGACGTCGGCAGGGGTCGCGATTTTGGGGGTGCTGGGGCTGACGGCGCTGGTGCTTTATGTGGCGTCGAGGGCGGTGCGGCGGCTGGAGATTAACTACGGGACTGAGTAAGGATGGACACACGAAGTCGCAGCATTGCCTCGTTGCCGTGTTCGAGCTACGGTTCCTTCGCGAAATGGATGACGAAGTGGGGAACGTGCTCGAAATCGTCCGTGGTGTCGGTGCGTTGCATCGACTGATAGATTTCAGGTGCTTTCCGAAGAGGTTGCAACTCGAGGCGGACCGTATCACCGGGACGAAGTGCGGCACTATCGGTGAGTTGATTGTCCTTCATGACATGGAATGCGACGATCGCGACGTCGCCTTTGTATTCGCCAGAAATGACTTTAGTGACCTTGACTCGAGCGAAAGCCAAACAATCCCGGTATGCGGAGCGCCCCGGGACCGGAAGAGGCGAGAGAAGTTCAATCTGGCCGATCACCCGTAACGGTACGGCCACCAGTGCCGGGGGAGTCGGCTGAGGAACTGTTTGCTTTGGTGCCGCGGTCTCAACCTGAGCGGGGACCGGTTTGGGTTGCTGGGGAGGAAGGGGCAGAGGGCGCCAATTCGCGGTGGTTAGGTCGTGAATCGTGAACTCGTAAATGAGAAGCTTCTTGGCGTAAAGCCGTCGGGCCTGTTCCGTTCGCAAGAACTCCTGCCTCGCCCCGGTGGACGCGGCACCGTTCTGGGCGATCACGTGGAGCGGTCGGCCGAGTGCGCGGCCGAGATGAGCTGCGAAGCCGGCACCTTCGCCCCAACCGAGTCCAGGATCAGAATAAATATTCGTAAAGCTATCGCCTAGTAGCACGACGTCCGAGTCCGGGTCCGCGGCCAGCGGACGGTTCGTTGATTGGTCGAAGATCTGCGTGGCCACCACTTCTTCGGGAGCATAGAGGGATTGGTCGACCGGCAGGGCCAGCATTTCCACTAGGTCACCGAGTCGGCGACGCGACTCGGCGCGGACGCTAGTAACCAGAGGCCGGGTCGGCGGGGGTAGTGGGAAGTGCCTCTGCACCGCCCCGGCAATCGCCGTCGCAATTTCGCCCATCCATTCGGGGCGCCAGTGAGTATCCTGAGCGAGGTAGAGTGTTCGCCCTGTCAAAACAGTCGAGCGAGTGAGTCCCGCCGCATCGAACACAACAGCACCAGCCTGCTCCATTTCAGCGACGAAGCGAGCATATCCAGGATTGTTCAGGGCTGCTCGGGACGCTTCGGCCGTTAGCTTTTCCGGATGCACCATCGACTTGTCTGGAACCGGAAGCAGGAGCACGGCAACGTGATGTGCTCGGAGATCGCGTATGAACGCAGCCAGCGCCGGTCGAGGGTCTGGGTGGGGATCCCTCTCCACTTCGCGATCTTTCATAGCTTTCATTCGGGCACCCAGAGCTCCGCGGCCAAGGAAGTCGGCTCCGGCAACGTAATCGATACCCGGTTGGTACAGCAGCCAACCGTGCTGGCCGATGACGACTTTGTGATTGCCAACGCCGAGCCAACGGGTCATCACTGATTGGAGATTGGCTTGGACCCAAGTCCGCAACGGAGAGCTCTTTTCGAGTGAGGTCTCGTATGCGGCCAGATACTTGCGATCCGCCAAGTCGGTCCATCGGCCAGCCAGGGGTGCTTCAAAAACTCGGAAGATGGTCGGTCTGTGGCCCTGCGCTATTTCGAGCAAAAACTGGCTCAAGGGGACCAGAATGAGTAGGGCCAAGAAGCCCCACGAAAGGCCACGGGCCACCGCGGGGCGTACCTCTGTCGAATTCAGCTCCGCTTGGCTGTCTTCTTCTGTGTGCTTCCGATGAACAGGGGTCTCTGGCGGCATTTTAGAATTGGAAGTAGAGGAAGGGGTTCACTGTTTGGGTCCAGAGAAAGACTACGCTCGAAGCAAACAGCGTGAGGCAGAGCACTGCTCGAACGGGAGTGAGGCGCTGCGTGAAGTTCCAGGTTTGGGGCGCGCCCCAAACGATCAGAGCGCAGGTGGCGAATAGAAACAGGTAGTACGGGGTATGAATACCTGCGCTTGCTAGAGACGCCGCTGGCGAGGTCAGTTCAAGGCCGATAAGCGACCGAAGGACCTGAACGGACTGGGACAGAGTCTCCGCCCGGAAGAAAACCCAGCCGACGCAGATAAGCAAGAATGTTCCGGCGACGCGAATCGGTTTCGGGAACCGGTCAAAGATCCCGCGCATGCCGAGTCTACGCTCAAGACTGAGCAGAAGGCCGTGGTACAGGCCCCAAATTACGAAGTTCCAACTGGCGCCGTGCCATAATCCACCCAGCAGCATGACCGTCATCAAGTTCAAGTAAGTGCGGGATTCTCCCAGCCGATTTCCGCCGAGCGGGATATAAAGGTAGTCGCGTAGCCACGTAGAAAGAGAAATGTGCCAGCGGCGCCAGAGTTCGGTAATGCTGGCCGAATGGTAGGGGTCATCGAAATTCTTCATGAGGCAGAAGCCAAACATCAGCCCCAGGCCAACCGCCATATCTGAATAGGCCGAGAAATCGAAATAAATCTGAAAGGCGTACGCGAAAAGCCCATACCAAGTATCCAGCGGACCTAAACCCGAGGCGGCAAAGGCCCGGTCCGCCACATGGCCCATTGGGTTAGCTAGCAGAATCTTCTTGGCCATGCCGAGACAAAAGAACGCCGTACCACGAGCAAATTTTTCATAGTTAAAGGCCCGGCTACGAATTTGCTCGGCGATGGTGTGATAGCGGATGATCGGCCCTGCAATCAGGTGTGGGAACAGGGCGACAAAGCACTGGTAGTCGATAGGATTGCGCAGAGGGCGCGCGTCACCCCGATAGACATCAATGGCATAGCTCATCGATTCGAAGGTGTAGAACGAGACGCCGATAGGAAGTGCGACATGCAGCAGCGGGGCGATTTCAGCCGGCATTCCAATTCCGAGGGCTATGGCGTTCACGCTTTCCGCCGCGAAGTCGTAGTACTTGAAGAAGCTGAGAATGGCGAGGTTGGTAAAGATGGAAACGCCCAGCGCGACCTTTTGGCCGAGGTTGCGGCTGGTCCCTTTCAGGAGAAACGGCAGGTCCGGGCCGTCCATTGGCAGTCCGGAATACTTGACGAGGGCGAGCCCGCAGAAGTAGTCAACGTAGGACGTGATGAGCATCAGCAACACCCATGGCGGGTTGGCCCAGCCATAGAAAATATAGCTCATCACCGTAAGCATCAGGGTGAGCCAGCGAAACGGAAGGGCGTAGTTCAGAAGTAGGACGAGGGGCAGGAAATACGCGAGGAATATGTGGGAACTAAAAACCATCAGGATCGCTTAGCGGGATATAATCCATTAGCATGGCACTGGCTCAACCCGATTGTCCAACGAGACCGACTTCGATCTTCCGGTCGGTCAGCGACTCAATTGTGCGAATGACGAGACGGGAATTGATGGCTGCTGGCATATCGTCTTTCGCGGCTAGTGGTCTTGCGGCCGAAGCGGCGCGATCGCGGCAAGCCAGCATGCAAAATGCTCTCGCCGGAATAGAGGGCGAGTGTCGGCAGGGTGGCAATGGGGATTGGCGCAAATACTACGACGCCACACGGCCTGTGCGAATGGAGTTGAATCGACTTGTTGTCGAAGGATTCCGAAACCCTCGGCCCTCACGGGTGCGAGCCGACAAGCTGGCGCTCTTGCCCTCCCGGGGTGAACCACTGCGATTCACTGCGTCAGGGGACTGCATCCATGCGTGCCTTTTCGATTTCCAGCGTCCCGATCAGCCGCAAGAGCCGGAGCCTTGGGTCGGTTCGATTCGAATGGTGGCGCAGATTGCCGCCGTCTCGAAGTGGCTGAAGTCCAAAGGTGCCGACCTTATCGTCGCACCGGTCCCCCGAGTCATTGAGCTCTATCCGAAGTCCTTTCTTCTAGAAGAGGTTCCTCGACCGGGCATTATCGCGCCCCATCTCCGGTACCTGACAGCGGAGCTTTTGCGAGCCGATGTGGAGGTTTTCGACCTTTTTCCGCCCTTGAAGCTTGCCGCTGAAAAAGGTTCGGTTCCTCTCTACCTCCCCACCGATGCTCATTGGACGGATCCGGCTCAACGGCTCACGGCGGGGCTGCTGGCGAAACTTTTGGGACGCTATCCATTCGCTCAAGAAGCACGAAAAGCAAGCAAACGCTACAAGATCCAGCCTGCTGAATTCCGCTTCGGCGGGTACTTTTATGAGTACCTGACGGGGCCCGAGCTGGATCTAACCAGGGCATCAATGACGCAGGTGATTGAAGAGGTTGTAACGGTCGCCGGGAAGCCGTTCGTTGCCGACGCAAAGGCACCCGTTCTTGTGGTGGGTGACAGCTTCACAGCGTTCTCCCAACAAGCAATCGGGCGCGAACAATCCGGCGAAGCGGTAGCCCTTCGGAAGGCGAACGATCCTTTCGCGGAATTCAAACCGCCAGTCGGTAGCGGGATTGTTCCCTATTTGGCCCGTGAGCTCAATGTGCCGGTCTCCCATCGGGCCTTGTTGGGTTCGACCTTGGAGCCGTTCCGAGACCTGTTTCGAAATCCTGACTTGCTCGGAGGAGCCCAGGCCGTGGTTTGGATGCTCAACACGACTTCGCTTTTCCGACCTGACGCGTATACTCCCACATTTAGGACTCCGCCGATTTAGCAGGACTCTCCCACTATCCGGCGATCCATGCACCGGGGGAAACAACCGTTATTGCTCCCGATTCTCGCATCGGATGGCCTTTGCCACCGGAATGGCGAAAGGTTTGCGCCTTTAATGCCGAAAAGCACGGCTGATAAAGGGTCCACAACACTGCGATGCGGGAAACCAAGCTAGAATGGGAGTCGGCTTGGGGGATTGGCGTCTCCCTTCCTCCTCAGTTAATGACCTATTTATTCGACTTTTTCAGGAAATCGACGCGGCTCCATTGGCTGCTCTTCGGCTTGCTCGTGTTTTCTGGCTACGCCCGTTTCAACACTTTGGCAGATCGTATGACGCACTGTGATGACAACGGCTTTTTGTTGAATGCCCTGGGGGCTGACTCAGCCGCTAAGGCCGCTGACAATGTGTCTAAGGCCTGGACTTACGCCCCTGGCCAGTACTTCGTCGGATTCCCACTTTGGAGCAAGGCGGCTACTTTTAATGCCGCGGTAAAGGCGGCCCGCATGCCAAGTGCTATAGGTGCCACTCTGGGCATGCTCCTTTTCTTTCTGGTGATTTTTCTTATCCAACGCGGGGTTGGGCGGCCTGATATGGCTGGTGCGTTCACCGCCATGATCGCGACCTTGAGCATGCGGGCAATGGTAGAAAGCCAGCAGGGATACAGCTACGCGATCACTTACCTGTTTGTCGCGTTGCAGTTGGTTGCTATGGTCTGGATTGTTCAGCGTGACAACCTGGGTTGGACACGCTGGTTCTATGCACTGGGAGCCTCGAGCTTTGTCGGTATGGCTGGCCTGTTCTTTAGCTACCAGATGCTGTTCCCCTCAGCTGCGGCAGGACTTGCCTGTGTCATCGGGGCATGGCGCGAATTCAAGCGCTCGGATCCGCCGACTGCTTACTGGCCGAGGCCACTCGGTTTCGCCGCCGCTGGCCTCGTTGGATTTGGCGTGGGATACCTCTGGCTTTGGAAGACCTATCTCGAGGTCCTGGTAAAGAACGGGACCAGTGTCCCAGGCTGGGCGCAATTCGAGCTCATCCGCTGGAGTGCCGCGGATGGGATCAGCGGCTATCTTGGTGCGCTCTCGAAGAAAGTGTTGCTGTTGTTCAGCTTACTGACCGCCCCTATCTGGCCAGCCTTGGTCGGAACGACGGCCCAACTGGTCTGGGGTGGGATCGTACTGCTCCTGGCTGTCCTAGGCGTGTGGGTCGGGTGGCGGAGTAAGGAACCGGGCAAGCGATTGTTGTCGCTTTACGGGGCCATCGCAGTCAGCCTGATGCTTGGTGCCAACCTCGCCGGCTTGATTCCGGTGGGAGTTACTCGGCACAGCTTCATCCTGTTTGTACCCATATTAGGATTATTGCTGTGTGGCGAACTCAGCCTTAGTCAATCAGTCGCCTGGAGAAAGCGGTTCTTTACCGCCTCCGTTTTAGGACTGCTATTCTTTCATGCGCGCTTTGATGATTTCAATAGCGTGACCGGAAACCAGTTCGACGTTGCCCGGCTCAGCAAAGAGGTGACCACACGGCGGCCGATCGCCCTAGTTGCGCTTGACTGCACCTGGGACGCCCGATTGGCGCAGCACATATCGAAGAGTACGGCGTTCCCTTGCGGGGTTGTCGAAGATGGGGTGGCGGCGATCAAGTCCTTGGAAGCGAAGCCGGATGGGGGGAATATTCTCTTCACAAGCCATCGCTCGGATCCTTTGATCGGCTTGGCAGGAGCGCTGCAAGCACATCCGGATTGGAAGGCGGAAAGTCTGATTGCGCTCCAACCGAAAGGTTCTACCGAGCCAATCGGTATGGTGAACGGAGGGAATGGCTTCTTCCTGGCTTCAATTACCAAACCCGTCACCATACAAAAGGGATGCGCACTCCAGTTTGGGTCGGGTTGGAACGTGCGTGAAGGTGGTCAGGACTGGTGGCGATGGACCGATCACGGGGGAACGGTTACGGTAGTTAGTTCCCAAGCCGAAAAGCTTACACTAAAGGGACTGGTAACGAGCGTAACCCCGGCAAATGTTCTTCGTCTCCGACTAAATGGGAAACCCCTGCCGGATATCTCTTTAAATGTTGGGGTCGTGCTCAATTTGGACGTTCAACTCAGTGGAGCGCCCGCGGAATTCGAGTTCCTGAGCGCCAATGCGGGAATCAAACTGCCCCCGGATACCCGGACGTTCGCGATGCAAATTCGCAATTGGAAGTTAGTTGGCGAGAAAACAGGTCCCTGCGAGATTCGATAGATAATGTTAAATATGTTGCTAGTTGTGATACCTGCGCTCTTTCTTGTTGTTCTGTTCCTAAGTTTGAAGCGACGTGGTTATGGGATCCGCGAAAGTCAACTGCTGGCACTAGGTGCCGC
Organism: Acidobacteriota bacterium; assembly: GCA_025354525.1. Taxonomy (GTDB): domain Bacteria; phylum Acidobacteriota; class Terriglobia; order Bryobacterales; family Bryobacteraceae. The sequence continues at coordinate 34,844 of JANXMS010000622.1, forward strand.
GGGGCTAACCGCGGTGGCTTCGACCGAGTTACTCAACTTGAGCGGTATGCTCGGCCGTTGGCCCATTGCTGTAGCTTGGGTGGCAGCGAGTGCGCTCTTTCTTTGGTTGGTTCCGCAGTTCCTCCCTGTCCCGCCCGCGACCGAGGAGACGAGAGGCGCGGATGGCACAATGCTCGGGGGAATTGGCGGTATTGTTGTCGGCTTGGTGGCGCTGGTTGCTGTCTGCGCCGCGCCATCGACTTGGGATGCTATGACTTATCATATGCCCCGCGTCGTTCAGTGGGCGATGAGCGGCAGTTTGCGCTTCTATCCCACCAATGAGCCACAGCAACTATTTCAGCCGCCGCTCGCTGAATACTTTATGCTGCACCTGTACCTGCTGGCAGATTCAGATCGACTCGTTAATCTGGTTCAGGTCGTGGGATTCTATGGCGCGGCGATCAGCGCATCCTTAGTTGCGCGCGAATTGGGTGCGCGGTCCCTCGGGCAGGCCCTTACTGCCGTTCTCGTGCTTACCTTGCCGCAAGGTATTCTGCAGGCCTCTGGAGCGAAGAACGACTGTACTCTGGCTCTCTGGTTGATGGCGATGGTGTTCGCAACGATTCGTTACCTTAGGACGGATTCGAGACTTTGGCTTTTGGCCAGCGGTACCTTTCTTGGCTTGGCCGTTTTGACGAAGGGAACCAGCTATGTGTATGCTCCTGGATTTCTTCTGGCTGCGTTTGCAATGGAGTGGGCGTCAGCAAAGAAAAACTGGAGGCTCATTGCTCTTGTGATCGTCGGGTTCGTATTGTCGATCAATGGAGGACACTATTTCCGAACCTTTCGGTTGTTTGTGGTGGACCCCAAAAACTAGACACAAAAATGGTTATTGCTTAAGTGTAGGAGGGCATTGAAAATGAAGGAGAATCAATGCCTCGAACACGCAAGACTCACTCGCCGGCTTTGAAAGCTAAGGTGGCGGTGGAAGCC
>JANXMS010000007.1 GCA_025354525.1 Acidobacteriota bacterium
ACGGACGTAACGGGTGTGGCGAAGTTGCCGGAAGGTACTGAGATGGTGATGCCGGGTGATAATGTCTCGCTCTCGATTGAGCTGATCACGCCCGTCGCCATGGACAAAGGCCTTCGGTTTGCAATTCGTGAAGGTGGCCGCACCGTTGGTGCTGGCACCGTTACCGAAATCGGCGTCTAAAGAGCTCAAAAAGGGCTATATTGAAGGCCCTGGTTTGGGAACCGGGGCTTTCCTATGTATAATGAGAAGTTTGGGAGTTCAGGATCATGCGCGAAATCATTAAGCTGCAGTGCACCGAGACGAAAGACATTAATTACTACACGACGAAGAACAAGAAGAAGACGACCGAGCGCATCGAACTGATGAAGTATTCTCCGCGCCTGCGCCGTCACACCTTGCATCGCGAAGTGAAGTAGTTCATACAGGGGCATAGGCTAACGGTAAACCAGCGGTCTCCAAAACCGCCTTTGTGGGTTCGAATCCCCCTGCCCCTGCCATTCTCACTTGAATTAGATGGCCGCAACGAACGAGTTAACTATGGGTACCAAGACCGTCACTCCCGAGCAAAATAGCAGCGGCGCAGGCATTGCTGCGTGGCCGACTATTGCCAAGACTTACGTCGAAGAGTTGAAGTTGGAGATGCGCCGCGTCACTTGGCCTAACTGGGAGCAGGTGAAAGCTACGACAGCTGTCGTAATTGCCTCTGTCTTCGTGTTTGCCGCTTACTTTGCCATCGTAGACTTTTTGATCGGTCGTGGCATTACGCAACTCTTTAAGGTGTTGGGTAAATAGATGGGCGACGAGAACATTGAGCTCGAGCCGGAAGCCCGGCCCGAAGTGGCGCTGGAAGGCGAGGCGGTTGCCGAAGGCGTAGCGGTTGAGGCGGCGTCGGATGGTGTCGTTGATTTGGCGACCAGCAAGAACTGGTACATCATTCACACCTACTCGGGTTTTGAAAACAAAGTGGCCGAGTCGCTGCGAGGTCGTGCAGTGGCGTTTGGTTTCAATGATCGTTTGGGTCAGATTTTGATCCCAACTGAAGAGGTTTTCGAGCTTAAGAACGGCAAGAAGGTGACGAGTAAGCGTCTGCTCTATCCCGGCTACGTGCTGGTCGAAATGGAGATGGACGACGAACTTTGGCACGCCGTGAAAGACACTCCACGCGTCACCGGATTTGTCGGTGGCGGCAATCACCCGGTTCCGCTGACGGCGGACGAGGTGAATTCGATCCTGTATCGGCAGTCTAACGTGGGCGACCGTCCCAAGCCGAAGCTCACTTTCGAGCGCAACGAAACGGTCCGTATCACCGAAGGTCCATTTACGAACTTCTCCGGAAAGGTGGACGATATCAATGTGGAGAAAAATACTCTCCGCGTGATGGTTACCATCTTCGGCCGTTCAACCCCGGTGGAACTCGACTTTGAACAAGTCGAAAAAATCCAATAATCAAAAAATAAGAGCAAACAATGGCAAAGAAAGTCACTGGGCAAGTAAAGTTACAAATTCCGGCAGGTAAGGCCACTCCCGCGCCTCCCGTCGGTACCGCACTGGGCCCGCAGGGCGTCAACATCATGGAATTCGTGAAGGCGTACAACGCCCGCACGTCTGCCCCGGAAAATGTCGGCCTGATCATCCCGGTCGTTATCACCATCTACTCGGACCGTTCTTTTACCTTCATTACGAAGACCCCGCCCGTCGCGGTTCTCATCAAGAAGGCTTTGAAGATCGACAAGG
>JANXMS010000040.1 GCA_025354525.1 Acidobacteriota bacterium
GGTTTTCCTCGCTTTCCACCGCCCGCCATTTCCACGGCCGGTCTTGCGGGCCGAATGCTCCTGCCACTGTAGGCTACCCTCATCACTGGCGATCTTGCGCCGGCTCTTCTACCCACACCAAACAGCGAAGAACCCAACTGCCCTCACCTTCCACCGAGAAGCCACACCTAAAGATGGAGAATCACATACAACGGTGCTCGAACCTTGTTTCGAAACTTACCACCTCTGACCAACGAAACTGCTATCACTTAGCTCAACCATCGTCGGGCCTTTCCGATGCTGTATCCACGCCAGGGGGCGAGCAAGCGAGGCATCGAGCCCCGCTTGCTCGTTGGGAAAACCCCAAATGGCTCGCTGTCCTGCCAAACGTAGCCAGAATCGCCCAGGGACCGACCCATTTTCATCCTCCGCTTATGCCGCGCCACAACCCAACCTGGACGTCCTTAGAAAAGGAATGACCCTAACTCGTTGACTCCGCAAGACTTAAAATTCCGACCGGTGGAATCTCAAATTGCCCTGCCACTCCGGCACCCTGGGTGCCGTTTTTGGGTACCCGGAATCGGGCCTCACAAGGTGTTGAAAATTATATTTCCCTTGTTTTCAGCAACGTACAAAAAGCCCCCGCAAGATCACCCGCAAACAGCCTTGTAAACTGCAAACAGAACTACCCGCTGCGCCCCTCCGGCCCGGCGGGTTTTTCATTCGTAACCACAGGAGATTCGAATCATGTCCACCGAACCGTTTGTTTTTGACCGCGAAGCCTTTCTCAACAAATGTGCCGCCGACCACGAAGCGGAACTTGCCGCCGAGCAGGCTGAAGATCGCGCCATCCTCAATCGCATCAATGCCATGAGGTCCACCGGACCGCGTACCCCCGCCGGCAAAGCAACTTCCAGCCAAAACCGTCTCGCGCACGGCCTCTGCGCCACCTCGCTGATCGTTCGAGGAGAATCGCAAGAAGACTTCGACTCCCTCCGCATCGAGATCGCGGCCGCCTATCGCCCGGCTACACCGGAAGAAAGGATGCTCACCGACCAGCTCACCGAATCCCTCTGGCGGCTCAATCGAGCCCGGCGCATCGAAACGCACACCCACGATATTTTGATGCGCGACACCGAAGAAGTCCTGTCAAGCGACGGTGGCGATGTCAGCCAGAATCCCGATGTTCTCATGGCCTCCTCCCTTTGGTCCGAACACAACGATGGGGTACTCCGTCGGCTCAACCGGTACGTCACCACCATCGAACGGAGCTATCAACGAGCCCTCAAAAATCTGCATTTCGCCCAACAAAATCGCCGCACCTTGCCGCCGGCCCCGATTGTTCCCGAGGAAATCGCCCCGGAGCCAGTCGCCGAAGTCGCCGTCGCCGCCGGAGCGGACTTTCCCCCGATTGGCTTCGAATCGCAAAACTACTCCAGCCCGTCCATTAACATCCCGTTCGTCGACCGCTGCTGACTTGGCTTCCTATCGTAATTCCCCCGCTGCCTTCGAACCGTTCGCCGATCTTTGACAACTGAATACTAAAACGCCAGCTTTAAAGCGAACTGCACAACCCGCGGATTCCCCGTCGTATTGCGGATTACCCCATAGCTAGCAGCCGTAATGCTGCCCCCAGGATTCGCAAAGTTGGCAATATTGAGCACATTGAAGAGTTCGCTCCGCCATTCCAGGTTCACCCGTTCGGTCAACGTGAACTTCTTATTGATCGACAGGTCGGCGTTGCGCTGAATCGGGCCCCGAAGAATGTTCCGGCCGGTATCCCCAAAGAAGTTACCGGCGCGGATAAAGGCCGCCGTGTTGAAGTACTGATTCAGCCGGTCCTGCGTCCGGCCCGAACCCTGCGCCGAAGCGATCGTCGCGCCCAGCGCCCAACTCGCACGGCTGTTGGCGGTTCCGTAGAACGCCGCGCCGCTCGTGTCGAGAATGTTGATCGGCGTCCCGCTCTGCAGAATCGCTACCCCGGCCAACTGCCAATCACCAAAGACCCGCTGATTCAAGCGCCCGTGCGGCAGGTTGTAGCTGAAGTTCACGACCACACGGTGCGACCGATCAAAATCAGACAGCCCTCGATTCAACGAAAGCCGCGTCTGGTCGCCATCCGTTCCCGTAAAGGTGGCACCGGTACCGGACCCGGAGTTGTTGTCCATCGATTTGGCCCAGGTGTAGGAAGCCAGCAGCCGCAGGCCTTTTGAGAAGCGCCGCGTCACCGAAGCTTGCAGCGAGTTATAGCTCGAATCGGTAGAGGTTTCGAGCCAAACCAAGCCTGTCGGGGAGAAGCCAACGTAGGGCACCCGCAGCGAAGCGTTCGCGGCCGTGCTCGTCGTCTGGCCGCCAATCGGGTTCGTCGCCGTAGCCAGAATCGGCTGGTTGATCAGCCGCTGGGTGGCCAAGCGGGACCCTTTTGTTCCCTGGTACCCGGCTTCCACCATCGTCGACGGCGTCAATTGATACTGCACGTTGAAGCCCCATTGTTGAAGGTAGGGCGTCTTCAGGGTAGGGTCAACGGCGTTGAGGCCAATGGCCGGACGGTCGGTCGTATACGGCGGCGCGAAAAGTTGGGGCACTACCGGAAACTGGTTGCGCGCTGGCAGCGTGGGGAAGGGATTCTGCAAGGAGTAAGACAGGTTCGCCGAACCCTGCAGTTCCGTCCGGACGTAGCCGGGCAGAGATAGCGCTTCCAGCAAACCCAACTGGTTCGAGAGTCGATCATAGTAGATGCCGTACCCGCCGCGCAGCGCGATTTTTTCGGCGAGTTTGTAAGCGAAGCCAAAACGAGGCGCGAAGTTCCGATTGGGCTCGGAATCCAGCAGCGTGTTCGCCACCTTCGGAATACCCGGAATGGGCTTCCGCGTGGCGCTGGTCTGGACGAACCCGGCGCTGGTGAAGCCGCCTACGGGCGGCGCTTGGTACAGCCGGGTATCGAAGCTGCCATTACGCCCCTGCTTGTCGACGGCGTACCCCAGGTATTCCCAACGCAGCCCGATGTTCAACGACAGCCGCGACGTAACCTTCCAGTCGTCCTGGACGTACATCGCAAGATCCGTAATGCGGTCCATGCGGTCGGTGACACCGCTGGCGACACTGGACGTATTAATGTTGCTGAAGCCCGTGCCGTTGCCGCCCTGGGTAGTGGGCGTGCCCGGCAGACCCGTCAGGAAATCGCCGAAGCTCTGGATGGTCATCGTGCCGCGGAAGCGGTTGTTGGAGTAATAATCGTCGACATACCGGCGCATCTCGACACCCGTCCGGATCTGGTGCTTGCCCCGGATCCACGACAGCGTATCGACGAAGTGGTAGGTGTCCTGCGCTACGCCCTGGTCGGCGTTGACGCTATAGCCGAGGCTGAAAACGCCCGTGACGATGATCTGCGGAATATCCGGGAAGTCCTTCGCGTTGAAGCGCTGCATGCCGATCGAGCTGAGCGGGATCTTGCTCTCTTGCACGACTACCCCGAGCAGCCTGCTGAACCCCATCCGCGCTTCGTTCACCAGATTGGGCATGAAGATATGGGTGTCGGTCAAGCTCATAATCCGACTCTTGAAATCCTGCGTGGTGCCGAAGCCAGGCACCGTCGCAGCGGGCAACGGCTGAAAGGCGGGCTGGCCCGAAATAATGGACTTGAACAGCAGCCGGTTGTTGCTCGACAGTTGATGGTCGGCGTTGGTGATGTACTGGTTCTCTTCGTAGCGAGCCGGAATAGAGACTGCGTAGTTAACCCCGGCGACGGCCCGCTGCGGAGAGGGAATGACGAACTGGCCGTTATCCAGTTTCAAGTTCAGCAACGCCAGCGATACCGGATTGATGTTCGAACCGTCGGCCGAAATAGTAGGGCCGCCGCGCGTACCGCGCAAACCGGTAAAAGCGCCGCCCAGCGATGCGCGCGAGCGATCAAGCGGAATCAACGGCAGGTTCAGCGAACTGGAGCCGGAGAGACCGTTGCGCTGCCGGGTGCCTTGGTACGAAAAAAAGAAGAACGTCTTGTTCTTGATCGCCGGGCCGCCCAGGTTGCCGCCGAACTGGTTCTGCTTCAGCACCGGACGGGCTTGGCCGGTGGAGTTGAAAAAGAAGCTGTTCGCGTTGAAGGCTTCGTTCCGTAAAAAGTGGAACAGCGTGCCGTGGAACTGTGGAGTGCCAGAACGGGTGATGAGGACGACAGCGGCACCGCCGCTGCGGCCGGACTGCGCGTCGTAAAGGCCCGTCTGCACCTTGAACTCCTGAATCGCCTCCGGCGAGGGGGCGACCAACCCGTTCGAGGCAAAGGCGTTTTCGTTCGACGTGTTGCTGTGGATGTTCACGGAGTCTACCCCATCGATGTACACCGAGTTGGATCCGAGCCGGGCCCCGCCAGAGGAGATGTTCTGGGTGCCGCGGCCAAGCGCACCGGCGTCATTCAGTGGGCCGGAGGTGCCGGGCGACAGGGCAAGCAGTTGGGTGAAGTTGCGGGACGAAAGCGGAAGCTCCTTCATCGCGTTGCCATCGACGACCCGGCCCAGCGCGGCGGATTCGGTTTGCAGCAGCGGCGCCGCAGCCGAGACTTCGATCTTCTCCGTAACCCCCGCGGGGTTCAGCACGAGGTTGACGGCGATACGCTCAGTAACACCGACGACGGCGCTAGCGGCGCTGGTGGAGAACCCCGCCATCGACACTTCAATCCGGTACTCGCCCGGAGCGAGGAACGGAAACGAATACTGGCCCGAGCTAGACGAAACGGCCTGCCGCTTTTCGTTCGTCCTGGTGCCGGTGGCGACCACTTGGGCGTTGGCAACAGCGGCACCGCTTTGGTCGGCGATGGTGCCGCTGATGGTCCCGCTGGTCTGGCCGAGCAGCGCGGCGGCGGCAGCCAGGAATACGAAGAAACGAGACATAAGTGGTAAACCCTCTTTGGGTTCATGGTATGCCGAACGCGGGAAAACTAAACATCCACCGCCTCAAGGCGGTGGATGTTCGGTTGCCACTGAAAGTCGCCGGACCCGGCTAAAGCCGCCTGAAGCGTGTACCAGATGAGGGTCGCGCTGAAGGGGCTCGCATGTCCGCCAAATCAACTCCCGAGCTAATCCTCCGCCTACATTCCACAACTTTGAATGAATCTGGGCAACCCGCACGTCGCGGCACTTGGTGGCCAAACCTGCGCGGGCGCTTCCCCAATAACCAACCATCACTTTCTCTTGCAGCGCTGGAGCTTAAAGCGGCCCGCCTCCAACCACCGCCTCAAGGCGGTGGGGTTCGGTGGCCACTGAAAGTCGCCGGACCCGGCTAAAGCCGCCTGAAGCGTGTACCAGATGACGGTCGCGCTGAAGGGGCTCGCATGTCCGCCAAATCAAGTCCCGAGCTAATCCTCCGCCTACATTCCAAAACTGCGAATGAATCTTGGCAACCCGCACGTCGCGGCACTTGGTGGCCAAACCTGCGCGGGCGCTTCCCCAATAACCCACCATCACTTTCTCTTGCAGCGCTGGGGCTAAAAGCGGCCCGCCTGAAAGGCGGGGGGATTATACCGGGCACTCAGAAACTAAAATCGGAGTCGAATTCCGCCCCAGATACCGCGCGGCGCGCCGGGAGCATAGAAGGTCGCATGGCGCACAGGAAAAACCCTGCCCACCGACGGGAACGGACGAGCAATGTAGCTACCATCGGCCGTGAATCCCGTTGGACCGAGTTGAGCACCGGAGTAGTATTGGCGGTCAAACAGGTTGTTGATCTGGGCGAAAACTTGGAGTCGGCGATGGAGGTCGTAGCGTCCACCCAGGTTGGCCACCGCGTAACCGGGGCTCGCGCCGGGGCCAATGTACAGCCGGCCGTCCGGCTGATGCTGGCCGTTCTCGTTGCCCCGCGCGATAGCCCCGGAGATGCCCACCACGCCCAGATTGACGACGAACTTCGAAGTGACTTGCACGTCGGCATAGGCCTTCGTCATGTGGTGCGGCACTAGCGGAATTCGCTGGCCGGAGGCAATTGCGACCAGCCCTTCCCGATTCGAACTATTGGCCCGGCCGTTCACGATCTCCGGGCTGCGGAACGTGGCGTCGAGGAATGTATAGTTCGTCCCCAGTATGACCCGGCGTATCCGCGCGCTAACCCCAGCTTCCAAGCCTTGCCGCAACGTTTGGCCGAAGTTTTTGAAGTAGCCGAAACCCGTCTGCGGCGAGGCGACAAACAGCAAGTCATTGCGATTGTCGGCCCGGAACCAGCCCAGGTTCCACCGCAACCGCCCTTCGCCCGTACTGCGGACGCCCGCTTCCACCGTCCGGGTGACGACTTGCCGCAGTGGCGGATCGCCGGCCAACGCGTTCGGCAGGCGGCAAGGCGAGGCGGGGTCGGCGCAACCCAGCTCAATCGCCGTGGGGGCGCGGCTGCCTTCGCTATAGCTGGCGTAGAGGCCCCGGTAGGTAATACCAACACTGGGGTTGAGTCGGCTGAAAACATGGGAGCCGGTCAGCGAACCCGTGCCGGCCAGAGGCTGAATCCGGTCCAGATTGTCGATGGTAGTTCGGTTGAAACGGCCGGAAACGGTGAGGTTAAAGGAGCGGCCGAGTCGAATGGTATCGACCGCAAAGACGCTGGCCGTGTGGATGCGACTGGACAGGTTCACGCTGCTATCGACGGCAAATGCACCGAGGGGCGAGACGCTACGGTCCGGGTTCAAATAGCCGAACTCCGTCGATTGACCAAAGTTGACGCTATTGCCGTCATAGGCGGCCCCGGCGGTCACTTGTTGTCGTTGGTGGGTCCAGGAAAGCTGGCCGGACAAGCCGTAGTTGCGCTGATGGGCGTTGCTCCGGTTCAACAGGCCGTTGCACTTCTCCTCGGGTTCATCTCGCAGCAGCACGTTGGCGATGCAGCGCCACTTCGGAAACGGAGTGTTGACGGCATTTTCACCGGCCGCGGGAACCCCGGTGTAGCCGGCGGCGGTAAGGGCCGCGCGCTCGGCCGCGTTGGGCTGATACACCGCCTGGTCAAACGAGTCCTCGTTGCTATCGCCGTTCAATGTGCCCGTCCGGATATAGCGGAAGTAACTGTTGCCGGAGAACGTCAGGCTGCGGGCCAGCGCGTGCTGCACACTCAGATTAAACAACGGGGAGCGGTGGGCGGTAACGTCGGGCCTGGTATAGACGCTGCTGTACTTTCGCAACAGAAACCGCTGCTCCTGCAGACCGTTGCCCAGCAGGGCGTTGTTGGCATACGCCATGCTCATCCCGACCGAAGTCCGCTGCCCCTGCCAGCCGACCTTCGTGAAAAGCTGCCGGACGTTCGACGGCGATGTCTCCCGCCAGCCGTCTTCGAAGAACAAGTTGCCAGCGGTGTACCAATGGAAGCCGCGCGGCGCGAAGCCGCCGTGCTCAAATTCCGCGATCTTTCGCCCGAAGCTGCCACCGTTCAGTGTCAGCGCCGAACCGGGATGGCTGCGGCCATCCTTCGACCGCAGGGCCAACGAACCGCCAAGCGTGTTCAGCCCGAACACGGGATTCGACCCGGGGATCAACGCCATTTCGGCTATGGCGACGCGGGGAATCAGGTCCCAACTGACGACGTCGCCGAACGGTTGATTCAGCCGGACGCCGTCCAGGAAAATCGAGACGCCTTGCGGGGTGCCCAGGAGCGGGGAAGCGGTGTAGCCGCGGTAGTTGAGATCGGGCTGAAGCGGATTGCCCTGGATTTCGTTCAAATAGACGCCTCCCAGACGACGGTTGGCGAAGTCCGAAAGGTCCAAGGCACCGGAGGCGGTCAGATCGCGGTCGGAGGCAGTTTGAAGCGGGGCGGGGACGGAGTCACGCGCGCGGTCGAGCCCGGGCAGTGGGGTGGGGCTGACGATGTCGACGGAGTAGGAAGATGCGCCGACGGTCATGGTGACTGTTTTCGAGAGCGGGCCAGCTAGGGCAAGCATCTGGACCTGGCTGCCGAAGCCGGGGTGAGCGAGCGAAAGACGATAGCGGCCGACGAGCAGATCGATGCTGGCGTGGCCCTGGGCATCAGTGCGAACACGAGTCGAGACGCCGGAAGCAAGGTTTTCGATATGACCGGAGACGGCCATGGGTAAGCCAGAAGGGTCGGTGACGGTAAGCGTCAGGACCGTGGCGAAGAGCGAGAGAAAGGTCACGAAGCTATATTCCGGCAGGGCGAGAGTTGTTCAGAGTATTTTGAAGAGGTGTCGAATGTAGCCTTTTGGCCGGAGCAAACTTGGCCGCTTGCGAAGATGTACGGACAGTGGCGAGCGCCCCTGCTCCGCTACCTCGCCGCGATGGGCTTGACGATGGCGGACAGCGAAGACGTGGCGCAGGAAGTTTTCCTGGCGTTGGTGCACCACCTACAACGAGACGGGGCGCAAGGCAATCTGCGGGGATGGGTGTTTCGGGTGGGGCACAACCTGGCGCTGAAACGGCGCATGCAACTGGGCCGCGTGGCCGAGAGTATTGAAGTCTGCGATCCCGGACCGAGCCCGGAGGAGTTGGCCGCGCTGAAGCGACGGCAAGAACGATTGCAGGCGGTCGTAGCCGCGTTGCCGGAACGAGATCGGTACTGTCTGGTTCTGCGGGCGGAAGGGTTACGCTACCGCGAGATCGCGGAGGTGTTGGAGATATCACTGGGTACGGTGGCGTCGTCGCTGGCGCGGTCGTTGGGGAAGTTGGCAGAGGTGGAGGGTCGATGAAACACCGCGACGACGCGGAGTTGATGGCGGTGATGGTCGGCGAACATTTGAAGCTAGGCTCGCAGTGGCGCACCCTGTCCCGGTCGCGGCAAAAGGCGCTGACCAAGTTCCCGGCGCGGTCGCTGTCGATGACGCACCTCGAACCGGGCGGCGATCATTTGAAGGCTGGCTCGCAGTGGCGCACCCTGTCCCGGTCGCGGCAAAAGGCGATGAGCAAGCTCCCGGCGCGGTCGCTGTCGATGACGCACCTCGAACCGGGCGGCGATCATTGGAAGGCTAGCTCGCAGTGGCGCACCCTGTCCCGGTCGCGGCAAAAGGCGATGACCAAGTTCCCGG